>NZ_JBXSQG010000016.1:0-55583 GCF_057063545.1 Gilliamella sp. X-23
TAAATTTGTGGTCTATTTATAGTATGGCAAGGTTTCGGACGTTTTGACCTTTGGCGAATAAAATGGTTACAGTGATCACGTCCGAGTCAGGGAATTAAAGCGAATTCCCTGACAACCCACGCTTTGGTTGCAGAATGTGGCCTACGGCTACGCTACTCGTATCATCCTGATACTCGCCTCTTCGAGGCCATCTTCGCTGTGCTCAGATGTTCAAATTTGTTCCAGACAAATTTGTCCGCCGCCGCTCGGTCTTAACGCACCGTTTGTGGGATTACTCGTATCATCCTGATACTCGCCTCTTCGAGGTCATCTTCGCTTTGCTCAGATGTTCAAATTTGTTCCAGACAAATTTGTCAGACGCAGCACAAACTCGCCAAACATCCTTGTTTGGCGTGCTAACCTCGCTCTGTTGTCGGCACATTCTGACGCCGGAATAAGACAGACAACATAGCCTTGGGGGGGGTATGTGAACTGCTTTTTTGTTAAAAAACAATGCAATTACATCCAAAAAGCGGTCAGGAAAGGTATTGATTTTATTAAAGTTTTTATTTTTCTGTTTTCAAGCTAAATCAATCACTTACACAACCTAAGCAAAGTGCTGACATACAACAAATCAACAAAAACACGAATAGCGCTCTAATAACAACAATTTAACCGCTCCAAACCCTTTTTTTTACGACAATTTAAAATTAAATAAAATCAAAACATTAAAAAACAGCTCAAAAAAAGGGTTTTCAAAGATGAAATTGTTGTTTATCTTTATATAGCAAGATTTATCAAATCTTGAGTTCTACCTTAACGCCGTGTAGGCGGTTTAGAAATTTATCTCAGAGCTAACCTGAGTTTTACCACGCCTTAACGCCGTGTAGGCGGTTTAGAAAATTAACTGCTCGCTCAAAAAAACCGCGCCCATCCTTAACGCCGTGTAGGCGGTTTAGAAACTGCATTTTTGCTAATAAAATCTGCACCATATCCTTAACGCCGTGTAGGCGGTTTAGAAAAAAAACTTTTGTTGCCCAGATGAGATTTCAATCCTTAACGCCGTGTAGGCGTTTAATTTAAATAAATCATATAATTATAAAAACATAATATCTTCCAAAAAAGATGGTTATGCTGTTTGTTTTATTCCGGCGTCAGAATGTGCCGACAACAGAGCGAGGTTAGCACGCCAAACAGGGATGTTTGGCGAGTTTGTGGTGCGCTTGGAGCGCGTCCACAAACGGTGCGTTAAGACCGAGTGGCGGCGGAGGGTAGCCGAAGGCCACATTCTGCAGCCAAAGCGTGGGTTGTTAGGGAATTCGCTTTAATTCCCTAACTCGGACGTGGTCACTATGGCTATTTTGTTCACCAAAGGCCAAAACGTCCGAAACCACCACACCCAATCCATCCTATTCACCAACCCAAAAAGGCTTGATTTTCCGCTCAAAAATCGGTCAGGAAAGATATTGATTTTATTAAAGTTTTTCTGGCTGTTTTTTTAACAAAAACTGCCTTACAAAAACAAACTCACCCATCCTTCATTTAATAAAAAACCAGACATTACGTCTGGTCTTTTTACTCTTTTTATCACGACAACTTTTAAAAATCTAAATTTGCCGCTTTAAGGGCATTTTCTTCAATAAATAGTCGGCGGGGTTCAACTTCATCACCCATTAATGTAGTAAATAATTGATCCGCTTCAATGGCATCTTTTATGGTGACTTGCAACATGCGACGACTAGTTGGGTCCATTGTTGTTTCCCACAATTGTTCTGGGTTCATTTCTCCTAGTCCTTTATAACGTTGAATAGTTAATCCACGACGTGATTCTTTAATTAACCAATCAACAGCTTCGTCAAAAGATTCAACGGGTTGTTTGCGCTCACCACGTTGGATGAATGCGCTGTCTTCCAATAGATCTTTTAATTGTGCACCAAGATGACAGATGTTGCGGTATTCATTGCTATGAATGAACGCCTGATCCAACGTGTAATTCGTGTCAACACCATGTGTTTTGACCTTAATTACCGGCAGGTGCAATTGGGTTTTTTCATTGTAGTCAGTTGCATAGCGGTAACTGCTACCATGTTGTTCTTTGCTTGTCAGTTTTTCGACAAGTATTTTTGCCCAGTTTTCAGCTTGTTGCTGGCTTTGTAAGATAGTTTCGTTTAGTACATCGTGGTATACCAATTCTGACAGTAGTGCTTTTGGATAGCGTCGTTCCATTTTAGTGATGAGCTTTTCGACTTTTTGATATTCCGCAATCAGCCGTTCTAATGCTTCGCCAGCAAGTGCTGGAGCATGATCATTAACGTGTAACGAGGCATCTTCAAGCGCTAAGGCGATTTGGAATTGCGTCATGGCATCATCGTCTTTGATGTATTGTTCCTGTTTGCCTTTTTTGACTTTGTATAAAGGTGGTTGTGCTATATAAACATAGCCGCGTTCGATGATTTCTGGCATTTGACGATAAAAGAACGTTAATAATAAGGTGCGGATGTGTGAACCATCGACATCAGCATCGGTCATGATAATAATGCTATGGTAACGCATTTTATCTGGATTATATTCATCACGGCCAATACCACAACCTAATGCAGTAATTAACGTTCCCACTTCTTGCGATGAAAGCATTTTATCAAAACGGGCTTTTTCGACGTTTAATATCTTACCTTTTAGCGGTAAAATTGCTTGGTTTTTGCGATTGCGCCCTTGTTTTGCCGAGCCACCTGCCGAGTCCCCTTCCACTAAGTAAAGTTCAGATAGCGCCGGGTCTTTTTCTTGGCAGTCAGCGAGTTTACCCGGTAAGCCACCAAGGTCTAATGCGCCTTTACGTCGTGTCATTTCGCGTGCTTTGCGTGCTGCTTCTCGTGCTCTTGCTGCGTCAATGATTTTGCCGACGACAATTTTGGCATCGGATGGGTTTTCAAGTAAGTATTCTGCTAACTTTTCGCCCATGACGGATTCAACCGCCGATTTAACTTCTGATGAGACTAATTTGTCTTTAGTTTGTGATGAGAATTTAGGATCAGGGACTTTAACTGATACAACCGCGATGAGACCTTCACGCGCATCATCACCAGTGGCACTAATTTTCGCTTTTTTGCTGTATCCTTCAGCTTCCATATAATTGTTTAATGTGCGCGTCATTGCACCACGGAAACCGGCTAAGTGTGTACCGCCGTCTCGTTGGGGGATGTTGTTAGTAAAACAATAGATATTTTCTTGGTAGCCATCGTTCCACTGCAGTGCCACTTCGACGCCAATATCGTCTTTTTCTGTGCTGAAGTAAAATATTTTTGGGTGAATCGGGTTTTTGTTTTTATTGAGATATTCAACAAAAGCTTGGATTCCGCCTTCGTAATGATAATGTTCATTTTTGCCTGTACGTTCATCAAGTAATTTTATCGATACACCTGAGTTTAGGAACGAGAGTTCACGAAGTCGTTTGGCGAGTATTTCGTAGACAAATTCGATGTTGGTAAATGTTTCAGGACTTGGCCAGAAGCGGACGTATGTGCCTGATTCTGTGGTTTCGCCAATCACGTTAAGTGGTGCTTGTGGTACCCCTAAGTTGTAAATTTGTTGGTGTATTTTTCCGTCACGATAAATCACTAATTCTAATTTATCCGATAAAGCATTTACCACTGAAACACCAACACCGTGTAAGCCACCAGATACTTTGTAAGAATTATCATCAAATTTCCCGCCAGCATGTAATACAGTCATAATAACTTCAGCAGCAGAGATGCCTTCTTCTTCATGTATACCTGTTGGAATACCCCGACCATCGTCACGTACAGAAACTGAGTTATCGGGATGGATGGTTACTTCAATATGGTGACAATAACCGGCTAATGCTTCATCAATGGCATTATCGACCACTTCAAAAACCATATGGTGAAGTCCTGTGCCATCATCAGTATCACCAATATACATACCTGGACGTTTACGGACAGCATCAAGTCCTTTAAGGACTTTAATGCTAGAAGAATCATAAGAATTAGACATGGATTTCTCGACTTATTTGATTGTTTATATCATTCTGTATATTTACGAGATTATACCAGATTTTATGTAAAAAATCTTATCATTTTCATCGATCATATGGGTAATTTGCGATTGATTGACGGCCGTAATAAATACTTGTGAATTAGCAAGCTTTAGCCGTTTGGCTAATAATGTTCTTTTGTTGTTGTCTAATTCAGATGCAAAATCATCAATCAAGTAAACACAGGCTTGGGTATTTTGCTTTGAATAATATTCACCCTGCGATAGGCGTAAAGCACACATTAATAACTTTAGTTGCCCACGAGATAATAGATCTTCAACGGGGATATTGTCGATGCGTAAGCGAATATCCGCTTTATGTGGGCCGGTCGATGTGTAGTTGAGTAGTTTATCGCGTTCATACTGTTTTTGGAGTATTTGAGCATAATCTGTATCGTGATCCCAACCTTGGAAATACTGGCAATTTAGTTGATATTCGGGCAAAAAGTCATGACACGTTTGCATAATTTCAGGAAAAATTTTTTGCGAGTAATCAGCTCTTATTTGACTAATTTTTTCAGCAATGGGTGCGATCTCTTTGTCCCAAGGTAATAATTGATTATAATTTTTAGCTTGCTTTAGCAGTGCATTGCGTTGTTTAAATAGGCGTTTTAAACTGTTCCATAAATGGACAAATTCTGGGTAATGGTGAAAGCACCCCCAGTCGATAAATGAACGTCGATATTTAGGTCCCCCCGTTAATAAGTCAAACCCTTCTGGGGTAATGAGTTGGATAGGGAGTAGTTTGGCTAGATCAGTGAGTCGAAAGCCTTCGTCTCCGTCTATTTTGATTTTATTTTCACTATTGCGTGATTTAGAAAGACCAATTGAATGTGTTTGTTGGTTGGTGTTTTTTATTTCGCTAAATAATACCAGTTCGGGTTGTTCGTGCTGAATGATGCGATTGGATTGGGTGTGCCTAAATGCGCGGCCATGCCCAAGCATATAAATGGCTTCGAGTAGGCTTGTTTTGCCACTGCCATTATCGCCAACAATGAAGTTGAAATGCGGCGATAAGGTGAGCTTTGCGTAATCAATATTACGGAAATGATGTATGTTGATGGTTGAAAGAGTCATATGCTATCAATTATTCCGGCCGAAGCCGGAAAATTAAGTAAGAGTTGATTATAAGCGCATTGGCATAACAACATAAGTGGCAGATTGATTGTTGATATCTTCAATTTGTACACTTGATACGGCGTCAGTAAGTAATAGCTGTACGCTATCACATTTCAATGTATTTAATATGTCGAGTAAATAGGTGACATTGAAGCCAATTTCAAGCTCTGCTGATTCATATTTTACGTCAACAACTTCTTCAGCTTCTTCTTGTTCAGGATTGTTTGCAGTAATTTTTATTTGGTTGTTATGGACATGAAGTCGGATACCGCGGAACTTTTCATTAGACAAGATGGCAACCCTTGATAGGGCATTTCTGAGTTCTTCGCAGGAGACTTCAAGTGGTTTATCTGGATTGCGTGGTAATACGCGTTTATAGTCAGGAAATCGACCATCAATGAGTTTTGATGTGAAAGTGAAATCACCAAGGTTAACACGTAAGTTGTTATTACCAATTTGCATCGTGATTAGTTCGTCGTTATCGCTAACCAGTTTTGCGAGCTCAAGCACTCCTTTTCTTGGTAAAATAACGGAGTGAGTAGTTTGTGTATCTTGTTCTATTGGTTGTGCGCATAGTGCTAGTCGATGTCCATCAGTCGCGACTGTTTTTAATAGGCCATCTTCAATTTCAAATAACATGCCATTTAAATAATATCTGACATCTTGGTTTGCCATTGAAAATTGTACTGCATCAATCAGTCGTTTTATGGTTTTTTGTGGAACAGAAAGGTCGACATCGCTTTGCCAATTTTCCAAATTAGGAAAATCATTAGCAGGTAGCGTTGCTAAAGAAAATTTACTACGACCGGATTGAATCATCAATCGGTTATCGTCAACGCTTATCGATATTTGGGCATCATTAGGTAAGTTTCGACAGATATCAAGAAACTTTCTTGCTGGTACAGTAGTTGCACCCGGCTCACTTGGTTCGGTTAATTGTAGATAGGATATCATCTCTATTTCAAGATCCGTTCCCGTCATTGATAGCCTGTTGTCATTGACTTGTAATAATAGATTTCCCAAAATTGGTAGCGTCGGGCGATTACTCAGTGGAGCGCTGACAAGGTGCAAGGGTTTTATCAGTTTTTCACGATCTATAATAAATTTCATAGTATTGATTCTTTTTTAAGTTGATAATGTTCGAATTAAATTGGAATAATCTTCTTTAATTGCATTGCTTTCTTCTTTTAATTCTGCAATTTTTCTACATGCATGTAATACGGTTGTGTGATCTCTTCCACCAAAGCCATCGCCGATTTCAGGCAGGCTTTTGTTAGTGAGTTCCTTGGCAAGCGCCATTGCGACTTGTCGTGGTCTTGCAACCGAACGGGAACGACGTTTAGAAAGTAAATCTGATACTTTAATTTTATAGTATTCGGCAACCGTTTTTTGTATATTTTCAATGGTAACCAGTTTTTCTTGTAAAGCCAGTAAATCTTTTAAGGCATCTTTAACAAAATCAATGGTAATCGCTTTCCCTGTAAAATTAGCATTAGCGATGACGCGATTAAGTGCACCCTCTAACTCTCGAACATTGGAACGTAGCCTTTTAGCAATAAAAAAAGCGACTTCTTCGGGTAATTTAATATGATTTTCTTCGGCTTTTTTCATCAAAATGGCAACTCGTGTTTCGAGCTCAGGGGGCTCAATTGCAATGGTTAATCCCCAACCAAAACGTGATTTTAAGCGGTCTTCAACACCATCAATTTCTTTAGGGTAACGATCCGAGGTTAAAATAATTTGTTGATTGCCTTCTAATAACGAATTAAACGTGTGAAAAAACTCCTCTTGGGATCGCTCTTTATTGGCAAAAAATTGAATGTCATCAATCAACAACGCATCAACTGAACGATAGTAATTTTTAAACTCTTCAATAGCATTATTTTGTAGTGCTTTTACCATATCTTGCACAAAGCGTTCCGAATGCATGTAGACAACTTTGGCATTAGGCTTTTCTTCCATTATTTGATTGCCAACCGCATGTAATAAATGCGTTTTACCTAAACCAGTAGAACCGTATAAAAATAATGGGTTATAAGCTTTTCCGGGGTTTTCAGCCACTTGTTTTGCCGCAGCAACACCTAGTTGGTTTGATTTACCTTCGACAAAACTGTTGAAAGTATGTTTATGATTAATACCTGAACGGTAAATATGATTGTGATTTGTTTCTTTTGTTGTTTGCCAAGCCGGTAAAACATCCATTTTGCGCTGGCTACTTTGGGCTTTTTTATCTGTCGATACAGTCGAGCCAACTTCAAGAAATAATTTTAAAGAATCGTCATTAAAAAGCTTATTTAGTAATTGGGATATAGTGGTTAAATATTTATTCCTTACCCAATCTAACACAAATCTATTTGGTGCATAAATATAAAGTTTGTTATCGACCATTTCCGCTTGCAACGGGCGAATCCATAAATTGAATTCCGTTGTAGGAATTTCTTCTTGTAATTGAGAAAGGCAATCTTGCCAAATCGCGGTAGGCACGGCAACTCCTTCAATTTTTCTTACTAACAATACCGTAAGGCATTATAATCCCTTTTGTGGATAATTTGTAGTTCTAAGGTGATATATATTTAGTTGTTAACAAAAAAGAGAGATAAAAAAACCCGGCTTTTAACCGGGTCTTAATGAATAACTTAAAAAAACAAAAATTAATTTGTTGAATTAGTTACTTGAACTTCTTGAACGTTACGTGCTTTAACTTCAATTTCAACACGACGATCTGGTGCTAAACATGCTTTTAAGTCAGCGCCACGAAGTGCATTACATTTAGTACCAGTTACTGGTTGAGTTTTACCTACACCATGAGCACTGATTAAGTTAGCAGGAACACCTTTAGAAATTAAGTATTTCATTACAGAATTAGCGCGTTGTTCTGATAATTTTTGGTTGTAACTATCTGAACCGATACGGTCAGTATGGCCAATTACAACAACAGCACTTTCTGTTGGGTTGATTTTAACAAGGCTTGTTAATAAGTTGTCTAATGCTTGACGACCTTCAGCTTTTAAGTCAGCTTTTGCATAAGCAAATAGAACATCTTCATTTAATACATAACGTTTTACTTCAGTTTTTAATTCAACTGGAGCTGGAGCTGCTGGTGCGCCTAAACGGTAAGTAATACCTAAACTTACTAGTCCAGCATCTGGAGATGCATCAGTTTTAGTATGAATATGTTGAACATATTGGTATTCTAAACGAGTAGAGAAGTCTTCGTCGAAACGATAGTCAAGACCTAACGCATACACAGGAGATAGGTCAGTTTTTGTACCATTGTCAAGTTTGTCGCCATCTTTTACTAAACCGCCGTTTTTCCATTTAGCGATAGTTACCATTCCACCTGCACGACCATAGATATCTAGGTTGTCAATGATAGGGTAGCTTAATTTACCAGTTAAAGATACACCTTGAGCAGAAACTTTACTATGACCTACATCATAATCTCTGCCTGCATAATGGAAAGATCTTTTATATTTAGCAGATCCTAACCAGTCATAACCTAATTCAAAAGCTAAATAAGGATTTGCTTGGAAACCAAGGAAAGCACCACCAGCAATATTGCTACGGTTTGAAGTGCTGATACCAACGTTATCCCATACACGAACTTTATTCGCATCTAATCGATAAAGCTCTGACCAACCTAATTTAGCACCTGTATAAAAAGTGTTGTCTTCATATGCTGCATTAGCTGCAGTAGCTGTTAAACTTGCAACTGCGATTGCTAGAGCTAGAGTAGTTTTTTTCATTTTATTGCCTCAACTTATATATTGTTATAGACGATGTTTAGTTTCTTTTATTGTTTAAAATACACTTCAAATAAAAAGAACAATACTTATTTTTATATAATTATGTTACCCATAATCTGTCTGCTAGTATAGCATAGATAATAGGCAAATCCATAACTAATGATGGTATAATGCAAAAAAAATTTAAATAATTTTATCAAATGATTTTGTTAATTGTTATGTAAAAGTCATTAATAGTATTGGCTAATGAATTAGCCATAATAATGAAATCAGCTTCTAGTTTTTTATCAAATTCATCTGAACCGATATCTTCATTTTCGTCTAAAATAACCGAATCAAATTTAATTCGTTTAAATGTTAAGTCATTATTGACGATAAAGCTGACGCCTCTTTCATCAATAATTTTAATTTTTGTGACCCATTTGCCAGAATCAAAATGAACACGCATTTCGTCACCGGTGATCTCTTGGTTTTTGCAGTTGATAATTCCATTACCTTCAAGCGGATCTTTGAGTTCGGCTTGATCACCTAATATAAATGGTGGAAAATTCAGGTTTTCTTTAACCCAAGTCGTCATGATTTGTTCAAGTGGTTTATCAATTGATAACGGTGTTAATGCAAGCGATCCAAGCTCTTTGCGTAAAATGGCTAAGATATCTTCGGCTTGTTTAAAACTACTACAATCAACAACAATGCGTTTATTTTGTGTATCAATCCATAACCAATAGTGATTATATTTACTAAATGCTCTTGGCATGAGATCAATCATGACTTCGTCTTTTAAGGTGGCTTTTTCGTTTTTAGTCAGTTTTCTACTGAGTGCGTGTTCTTGTTTATCGATTTTCTCTAATAATGCTTGTTTAATAACAGGGGTGGGTAATATTTTGGTTTCTTTTTTGATTCGTAATAATAAATGCCCTTGCATATCAATAATAAAAGCATCGTCATTATTATCATGATAAGGCGATACCCAACCCATTTTGGTTGTGTCTAAATTACCGCAGGGGGTAAAAAGATGCGATTTTATTGCGTTTTCAATCGCATCTTTATTAAGTAACGTGTCATTATTGAGTTGATAAATGATGGCATTTTTAAACCAAAGCATACTTTTCTATTTCCTGAATTTTTTGTGGTAATGATTTTATTTCACTTAAAATAGCTAACAACTTGATATTGATGTCTATTAATTAAAAATTATAAGATACACCCATATAAATTGAGGTGACAGTGCTATTGTCAACCATTGGGCTATCAGCTGCGTCACCAGTTAATTTGTCGATATGAACACCGCCAAAAGTAGCCATATTTTCGGTGAATGAATATTGTGCTGCGATTTCGGCGTAAGGTGTCAATGAGCTATTGGCATTGAAGTATCTCAATCCTGAACGAGATGATTCTTTATGCGAAATACCATAATAATAACCATTGTGTTTACCATTAGCCCAATTTATCCCGATGGTCGGTGCAACAATGAAATTACCTTGCATATAAGGGACGGTATAATCGCTGTTAACTAAAATACTATTACTGTTATTTAGCATATCAGCCCCAACGCTACTAGAAAATCCACCCCAGTTGGTTACAAGGGAATATTCTATTTCAGTTAGTAATGTTGAGTGACGGCTATCAAGTTGTTTTAATTGGTGATTATCTGAATTGTGTGGTTTAAATTCATTAGATAAGTAGCGAGCACCAATTGAAATATTTTGATCATCAGCATGATAAACATAAATCCCAGCGGATAAATCATCGATAAAAAATCGCCCATTGTCATAATCAATATGGGGAATAGGAGAATAATGAGCACTGTAACTTTTATAAGGTGAATTTTCCCAACCAATACCAATCCCAAGGGAGGTGGGCTCAGCTAATGCGATCTGGGTAGTTCCTAATGCTATTATTGATAAAATAGAAAGTGCATAAGGTATTTTTTTCATTTTTTGATGCCCGTATATCGTGCTTATCTATATAAGAGAGCGCTTGTTATCAGTTCGCAAATTTTATTATCTTTTAGTGTATTTTTTTGTTTTGTTTATCGTCACACAATTTATACAGTAATTATACATTGTAACAAACAAATTTCTTGAATAATAATGCCACATTTTATCGTATTTGAATATGGATTAGTGAGATAAATTATGAGCAAACCAACTTTAGAAATGATTAACAGTCGTCCTGATGATGCGACACTGTTAGCGGATGAAGCTAAATATTGTTCTTTTGGCGATACCGTGCATTATGTTGAACCACCAAAAATCTTTGATGGTTGTGAAGGTAGTTATATGTATGACAAAGAAGGCAAAGCTTTCCTTGACTTACAAATGTGGTATTCTGCGTGTAACTTTGGTTATGCTAATGAACGTTTAAATAATGTGCTTAAAAAGCAAATTGATACTTTACCACAGTGCGCTAGCCAATATTTGCATCCAACTAAAATTGAATTAGCCAAAACCATTGCCCAAGGCATGGAAAAGCGTTTTGGTTATGAAGGACGAGTACATTTCAATGTGGGTGGTTCACAATGTATTGAAGACTCTTTAAAATTGGTTCGTAATGCATCTGGCGGTAAATCGTTAATGTTTGCTTTCCAAGGTGGATACCATGGTCGTACTTTAGGCGCTTCATCCATTACATCAAGTTATCGTTATCGTCGTCGCTATGGTCATTTTGGTGATCGTGCTATGTTTGTTCCATTCCCATATCCTTTCCGTCGACCAAAAGGCATGACAGCAGAAGAATATGGTGAACATTTGGTGGCTGAATTTGCGCGTTTATTTGAAACCGAATACCACGGTGTTTGGGATCCAAAAGTGGGACAAGCGGAATATGCAGCGTTTTATGCCGAACCTTTACAAGCAACAGGTGGTTATATTGTTCCTCCTCGTAATTACTTTAAAGGTCTTAAAAAAGTCTTAGATCAGTATGGTATTTTATTAGTCGTTGATGAAATCCAAATGGGCTTTTATCGTACTGGTAAACTTTGGTCAATTGAACACTTTGATGTCAAACCTGATGTTGTGGTTTTTGCTAAAGCATTAACTAATGGTCTTAATCCGCTAGGTGGTTTATGGGCACGTGAAGAATTAATTAATCCACAAGTATTCCCAGTTGGTTCAACTCACTCAACTTTTGCCTCAAATCCACTTGGTACAGCAGTTGGTCTTGAAGTGTTAAAAATGACTTCTGAAACCGATTACGAAAAAATGGTCATGGAGAGCGGTGCTTACTTCCTAGAAGGTTTAAAAACACTTGAGAAGAAACACAAAGAGATCGGCGAAGTTGATGGTTTAGGCTTAGCGCTACGTGCTGAAATCTGTACTGAAGATGGCTTTACAGCCAATAAAGCACTTGTTGACAAAATGGTTGATATCGGTATGTCCGGTGATCTTGATTGGAAAGGTACCAAAATGGGCTTAGTGCTGGATATTGGTGGTTACTATAAAAACGTGATTACCTTTGCGCCATCGTTACACATCTCTCGTCAAGAAATTGATCAGGGTATTGAACTGTTGGATCAATTAATTACACGAGCTAAAAAAGAGCTTTAATTGTTTTGTTTTCATTTTCCCGCCAATGTCTATTGGCGGGACCGCGAGTTACAGCCAATCTTATATTTAACGTTATGAAATATATCAATCAGTTAGAACCCAATGAATTAATAGACAATTTTCTAACTCATCCTCCACAAGAATTTTCCGCATGGCTGAGTGAAGATGGTGTGCCTGTTTTTTCTGCCAAGTTTGATCTTCTTACTACTGCAGATGATGATTTCAGACATAAAATTCAAAAACTGCCTTTTTATCATAAATGGCAGCGCTACTTACAACCCAATACTTGTTTTGTTGGCGCAACTGTTTCGGAATATGCGTTACTAAATGATAAAGTGGATGCTAATCAATTAGCACAACATCTAAAAACGGCTTATGCTAAGCAATATCCTTTTTTGATTGTTAAAGATATACCTATCGCATCGCCTTTACTGAGCGAAAAAGAAAATGATTATTCAATGCATCTTATTTCGTCACTAAAAGAACAAGGTTTTATTGAAGTTGAAGGGCAAGCATTGGCTTGGCTACCGATTGATTTTGCCAATATAGATGAGGTTTTTTCACGATTTTCTTATAGCCGACGTAAAAATTTTAGGCGAAAACTAAAATCACGAGAAAAATTAGTGATTAATATGTTGCATAGTGGTGATGAGTGTTTTTATGACCAAGCGGTTTTAGATGAGTATTATCAATTATATCTTAATGTTTATCAGCAAAGTGAAATCCATTTTGACTTATTGACTAAGCCCTTTTTTAGTCAGCTATTACAAAGCAAAACCCAAAATGCGCATATTGTGACTTATCACCATGATGATAAGTTGGTGGGGTACAATATTTGTTTTGTTGTGAACAATATGCTAGTTGATAAGTATATTGGTATGGTTTATCCACAGGCAAGAGAGCTCAATCTCTATTTTGTAAGCTGGTTTGTAAATCTTGAATATGCTTTGCAGCAAGGATTTAGTCATTATATTGCGGGTTGGACCGATCCTGAGGTAAAAGCATCACTCGGTGCAAAATTTACTTTTACTAAGCATCTTGTTTATATTCGCAATCCATTACTAAGAGCTGTATTACGCAGATTGATTGGTCACTTTGAAAGTGATAAGGAGAAAGTAGCATGAGCTGTCCTATTATTCTCAACTTTGATGGAAGCGTGGGTGATATTTGTCATGCTCAAACGGTTGATGTTACGCAGTGGCAAGATACAATTCGTTTTAGTTGCACTAAGAAACAATTTAGCCAATTTAAACAGGTATTACAGCAATCTTTGCCGGAAAGCTATGGCACGGTATTAATGGGCAGTGGTGATTTTCATCATATTTCATTACTACTTATTGAACGTTTAGCAAAGCAATATTCCGCAGATAATCCGATCCAAGTTGTGATTTTTGATAATCATCCAGACAATATGCGCTATCTATTTGGTGTGCATTGTGGATCATGGGTTAGTTATGTGGCAAGTTTGCCTTTTGTGAGTCATGTACATGTGCTTGGCATTACCTCCCATGATATTGGTATAGCCCATTTTTGGGAAAATAGATGGAAACCGCTATTTCATAAAAAATTGACTTACTGGAGCTTAGATGTCAATGTCGCATGGGCAAAAAAAATTGGTTTAGGACATGCTTTTAGGCATTTTGCCACACCAGATGACCTTATTGCTAACTTCTTATCCGAACAATATCATAGCGCACAACCGGTCTATTTATCGATTGATAAAGACGTATTAAGCGAAGAGGTGATTCACACCAACTGGGATCAAGGCAAGCTACAAACGTATCATCTGCTTGATACTATATCGTCAATTAAACCTAGAATTATCGGCAGTGATATTACCGGTGAACTATCAATATGGCAGCCATCTAATTGGTTTAAACGTTTGCTTAGTTCTCTTGATAAACAACCGAGCATATCGCCAAATAACCTTCTTAATTGGCAGCAAGAACAGCATCAACTTAATTTGACGCTATTAAAAACATTAACAGTATAAGTTTTTAAAAGTTTCAGGAAAGTAGGCTTAAGGCCTAGCTTTCCATTATGATTGGAACTTAGGGTTAATGGTTGTGCGGATTTTGTTTCGATAATTTGCTTTCTGCTAATGCCAAAAAGAGAATGCCTGAAACAATTAATATTGTACCAATTAACTTGAATAAGGTAATCGGTTCGTGAAATAACCAAATTGAAACAACCATCACTGTCACAACTTCGAAGTGTGATGCGGCAAAAGCGGGTCCTACAGGGGCTTTTTTTAATAACGTCATCCAAGTAAAAAATGTCAGAATATAGCCTGCTATTGAGATATAGATCCAAGGGTTAGTAAATACGCGAATTAACCATTCAATGCTCATCTCTAACGGTTGAGCTTCAATCGCTGTTAATTTAAAACTACATTGCGCAATTGTGTCAAAAAAGAGCAATACAGAAAAGCCAATTAAGTAAAATCTAGCCATATTACGACATTCCTACAAAAACAACACCGGCGGTGATTAATAGCATTCCGAGCAAGCGGTAACTAGTCAGTAATTCTTTGAAAATAATACGGCCAACTAGCATGATAGTAATAATATTAAATGAGGCAAGTAATACCCCTTGCGAAAGTGGTACTAACGTTAAAAAGGCTAACCATAATAAAAATTCAGCAACATACGAGGTAACACCAATCCAAATCCACTTATTTTTTGCTAAATCTAACCAATAGTACCAACCATCGCGATTGTTGGGGGCGATGGCTGCAAATTTAAAAGCGACTTGGCCTAAGGTATCGAAGCAGATGTTACTAACCCAAAGTAGAATAACTAATGGTGACATTATGCTTTTATTCCTTCTGCTATATTATCAAAGAAAGAAACACACTCCTTGATCACTTCGCGGCGCTGGCTATCAATGGTAATTAAATGATAGCTATCATTTAATACCACTAACTTTGTTGGTCCTGAAACTTGCTTTTCGACCAATTTGGCATTCGTTTCTATATTGGCGATATCATCGTTACCTGAATGCATAATTAAACAAGGCGAAATCACTTGGGGCAATTGCTTGCGCATAGCTTTTGCCAATAACTGCATTTCGGCAAGCGCAGGGAATGGATTTCCTGCAAGGCCTGCTGATGCAGCATCACCACTTAACATACTTTCAGAGACCACCGCACGAATGCGTTCATCTTTAAGTCCATAAGGCGGTTGTTCAATGAAAACCTGTTTTTGGAAAATACCCAATTTTTTAAAGTAAACAAGTAAGAAAAACAGTTTTTTTGCCCAAAATGGCATACTCCAACCATCGTAACAAAATGTGGGTGCTAACACACCAACCCCTTTAATTTGTTCAGGTCTGTCTACTGCCAGTTTGAGCGCAAGTAGTGCGCCCATTGATAGTCCTGCAACAAAGATATTATCTACATGCTGTGCTAAATAATCAGCGCCATCTTGCACGCTTTTATACCAATCTTGCCAAGTTGTTTTACACAAATCTTCTTCCGTACCACAATGCCCAGCTAACTGGATGGCATAAACCGTAAATCCTGCTTTATGTAAACCATTGGCTAAAATTCGCATTTCATTGGGGGTACCGGTTAAGCCATGAATTAACAGTACACCATTTTTATTACCTGGTAGAAAGTAAGATAAATCTTCGATTGTACTCATTAATGTTCCTTATTCTTTTACCATCATCACAGGAATAACCGCTTGTTGAGTTTGTTCTAATGCGGTTGTGACATCGGCAAAGCTGGTGATTTGCGTGTGTGCTATGCTATTTTTTTCGCAATAGTTAACTAACTTATCTTTAGCAAAGACAAAATCAACATTATGCGACACGCAATAGTCTGACGTACCGTCACCAACATAAAGTATTTGTGGAAAATATTTTTGTTTTTTAACATGATTACATTTGCAATTACCGCTTTTTTTGATGCAGTCTTTGTTTGCATAGGGGAACTCAAGGCGCCAACTGCGCGCATTATTATGCAGTAATTTATTGGCAAAAATCGGCAACTGTTTAATACCATGACGTTTTAAAATAAACTCAATGGCATAATCAAGACCGTCGCTAACTACGTGGACAGGGATATTATTTTGTTCAGTATATTGAATAAAGGATTTAAAATCCGGATCAATTTCAATTTGAGATAAGACGTCATTGAGCTCATCTAAGCTTGCATCCATTAAGGCAATTTGCTTGCTCATACATTCTTGAGAGCCAATTTTGCCATTAACCCATAATGTTTCGAGTTCATCACAACCCTCTTGACCAAAATGGCTTAGTAAGGTGTCGGTAACATCTTTTACACTAATTGTGCCATCAAAATCACACAAGACAATTGGCGAGTGATGTTGTGTATAAGATGGATGAAAAAGAAAGTTTGTAATTGATGAAAAAGTATTCATGTTTAATGTAAAAATAGCCTATTTAAAGATATTGGCGCAAATTCTCTCATAGAGTAACTATAAACTTTGTAGGCTCTTTGTATATATTTTGTAACGAGGGAATAATTGTCTGTATAATGGGGCATCTCTAAGTAAAAGTGGCAGTGATTAAGAACAAATAATGAGTGAACGTATATTAATCATCGAAGATGATCAGCGGTTAGCCAATCTAATTCAAGTTTATCTTATTCGGCAAGGGTATCTTGTTGAATGGCATAATAGCGGTGCAGGCGCTGAAGAAAGAATTCAACAGCTTAATCCAGATCTGGTTATATTAGATGTGATGTTACCTGAAAAAACGGGTTTTGATATTTGTCGTGATATACGCACATGGTTTACTAACTACATCCTTATAATGACAGCTAGCGAAGATAATATTGATGAGATCGTTGGGTTGGAATTGGGGGCGGATGATTATTTAGCTAAGCCTGTTGAGCCAAGATTACTGCTTGCCCGCATACGAGCCTTATTAAGACGGAAACAGATAGAAACCGACAAAGACAATCATAAAGAATTGATTGTGCCACTAAATAATAAAACGCTAATATTTGACAATTTAGTCATCGATGGCGAAAACCGAAAAGTGCTCTTGCAAGAGCAAGAAATTGATTTAACAACCGCTGAGTTTGATCTGTTATGGTTACTTGCGCATAATGCAGGGACAATTTTATCGCGAGATGATATTTTTTCTCAGGTAAGAGGGATCGATTTTGATGGTAGCGATCGTTCTATTGATGCACGTGTGTCAAGACTTCGTCGGAAATTACTCGATGATCCAGATAATCCATCGCGCATCAAAACCGTACGTGGTAAAGGCTATTTATTTATGCGAGAGGGAGAAAGCCATTGAGCCAATTATTAGCCAAACCGCTATTTTTTAATCGCCGAATTGTATTTTATCTAGTCATTTTACTCTTATTGCAAAGTATCATTGCTTATGGTGCTTTATTGGTTTTTGATTCATTACCTTCATCATTAACCGATATGCCTGATGATCATATTGTATTTCGAGAATCTCAACGAGGCACGGTAAACCTGATTCGTATGCAAATTAACGAGCACAAAGATCGTCCCCTTCAAGACGTGGTTAATGAATTACAACCTTATTTTGGTTACCCTATCGAAGTCTTGCCAATTAATACACCCTTACCCGATGCGGTACTTAACGAGTTACACAAGCTGGACTTTTCTTATGATAGCGACAGAGAGGTCGTTTACATTGATTTAAAAGATGGCAACTTGCTCCAATTAGGCCCTATTGCCATGCGAGATATTTTGGCATCCAACACCATGTCATTGACCATCTTTCTTATTATTTGGGCTGTATTTAGTGCCATCATCTTTTTTATTTTAATTTATATGGCGTTTAGCGCTGTTTGGAAAGATTTGGTTAATATCAGGCAGACCGCCGAACAACTAGGACAAGGTAATTTAAAAGCACGAACCGAAAATGTTAAAGGTTGGTTGTTTAAGCCGCTCGCTAACGTATTAAATAATATGGGCACGCATATTGAACACTTAGTAAGTACCAATCAAACGATTTCTCATGCAATGGCACATGAACTACGCACCCCGCTTGCACGAATGCGATTTGAACTTAGTATGCTTGAAGAATCTCACGACGAACAAGAAAAACGTCTTTTACAAAAAGGTATGAGTGATGATATTAACGAGCTTGAAACATTAATCAATGCCAGCTTGAATTATTTTAAAATGCAGCAAAGCAATATCGAGCTAAACTTAACACGTGTAGCACTCAAAGAGTGGGGCGAAAAAGTGTGCCAATCACTGGCGTTATTCAAACCGAAAGGATTTGAGCTAACTTGTAATAGCCAAGATGAACACGCCATGATTGATACCAATTTAGTTGAAACTATTGTGAAAAATCTGTTACTTAATGCATTTAAATATGCAGCTCATAAAGCGGTTTTAAATATCACCAAACATGAAAATCGTGTTATCCTTGAGATCGATGATGATGGCGCTGGTATTCCTTTTGATGCGCGCGAAAAGATTTTTATGCCTTTTGCCAGACTTGACACTAGTCGTACACGTTCAACCGGTGGTTATGGGCTTGGTTTAGCTTATGTAAAATTAATGGCAGAATTTCATGATGGCAAAGCGTTTGTTGTTACAAGTCCATTAGGTGGAGCAAGATTTGTGGTTTCGTTAAAATCGGGTGATGAATAGCGACTGTATTTATTTGGAAACACGGTCAAAAAGTGGTCAGGAAAGGTGTTGATTTTATTGAAGTTTTTTGTTAGTGTTTTTTTAGTTAACACATGGGTTATTTTATTAAAAAACGACATTGTTTAACCAAAAGCCAATTTTGTCGATACAAATAGCCTGTTTTTCGTTTCAGAAATAACAAAAATTTGTTATATTCATCAACCAATACAAGAAGTAATAGCAAAGCAAATATTCTTAATTTGTTACTAATAAATATATCATCAGAGGTTTTTTATGAGCGGTTCACTACCGACAGAGACTGAAACTCGTCCGACTAATTTTATCCGCCAAATTATTGATGCAGATCTTGCTGCTGGCAAATATAAAACAACGCATACCCGTTTTCCGCCAGAGCCAAATGGCTATTTACATATTGGGCATGCCAAATCAATTTGTTTAAATTTTGGTATTGCACAAGACTATCAGGGTAAGTGTAACTTGCGTTTTGACGATACTAATCCAGCTAAAGAAGATATAGAGTATGTTGAGTCGATTAAACAAGATGTCCGTTGGTTAGGGTTTGAATGGGATGGTGAGATTTGTTACTCATCTGACTATTTTGACAGGCTATATGATTATGCAATTGAACTCATCAATAAAGGGCTTGCTTATGTAGATGAACTGTCTGCTGATGAAATTCGTGAATATCGTGGTACTTTAACGCAACCGGGTAAAAATAGTCCTTATCGTGATCGTAGTGTTGAAGAAAACCTAGCTCTTTTTACACAAATGAAAGAAGGCAAATTCGCCGAAGGAAAAGCCTGCCTAAGAGCCAAAATTGACATGGCATCGCCATTTATTGTGATGCGCGATCCGGTGTTATACCGCATTAAATTTGCCGAGCATCACCAAACAGGCAACAAATGGTGCATTTACCCAATGTACGATTTCACCCATTGTATTTCAGATGCGATCGAAAATATCACCCATTCACTCTGTACGCTTGAATTCCAAGACAATCGTCGTTTATATGATTGGGTATTAGATAATATTACTATCGAAGCGCGTCCTCATCAGTATGAATTTTCAAGATTAAATTTAGAGTATGCCATTACCTCTAAACGTAAGTTAAATCTATTAGTATCAGAAAACATTGTTGACGGCTGGGATGATCCGCGCATGCCAACGGTATCGGGTTTACGTCGTCGTGGTTATACACCTGCTTCAATCCGTGAATTTTGCCGTCGAATTGGGGTGACCAAACAAGAAAATACTGTTGAAATGAGTACCCTTGAGTTTTGTATTCGTGAAGATCTGAACGAAAATGCACCTCGCGCAATGGCAGTGCTAGATCCCGTTAAAGTTGTGATCGAGAACTTCTCGGACACGATTGACGAAGTGCTTAGCATGCCAAATCACCCAAACCGCCCAGAATTAGGAGCTCGCGAAGTGACATTCACGCGTGAAATTTACATCGACCGAGCTGATTTTAGGGAAGAAGCTAACAAAAACTACAAGCGCCTAGTGCTTGGTAAAGAAGTGCGTTTGCGTAATGCCTATGTGATTCGTGCTGATCGCGTTGAAAAAGATGCCGAAGGCAACATCCAAACAATCTATTGCAGTTACGATCCTGCCACGTTAAACAAAAATCCGGAAGATGGTCGTAAAGTGAAAGGCGTCATTCATTGGGTTTCGGCTAAGTTTGCCAAACCGGCTGAAATTCGTCTGTATGATCGTTTATTTAATACGCCAACCCCAGGTGCAGCCGAGGACTTTTTATCAACCATTAATCCTAATTCATTAATTATTAAACAAGGTTTTGTTGAGCCAAGTTTACAAAATGCGAAAGCCGAGCATGCTTATCAATTTGAACGTGAAGGCTACTTCTGTTTAGATAATAAATATGCAACCGAAGATAAGCTTGTGTTTAACCGAACCGTAGGTTTAAGAGATAGCTGGAACGAAGCATAATTAACTCAATCATTCGCCGACTTATTGGGGCGGCGAATGATTGTAGTTGCCACCTCATTTATATTACTTGAATCTAATTCAATAAATTATTCTTCGTGTTTAAATAATTTTGTTTGTTGATCTAAATAGCTCAGCACATCAGGCATTCGGTGTTTGCCAGCCATTGATTGCACGCTATTAGCTGCATTTATTAGCGGTATGCCTATCGAGGTAACATATAGCGGATGCTTGCTTTGGCCACGAAGAACTTCGATCAAATACTCGCTATTGCCTGAAAACGGCTTTTTAGCAACACCAATAATAGGAATGGTTTTGTTTAATGCATGATACAAATGCCCACCTAGCCCTATCTTACCTTCATCCAAATGCACATAACCATCAATCACAATGCAGGTAAGTTTACTTAAATCAATTTTATCAAGTAGTGACATAATGCAAGGCAATTCACGTTGATAAAACTGACCTGATTGATAGGGCGCAACATTATCTTGATAATCTGTGATTACCTGTTCAATTGCTGAGGTTGAATCAGTCCAATGATGAAATAAAACGCCGACCGATTTGGCGCGGTTATCAATGTAATAAACATCAATTGCAAGTATCATATTAAGTTATCTTCTCTTTAAAACATTATTTATCAATGAATCAATACATTGAAACTAACTGAGTAAGATAACATTATTACTGTTATTAATTCAATGCGATAATATTCACTTCTGTGTTGATTATTATTAAATAAACTTATTAAGTTTAGTTATTCCGATGGTCATAAGCCAATCCACTAAACAATACATCATTTAAAAAGTACAAGCCGTCAATCTGTTGCAAATAACTTAACTCTACCCGAACCGGTGGATTAAACTCAGTTTTATTTTTTATCTCATTCATTTTATTTTCCTTTTCGCCCTGTTCTAATTATTGTGATGCGAGATCTGGTATTATACCGCATTAAATTTGCTGTGCATCACCCAAACAGGCAACAAGTGGTGCATTTATCCAATGTACGATTTTACCCATTGTATTTCAGATACGATCGAAAACATCACCTATATTAAATTTAGAGTACGCCATTAAATCTACTCGTGCTGAAAAAATCGTCGATGGTTGGGACGATCCGCGCATGCTAACGGTATCAGGATTACGTCGTAGTGGTTATATACCTGCCTAGATCCGTGAATTTTGCCGTCGAATTGGGGTGACCAAGCAAGAAAACATTGTTGAAATGAGTACCCTTGAGTTTTGTATTCATGAAGACCTGAACGAAAACGCACCTTGCGCATATGCAACAGAAGAAAAGCGTGTGCATAACCGAACTGTGGACTTAAGAGATAGCCGGAACGAGGCATAATTTAACTCAATTATCACCGACTTATTGAATCGGCAAATATCCACAATAGCCACTTCAATTCCCTTTACTTTAATCTAATTTTTCCAATCCCGACAACTCTACCATCACTATCCAAAAATTGGTCAGGAAAAGTATTGATTTTATTTAAGTTTTTATTTGATTGTTTTTACTCAAAAAACAGTAAAAAAACGTTTTTCAAGACATTACTTTATTAACAAAACTTTACAAAAATCAATAAAAAAAAGTTAGTTGTCCATTATGATGCGGAATATAATTTCGTTATAGGACAAAAGTCCGATCAGTTGAATAAGCAAATAATTCTAAAATTCTTATAAAAAAATTCACTTAACAGGTTGGTTTGTATGTATTGCAATTCCTCAGTGTATCTTTTGGGTTATCAAAGTTGTAGTTATCAAGATTCCTCACGAGTTTTATTTTTACCGCTGAATTTAGCGAAATTATTAGTATTTTCTCTGAGGTTGACACCTTTGTTATTACTTTCTTCGTTTAGTGTACAGGCGTTATCGGTTTATACATCACAAACTATTGAAGGTACTGCGCCGTATTTAACGTTCGACGGTGGTCGAACAAGGGCCACATCAACGGATAGTTTGTTGTCTATAAGGTTGCAGGATGGCCAAGTCATCACGCCGTCTACTAATACATCAAGTGTATCAAATCCAATAAGATTGCCTTATGCAGGGAATTCTCTGGATGATATAGATATGATAGTCCCGTCATCGGCTAGTTCAGTTGATTTAAGTGATTTAGTCACTCGATATAATTATTGGCGTGATGATGATGGGGATGGACAGGGTGCTAATGGTGTTACCGCATCGGGGAATATATCGGTATCGTTTAGGGATAAGGATGGCAATAGAGTTAATCGTAGTGATGCATTGGATATATGTAAGTCTCCTTATAGGGTAACTTTAAGTAGTACAGGGGGATATTTACAGACACAGTACGGGGTTCCTAATAGAACCAGTTTTAGTGGAGCTACGGTGGATTATTATATCAATCCGTATAACACTGTTCCTCGTATTTGTTACGCAAGGCCAAATCTTGATAGTTATGGCATAGGCAATCACGCAGGCCCAGCTAACATATGGAACCCTTATAAGGGTTTTTTAGTTCAGTCAACAAGTCCATCATCTTATAACCGAAACTTTCCGACAACAGGTGCTGATGGATTATATTTTGATTTGGACATAGGTGGAATCGATGCAAGTCAGTTGACGTGGTCTTCGGTCGCTCGGGGTGGAATAACGGCTACAGTGACAAGTGTTACACCTAGTGATGGATGGATTCCTAGTATTGATAGAGGAAAAGTTGTCGCACGTGTTAAGTTAAGCGGTCCTAGGGCTGATAGTACTCAAATAAACTCAAGTAGTCCTAGTCCTCTAGCTGTACCATCTTTGCCGCAGACCTTTGAGTTGGTAGGTAGGGATGGTAGTGGTAATGAGTTGAGGTATGGATTTGTGTTACAGCAGTGGTTCGTCCATCGGGATAATGTAAGCGATAGTCAGTCTTACCAATCCTTTTGGTGTAGAAGTTTGGGTTATCGTTTGCCAAAAGTAAAGGATTTAACCAATGCAGTCAAAACAGATAGTCCTTCTATTTCTGGTGCCTTACCATCTTCATCTAATAATTATTTCCAGCGTCACATAGGTGCTGGGTTTTTCACGGAGTGGGGCCTCATGGACGAGTATGATGTGGGCTTCTCCTTCTACGACTACTGGACGAGCGACGCATCAGGTAGCGATGGCTTCTTCATTGTCGACGCGGCGAACGGCGCCGTTAACAGCAACAGTGCCAGGTACTACCATTATGGCCTTTGTTCTGCACCTTAGCTTTTATTTCTTAGTCCTTAATCCTTGGGCTGCGGGGGCGGTTATGGTGCAGATAGAGGATAATCTAACAAAGAATAAAGCCCCCGCGTAAGTTGGGGCATTCCCTTAGGGTTGCGCTGTTGCGGCGAAGCCACAATCGCGCCGCCTCCCCCCGCCGACGACGCTGAAAGTGTCGATGGCAATCCTAGTGGATAATGCTGTGGCGGTTTAAATTTGTGGTCTATTTATAGTACGGCAAGGTTTCGGACGTTTTGACCTTGGGTGAACAAAATAGCCACAGTGACCACGTCCGAGCAAAGGGAATTAGAGCGAATTCCCTTTGCAATCCCACGCTTTGGCTACAGAATGTGGCCTACGGCTGCCCTCCGCCGCCGCTCGGTCTTAACGCACCGTTTGTGGACGCGCTCCAAGCGCACCACAAACTCGCCAAACGTCCTGTTTGGCGTGCTAACCTCGCTCTGTTGTCGGCACATTCCGACGCCGGAATAAGACAGACAACATAGCCATCGTTTTTGGGATGGGTTATTGTGTTTTTATAAGGCGGTTTTTGTTAAAAAATGGCCAGAAAAACTTTAATAAAATCAATATCTTTTCTGACCGATTTTTAGCGGAAAATCAAGCCTTTTTTGTTTTGGTGAATAGAATAAATTAGGTGCGCAGGTTTCGGACGTTTTGACCTTGGGTGAATAAAATAGCTACAGTGACCACGTCCGAGCAAAGGGAATTAAAGCGAATTCCCTGACAACCCACGCTTTGGCTACAGAATGTGGCCTGCGGCTCCCCGACGTCGCCGCTCGGTCTTAACGCACCGTTTGTGGACGCGCTCCCGGCGCACCACAAACTCGCCAAACATTCCTGTTTGGCGTGCTAACCTCGCTCTGTTGTCGGCACATTCTGACGCCGGAATAAGACAAACAACATAACCATCGTTTTTGGGCTGGGTTATTGTGTTTTTATAAGGCGGTTTTTGTTAAAAAAACAGTTAGAAAAAAACTTTAATAAAATCAATGCCTTTTCTGACCGATTTTTAGTGGAAAATCAAGCCTTTTTGGTTTTGGTGAATAGAATAAATTAAGTGTGCAGGTTTCGGACGTTTTGACCTTTGGTGAATAAAATAGCTACAGTGACCACGTCCGAGCAAAGGGAATTAAAGCGAATTCCCTTTGCAATCCCACGCTTTGGCTGCAAAATGTGGCCTACGGCACTACTCGTATCATCCTGATACTCGCCTCTTCGAGGCCATCTTCGCTTTGCTCAGATGTTCAAATTTGTTCCAGACAAATTTGTCCGCCGTCACTCGGTCTTAACGCACCGGCTATTATCCGTTCCAGACGGAGAATAGCCTCGCCAAACATCCCTGTTTGGCGTGCTAACTTCGCTCTGTTGTCGGCACATTCTGACGCCGGAACAAGACAAACAACATAACCTTGGGTGTTTTTTGTGAATTGCTTTTTTATTAAAAAGCAATGTAATTACATCCAAAAAGTGGTCAGGAAAGGTATTGATTTTATTGAAGTTTTTATTTTGCTGTTTTTAAGCTAAATCAAACACTTACACAACCTAAGCAAATCGCCGACATACAACAAATCAACAAAACCACGAATAGCGCCCCAATAACAGCAAATTAACCGCTCCAAACCCTTTTTTTTACGATAATTTAAAATTAAATAAAATCAACACATTAAAAAAGCTCAAAAAAAGGGTTTTCAAAGATGAAATTGTTGTTTATCTTTATACAGCAAAATTTATCAAATCTTTAGCTCTACCTTAACGCCGTATAGGCGGTTTAGAAAAAGCTTTAGACAATCAAAGTACGGGAACATATCCTTAACGCCGTATAGGCGTTTAATTCAAATAAAATCAATTGCATAATTATAAAAACATAATATCTTCTAAATAAGGATGGTTATGTTGTTTGTCCTATTCCGGCGTCGGGTAGCCTCAGGCCACATTCTGTAGCCAAGCGCGGGATTGCTAAGGGAATTCGCTTTAATTCCCTTAGCTCGGACGTGGTCACTAGCGCTATTTTGTACACCCAAGGTCAAAACGTCCGAAACCACCGCACTCAATTCATTCCATTCACCAAAACAAAGAGGGCTGATTTTCCGCCAAAAATCGGTCAGAAAAAGTATTGATTTTATTAAAGTTTTTCTGGCTGTTTTTTTAACAAAAACTGCCTTACAAAAACACAACAATCCATCCCAAAAAACGATGGTTATGTTATTTGTCCTATTCCGGCGTCAGAATGTGCCGACAACAGAGTGAGGTTAGCACGCCAAACAGGGATGTTTGGCGAGGCTATGCTTCGCCGGGAGCGAATCATAGCCGGTGCGTTAAGACCGAGCGGCGGCGTCGGGTAGCCGCAGGCCACATTCTGCAGCCAAAGCGCGGGATTGCTAAGGGAATTCGCTCTAATTCCCTTAGCTCGGACGTGGTCACTGTGGCTATTTTGTTCACTATAGGTCAAAACGTCCGAAACCTCTGCACCTAATTCATTCTATTCACCAAAACAAAAAAGGCCTGATTTTCCACCCAAAAATCGGTCAGAAAAGGCATTGATTTTATTAAAGTTTTTTTGATTGTTTTTTAACAAAAAACAAACTCCCCCCACCATCACCCGATTAATTGTATTTAATATAGCCACATCGTACGCTTTCTTTTATAATATTATTCTATTTTCCCCCTATTTTTAGCTTAAAAAGAGTAATTTTCATGAAAATTTTAGCTGGCTGTTCTGCTTTATCTGCATTTCGTATTAGTAAAATCTTATCTACTTGTTGTGAAAAATCCATCCCTGTTATTGATATTGAAGCCCAATATCTCCATTTTGTTGATTTGGCAGGCGAGTTAACGGCTGAACAACAGCTAACTTTAGATAAATTATTACAATACGGTCCTAAAACCGCACAAATCAATGTTAAAGAGATATCCAGCAAGCAACTTTTTTTAGTTACTCCAAGAGCCGGAACCATTTCACCTTGGTCGTCAAAAGCGACGGACATTGCGCATAATTGTGGCTTGTCGCAGATTCGCCGTATTGAGCGAGGAATCGCTTATTATGTGCAAGTGAGTTCGCCATTAACCGATTCACAAAAAAATGATTTTTTATCATTGATTCACGATCGCATGATGGAAGCCGTTTTTAGTCGTGTTGAGCAAGCCGAGCAGCTATTCCACGTTGAGTCACCTACGCCTGTAACAACCGTTGATTTATTAGGTCAGGGACGCAAGGCCTTAGAAGACGCTAACCTTAAATTAGGTTTGGCATTAGCGCCTGATGAAATTGATTATTTAGTTGAAAATTTTGAAAAATTAAAACGTAATCCGACTGATATTGAACTTTATATGTTTGCGCAAGCCAACTCTGAGCATTGTCGCCATAAGATTTTTAACGCTGATTGGATTATTGATGGTAAAAAACAGCCTAAATCACTGTTTAAGATGATCAAAAATACTTTTGAACACACCCCTGATTATGTTTCGTCCGCTTATAAGGATAATGCCGCTGTGATGGATGGCTCGAAAGTTGGGCGCTTTTTTGCCGATAATGAGAATAAAACCTACGGTTATCATCAAGAATATGCGGATATTTTAATGAAAGTGGAAACGCATAATCATCCAACAGCCATATCACCTTGGCCGGGTGCAGCAACGGGAAGTGGGGGTGAGATTCGTGATGAGGGTGCAACAGGGCGCGGAGCTAAACCTAAAGCTGGTTTAGTGGGTTTTTCGGTTTCTAATTTGCGAATTCCTAATTTTGAACAACCTTGGGAGCAAGATTTTGGTAAGCCCGATCGTATTGTCAGTGCGTTTAATATTATGATGGAGGGTCCTTTAGGGGGAGCCGCCTTTAATAATGAATTTGGTCGTCCGGCTTTATTGGGGTATTTCCGTACTTATGAAGAAAAGGTCAATAGCCATAATGGTGAGGAGCTTAGAGGATACCATAAGCCGATTATGTTGGCAGGCGGTATGGGTAATATACGTCGTGAACATATCCAAAAGGGTGAGTTTCCAGCTGGCTCTAAGCTGATTGTGTTAGGTGGTCCTGCCATGAATATTGGCTTAGGCGGTGGGGCGGCGTCGTCTATGGCGTCGGGCCAGTCTGATGCCGATCTGGATTTTGCTTCTGTTCAGCGTGATAACCCTGAAATGGAGCGCCGTTGTCAGGAGGTTATCGATCGTTGTTGGCAACTTGGTGAAGATAATCCTATTTTATTTATTCATGATGTGGGTGCAGGCGGTTTGTCTAATGCGATGCCTGAGCTGGTTAGTGACGGTGGTTGTGGTGGTCAATTTGAGCTACGCAAAATACTTAGCGATGAGCCAGGGATGTCACCGCTAGAAATTTGGTGTAACGAATCGCAAGAACGTTATGTGCTCGCTATCCATCCGGATAAATTGGCCCTGTTTGATGAGCTTTGCCAACGCGAGCGGGCGCCTTATGCGGTGATTGGTCAAGCAACTGCCAATAAAGCTGTTACTTTGCATGATGATCATTTTAATAATAATCCAATTGATTTGCCATTGGATGTGCTCCTTGGTAAAACACCTAAAATGCAACGAGATGTTAAGACCCATCAAGCACATGGCGATAATTTTTCAACTGCTGATATTAATTTATATGATGCGGTTAAACGGATTTTACATTTGCCAACCGTTGCTGAAAAGACCTTTTTAATCACCATTGGCGATCGCTCTGTGACGGGGATGGTATCGCGCGATCAAATGGTTGGCCCATGGCAAGTGCCTGTTGCTGATTGTGCGGTTACGACTGCAAGCTTAGATAGCTATTATGGCGAAGCTATGTCAATCGGTGAACGCGCCCCCGTTGCTTTGCTTAACTTTGCCGCTTCAGCAAGGCTTGCCGTTGGCGAGGCGATTACCAATATTGCCGCAACGAATATTGGCGATATCAAACGCATTAAGCTTTCAGCTAACTGGATGGCCGCCGCTGGCCATCCGGGCGAAGATGCTGGGCTTTATCAAGCAGTTAAAGCCATTGGCGAAGAATTATGCCCAGCATTGGGTCTGGCGATTCCTGTTGGTAAAGATTCGATGTCGATGAAAACCACATGGCAACAAGATGGCGAACAAAAAACAGTGACGTCGCCATTATCGTTGGTGATTTCGGCATTTGCGCGCGTTGAAGATGTGCGTAAAACCGTGACACCGCAATTGCGTGTCGATCAAGATAATACGTTATTGTTGGTTGATTTATCGAAAGGTCACCAAGCGTTAGGCGCAACTGCACTGGCACAGGTGTACCGTCATTTAGGTCAAAAAACAGCGGATGTTCATGATGTTAAGGAGCTTGCGGCTTTTTATCAAGCAATTCAAGCCTTAGTCAGTCAAAATGCTCTGCTTGCTTATCATGATCGTTCCGATGGAGGGCTGTTTGTGACATTGGCCGAGATGGCTTTTGCTGGGCATTGTGGTGTTGATGTTGATATTTCTCAATTAGGCCATGATGTGATTGCTTCGCTATTTAATGAGGAGCTTGGTGCTGTTATTCAGGTGGCCAATAGTTGTTTAGACGATGTGATGGCTTGCTTTAAGCAGTTTGGCTTATCTCATGCGGTTTATGTTTTGGGTCGTGCTAAAGCAGGACAACAATTTATTGTGCGTAACAAATCTGCTGTGGTTTACAGTGAGTCGCGCTCAACGTTAAGAACATGGTGGGCCGAAACAACTTGGCAGATGCAGCGGTTACGTGATAATCCTGAGTGTGCGGATCAAGAACATCAAGCCAAACAAAATGAAGATGATCCAGGCTTAAGTGTGCACTTAACCTTTGATCCTCAAGCAGATATTGCAGCGCCTTATATTGTCACTGGCGTAAAACCTAAAGTGGCTGTGTTACGTGAACAAGGTGTTAATTCGCATGTCGAAATGGCCGCTGCATTCAATCGAGCTGGTTTTGAAGCCATTGATGTGCATATGACGGATCTGCTTTCTGGTCGTATTACGCTTGATCCATTTAGTACACTGGTTGCTTGTGGTGGCTTTTCTTATGGTGATGTGTTGGGTGCTGGCGAAGGTTGGGCTAAATCGGTGCTGTTTAATGAGCGAGTTCGATATGAGTTTGAGCAGTTTTTCCATCGCGGCGATACGTTATCGTTAGGGGTTTGTAATGGTTGCCAAATGATGTCGAATTTGAAGGATTTGATTCCGGGGGCTGATCTGTGGCCACGCTTTGTTCGTAATGTGTCAGAACGTTTCGAAGCGCGTTTTAGTCTAGTGAAAATTCAATCAAGCCCATCTTTGCTGTTTACCGGTATGACGGACTCTTATATGCCAATTGCGGTTTCGCATGGGGAAGGACGGGTTGAAGTTGCTGATGATGTGCATTTAACGCATTTAGAAGCCTCTGGATTAGTTGCTATGCGTTATATTGATCATTTTGGTCAAGTCACAGAGCAATATCCTAATAATCCGAATGGTTCTCCAAATGGGATCACAGCAGTCACCTCTAAAGATGGTCGCGCAACGATTATGATGCCTCATCCTGAGCGTGTATTTAGAACTGTAACAAATTCTTGGCACCCAGATAATTGGGGCGAAGATAGTCCATGGATGCGCCTATTCCGTAATGCGCGTAAGCAATTAGGTTAAATAAAAAAATCGCCGATATTTTTGTCGGCGATTTTGTTATTAGTGTTTAGGCTTTAGCTGATTGCTGCTGCCTTTGGGTGAGCGGTTTTGCTAATTGGTTATTCATTTTTTGTAATAATTGTTCGGTACTTTCCCAATTAATACAAGCATCAGTGACTGATACGCCATATTTCAAGTTTTCTGGCGGTTGTTCAGACGATTGATTGCCTTCAAATAAGTTGCTTTCAATCATTACACCAATAATTGAGTTATTGCCGTGTTCAATTTGTTCAATAATTGAGTCGGCAACAATCGGTTGATTGCGATAATCTTTGTTGGAATTAGCATGACTACAATCAATCATTAAGTTAGGTAACAATCCCGCCTTTTTCATTTGTGTTTCACATAATGCGACATTTTCAGCATCAAAATTTGGCGTTTTGCCACCACGCAAAATAACATGACCGTGTGGATTGCCCATGGTTTGTAAAACGGTTACTTGCCCTTGTTGATTGATCCCCACAAAGCGGTGCGCCATTGATGCCGATTTCATGGCGTTAATGGCGACATCTAAACTGCCATCGGTGCCATTTTTAAAGCCGACTGGCATTGATAGTCCTGATGCCATTTCTCTATGTGTTTGTGATTCAGTCGTTCTTGCGCCGATTGCTGACCAACTAATTAAATCGCCAATATATTGTGGTGTGTTGGGGTCTAATGCTTCGGTTGCAATAGGCAACCCAATTTTGGTGATATCGAGTAATAATTTGCGTGCTTTTTTAAGTCCATGTTCAATATCAAATGAGCTGTCCATATGTGGGTCGTTAATCATTCCTTTCCAACCTACGGTGGTGCGTGGTTTTTCAAAATAGACACGCATGACAATAAATAGGTGATCGTTGACTTCGTCGGATAGTTTTTTTAATTTATGTGCATATTCAATTGCTGCAACGGGGTCATGAATAGAGCAAGGACCGCATACGATAAGTAATCGATGATCTCGGCGTTCTAAAATATCAACAATGGTTTGTCTTGATGAGGCAATTTGCTTTTCTAGATCATTAGATAGCGGATAAAGTTTTTTTATCTCTATGGGGGTAACTAGCATGTGTTCATCCCTAATTCTGACATTATTTAGTGAATCTTTTAACATTTTTATTTTCCTTGTTAAAATCATTTATACTTTATATGTAAAATATTAATTACATTAACGCTTATTATGTAAACACAAAATTACACAATAGTAAATTAAATTTTCACTTATTAATCAGAATTCATTAGGGTTGTTTTTATTGTGTAGTTTTAGTAAATTTATATTTACATTTTAATCGTGTAGAGCTTTATGTGTGTTGATTTAATCTGAGATCTGATAATAATGATTAAGCTAGGTTACCCTAGCTTAATGATAATTAAGGTCAATGCTAAATTTGGATAGAGCTAAATTAGAGCTGAAGTGCTATTATTTATTAGCTTTGTTGTCCAATAATAATCTAAATTTACCATCATTTTGTTTTTCTAGGCGGAATTTCCTTACCCATCTAAAATATGTATAGAATGTTGGGTCAGAAGTCAACTTACTGGTAAACTTAATGCGATAAGTTGTATTTGCTTGCAAAGGGTATTCAATTTTCAAGCATTCGCCAGAACGAATGTTCTCTCCTTTCCAATTATCTTTTTCCCAATCCTCTAGGAAGCCCTTTTCTGATAGAGTTGTTTCTGTAATATAAATAGTATCAATGGGAATTGATTGGTTTGCCATAATTTGGTTTGTAGGTATGCTGATACATAGTTGATTGTCATTATTTAATGTTATATCTGGTGTAACAGTAACAACTTCAGTTTTGTAGTGTGGGTAGCAGCCTGTTAGTGATATTAACGGAATAATAATTAATAATATAATTGCGAAGTTCTTTTTCATAAGGTTATTTATTGTTGTGATAAAGTTATGTTTGTTATTTAAATTGGTTTAATATGTTGTTTGTTTAATACTCTAACAATTGTAATGAGCCATCGTTTTGTTTTTTTAGTATCAATCTTTTATCTAATCTTTTAACTATATTCCAATCTTCGCTGTTTTGTTGCATTGCTTTAATAAATACATAGTAACGTATATCGGTTTTAAATTGATAATCAAGATTTAAGCATTCACCAGGGTGAACTTGGTATTGCATTTTTACGCCTGTATCAGTCATTCCACTATAATATCTTGTGCGATCATACGTAGGGCCATCTTTTATTTTCTCACTGATACTTATAAACCTAATATTAAATAACCTATTTTGGGAGTATTTTCCCTTGGGGATGCTAATACATAGCTGATTGTTATTTAATTCTACATCAGGTCGTTCTCGTACTGGTTGGCGAAATAGTAGACAGCATCCTGTTGTTGTTGATAATATTAAAATCATTATTAGTATTTGAATGAGGCTTTTTTTCATGCAGATGATCCTTTACTTTTTTATTCCTTCCTAATTTTTAAAGCGGTTTATTATTTTTGTAAAAATGTTTTAGTAGTTTAACGATATTTGGTGTAGAGTCAAAAAATATGGCTAATATTAGACGTTAGCAATAGATTCTAATACGATATTTTTATCAATACCATCCATCACATCAACATGCCCAATTTTAGTTGGCACAACAAGTCTTAACTGCCCAGATAGTACTTTTTTATCTCGTAACATGTGTGGAAGGTAAGATTCAATCGGCATTTGTGCCGGTCTGTTAACCGGTAGCTTAGCACGTATTAATAAGTTTTTTATTCTATCAATATCTGCTTGCGTTAATTGTCCGAGTAATTTGGCGGTGTGTGCGGCCATTAACATTCCCACGCTGACGGCTTCGCCATGTAGCCAGTTTCCATAGCCTAGTTCTGCTTCTATAGCATGACCATAAGTATGACCAAGATTTAAAATGGCGCGCATGTCTTGTTCTGTTTCGTCAGCGGCAACCACTTTTGCTTTTAGTTCGCAGCAATGGTAAATACAGTAACTTAATGCGTTAACATCTAAATTTAATAAATCTTCTATATGCTGTTCTAACCAATTAAAAAATTCGGGGTCTAAAATAATGCCGTATTTTATGACTTCAGCAAGTCCTGCTGACAGCTCTCTTTGTGGTAAGGTTTTTAAGCAGTTTAGATCAATAACTACTGCTTGTGGTTGGTAAAAAGCACCAATCATGTTTTTGCCAAGCGGATGGTTAATGGCTGTTTTTCCGCCAACCGATGAATCAACTTGGGAAAGTAGTGTAGTTGGTACTTGAATAAATTTAATACCACGTTGGTAAGCCGATGCAGCAAATCCAGCAACATCCCCGATGACACCCCCACCAAGTGCAATAAGGATTGAACTACGTGTATGGTTATTGGCAAGTAAGGCAGTGAGGATCGTGTTCCATGTTTCTATGGTTTTGTATTGTTCGCCATCGGGTACAACAATAGAGTCAGTTTTTATACCCTGCTTTTCAAGCATATCAGTGAGTGTTTGTAAATAAAGTGGAGCGATAGTGTCGTTGGTTGCAATCAGTACGCGTTGACCTGCCTTGAGTTTAAAATGTTGAAATTCGCTCAGTAAATTTTCACCAATTGTGATGGGATAACTGCGGTTGGCTAACGCCACATTTAACATTTTTTGCATATTAATTTCCAGACAAGTCAAAACGGATTTATTGTTGCAATGTTATCGATAAAAGAGTGGCAGTGCAACTTAGAATCATTTAAACTTATCAACAATTTTGATTTGTGATGTTAAATTCTATATGTCTATCTCTATTGTTTTAGCACAAAAAAATTGGCGTGTGGGCGATATTGAAGGGAATGCTCAACAGATTATTGAGCTAATTAGTCGCCATTCGTCCGATGACCTCATTGTTTTTTCTGAACTTGCTTTATGCGGTTACCCTCCCGAGGATTTAGTATATCGATCCGATTTTAAAGATCGCTGTCAAAGGGCGCTTGCTTTAATTCAACAAGCAAGTAAACACTGTGCGATTATTGTTGGGCATCCACATTGGCAAGATGAGCATATTTATAATGCCCTTTCATTTTTTTGTGATGGGAAATTGTTGGCTTGTTACCATAAACAATTACTGCCTAATTATGATGTATTTGATGAGAAGCGTTACTTTACTGCCGGCGATCAAACTTGTGTTGTGAACTTTAAAGGACAAAAGATTGGTTTGTTAATTTGTGAAGATCTTTGGCAAAATCAGCCAATCGATAATATTAAACAAGCTCAAGCTGATTTTGTGGTGGCAATTAATGCTTCACCATATGATTATGAAAAACAGCAACAACGATATGATTTAGTTAAACAGCATGCAAAACGCATTGGTTTACCGATTGTTTATGTCAACCAAATTGGGGGGCAAGATGAGTTGGTTTTTGATGGTTGTTCTTTTGCCTGTAATGGACAAGGCGAGGTGGTTTGCCAACTTGAAGCTTTTAAAGAAGATATGGCCGTTTTGGATTTGAACAATCCTTTTAGTGTTGAGTGTTCACAGCCACAATCAGAAGTGGCTGTTTTAGCTTCTGTTTATGATGCTTTAGTGTTAGCAACAAGAGACTATATTACTAAAAATGGTTTTGAAGGTGCTGTTTTAGGGCTTTCTGGTGGGATTGATTCTGCGCTCACGTTGGCAATTGCTGTTGATGCATTAGGTAAAGATAAAGTACAAGCAGTGATGATGCCATTTCGTTATACAGCCGATATCAGTATTGCTGATGCTAAGGAAGAAGCTGAAATATTAGGGGTCGAATTTGATATTGTTTCCATTGAACCGATGTTTGATGCATTTATGTCATCGTTAACCCCACTGTTTTTAGGCACAGCAAAAGATACCACAGAGGAAAATCTGCAAGCGCGCTGTCGTGGTGTTATTTTAATGGCTCTGTCAAATAAACGGCGCAGATTGGTGCTGACAACGGGTAATAAAAGCGAAATGTCGGTTGGTTATGCAACGCTTTATGGCGATATGGTCGGTGGGTTTGATGTGCTTAAAGATGTTCCTAAAACAATGGTTTTTGCATTGTCTAAATATCGAAATACTCGTTCTTATGTAATTCCTGAGCGAGTGATAACTCGTCCCCCTTCAGCAGAGCTTGCTCCAGATCAAAAAGATGAAGATAGTTTGCCTCCTTATGATATTTTAGATGGTATATTAAAAGGTTATGTTCAACTTGATCTTTCCATTGAACAACTTATTGCGCAAGGCTATGATGAAGCGACAATAAGGCGAGTTATTAAATTGGTTGATATCAATGAGTATAAACGCCGCCAATCAGCAGTTGGTCCTAAAATCACTGCTCGTAATTTTGGTAAAGGTCGACGTTATCCCATCACTTCTGCCTTTGGGTTTAAAAATTGGTAATCTCGGATTAAGGGAAAATAGATATGAAAAAAATTGAAGCTATTATTAAACCATTTAAATTAGATGATATTCGAGAGGCGCTAGCTGATCAAGGTATTACCGGTATGACAGTGACTGAGGTTAAAGGTTTTGGGCGCCAAAAGGGGCATACCGAACTTTACCGTGGTGCGGAATATATGGTTGATTTTTTGCCGAAAGTAAAAATTGAGCTTATTGTCCCTGACGATATTTTAGAAATGTGTATAGAGACGATTATGAAAACAGCGCAAACTGGCAAAATTGGTGATGGAAAAATTTTTGTTTATAATGTTGAACAAGTAATTCGGATTCGAACTGGTGAAATGGATGAATCAGCGATTTAGTTTAAATTATTGAATGTCTGGCCGCTCTTGTTTTAGTAATTGAGGTGTTACAACACCTTGAATAGAGCAAATAAGAAGGGTCATATTTGGACCTTTTTCAAGTAATAATAGCTTTTCGGTAGTATCCGGTGCTGGAATCGTTTTGACACCAACAACAGTGCCGGTATTTTTATGCCAGACTTGGATGTCATCATTAATACTTCGAATCATTGGATTTCCGATATAAAGAAGGTTTTCTTCCATATTTTTCCAATTTATTTCTTTTAGTGTCTCTTTTATTTGATTAATATCATTGTCTATGATGAACCCCCAGAAATAATATTTCCCTATTTTTCCAAGATCCATAGCACTGTCATAATAGCCTGTGATTGTTAGGTTTTTATAAGCCATTGGTGTTTTGAAATAAACATAGTTTTTGTCTAAATTAGTACGATTTTCTACAGAGATATAAGCTTGATTTTGATTGAAAACCTTGATGTTAGTATATTTTTCTAATTCTTCTTTATTGGCATAAACATCTTTAAAAAAAGATGGAGTGCACAATGTTAATGATTCAATTAATGGTAATTTATCGGCGGATGCGATAAAAGAGTAAAACATAAAAAATAGAGCAATAATTTTTTTTATCATATTGATTTGGATTGACAAAAATTAGTTACCATTAAGTTAGTTAATTGGTTTTGATTGTATAATTATTATGACAGAATAACAATGTTAAAGCAGCTTTTCTTTTTAAGAATTGTTAAGATTTGTTTGTTTTTTAATGATGTTTTTTTACAAAAATTGATTTTATGTCACAAGAAGATAATTTATCAAGTAATAATGTATTTAATGTTTATATATGGAAGACAGATCGCATAATTATGAATTTATTTAGAAATTGTTTGAATATGGAATAACTATAATTTAGATTAATTGATAAGTTATTTTAGTTGCTTAATAAAGTTTAAATGGAAATTGATTATGTGTTCAACATTTGCAAATCGAATTTTAACAGAGCTTTCTGATGTTAAAGATATTTCAATTAAAACATTTTTTGGCGGATTTAGCGTTAATAGTGAAGATACCATGTTTGGCTGGATTACTCAAAAAGACTTTTATTTAAGAGGACATCCTGATTATCGATCAATTTTTATTGATTTAGGCATGCAGCCATTAAGCATAACAATGGGTATGTCAACTAAATTACTTGATTATTATAAAGTTGGTGATGTACTTTTTAAAGATCATGAAAAGTTACTTGCTATGGTAACAATGGTGATTGAATATACTAAAAAAGAACAATATGAAAAAGGTAAACTCAAAGAAAAACGGATAAAAGAGATGCCAAATATGACTTTGTCATTAGAAAGATTGTTATGCAGTGTCGGAATCAAAGATGTTGAAGCTCTTCAAGAAGAGGGATATTTAAGTGCATATTATAAAATAAAACAAAAGAAATCGGCAATTTCAATTAATATTCTGTTTGTTTTATATAGTTCATTGCATCGGTTTCATGTTGCTACCTTATCTAAGGAAACTAAAAAAGCAATTGAGCTTGAATATCAATGTTTTTTAAATCAGATAGATGGCAATTTGAATGAAAAATGATTTTGGTGGCTGGTATTAATTAGTGCGAATAATATCATCATCAAAAGTTATCCTAAAATAAAGCTATTTAAAAATGATGTAGTTAAAGTATTATCGTATTTTTAGATAGCTTTTTATAGTTTATATTATTTCGTTTTTTTACTACCAGCTGTTTAGTTAGTTTGTAGGTTTTCTTCTTGGTGGACGCCTAAAAGGTTTTGGAGTTGGTAAATCGACCAATAATGCAGAAGGATCATACTGGCTAACGGGAATAGCATGAGCAATTGCTTTTTCAATAGCAGGTAAGTTTTGTGAATAACGTTCACAAGCTAGTGAAATCGAGTAACCTTCAGCGCCAGCACGTCCTGTTCGTCCGATTCGATGTCGATAATCATCGCAATCATCGGGTAGATCATAATTGAAAACGTGAGTAACATTTGGGATATGTAATCCTCGAGCCGCGACATCAGTGGCAACTAAAATATCAAGTTGTCCTTGTGTGAATTGCTCTAAAATTGATAAACGCTTTTTCTGAGCGATATCGCCTGTTAATAGTCCAACTCGATGGCCATCAGCAATAAGGTGTCGCCAAATTTTTTCACAAGCTACTTTGGTGTTAGCAAATACAATGCAGCGATCTGGCCATTCTTCTTCGATAAGTGTTTGCAATAGTGCCAATTTATCTTCATTTGATGGGAAAAATAGCTCTTCTTTGATTCGATGACCAATTTTTTGTTCTGGCTCAACTTCGACATATTGTGGATTGTTCATATGCTCAAAAGCTAATTCGCGCACATTGTGTGTTAATGTTGCAGAAAACAGCATAGTTAACCTTTTGTTTGGTGGAGTCATATGCTTGAAGATCCAACGTATATCGCGAATAAATCCTAAATCAAACATGCGATCGGCTTCGTCTAACACGACAACTTGAATAGCTTCTAAATTAATGTAATTTTGTTTCGCATAGTCAATTAATCGCCCTGTTGTTGCAATTAAAATATCAATGCCAGTCGAGAGCATTTTTAATTGTTTATCATAGCCATCACCACCAAAAGCAAGCCCTAATTTAAGCCCTGTTTCTTCCGATAAGCGTTCTGCGTCATGGTATATTTGCACAACTAATTCGCGTGTTGGTGCAATAATGATAGCTCTTGGTTGATTGATTTTGTGATCGGGTAAAGGTTCATGATTCAACAAGTGATTAAATGTTGATGCCAAAAACGCCATGGTTTTGCCTGTTCCTGTTTGCCCTTGTCCGGCGATATCAATTCTTTTGGTGGTTAATGGCAATGTTTTTTCTTGAATAGGAGTGCAATAAATAAACTCTTTTTTCTCAAGTGCTTTTAACACTAAAGGATGAAGAGGGAATTGGCTAAAAGTTGTTTTGGTAAGATATGCTTGAATCATTGTGATTGTGAATATAATTACAGAATTTTAGTATTATAACATATTCAATACGCTGGCATCACTAATAATTATATCCTATTATACTAATTACTAGTAGGGAAATACAAAGTAATCTATTATTGCATACCAGTTAAAGTATGTTGGAGATAAAAATGAGTAATAATATCGTTCTGTTATCGGAAGCTACATTTGATAAAACAATTAATGAATCAACAAAGCCCGTACTTGTTGATTTTTGGGCTCCATGGTGTGGACCTTGTAAAATGATTGCTCCGATCTTGGAAGAAATAGTGCAAGAATATGGTGATAAAATTGTTGTTGCTAAATTGAATGTTGAAGAAAACCCTAATGTGGCACCTAAATTTGGTATTCGAGGCATTCCTACTTTGTTGATTTTTAAAAATGGACAAGTGGCTGCCACTCAAGTAGGGGCTTTATCTAAAGCTCAGCTTAAAGATTTTATCGATCCGCAATTATAATAGATATCCTATGTTTGGATATGAGTTGTTAAAAGAGTAATTTTATATATTACTCTTTTGGATCCTATCTTTTTACTATGTTTAGTAACTTAGAATAACTAATTCAATTAAATATAGACATATTAGTATTTTTAGTGTAAATTGCTAGCCTCTTACAAATATTCCTTTCTAAAATTCATTGTTTTTATTGGTAAAGTGGTGAAATTCTATATTCAGATCTTCAATTATCATCAAAAGCTTAGTAATCGATTGAATTTATGTGTTGTAAGGGAAAGAAATTTTTTATAAGTAAATGAAACTAATATACAAAAATAATATTAATTGCAAACATATCAATTTTATCCTCAAGAATTTTTAAAATTATGAATTTAACTGAATTAAAAAACACTTCTGTCTCTGAGCTTGTCGCGCTTGGTGAAAAAAAAATGGGGCTTGAAAATCTTGCCCGCCTTAGAAAACAAGACATTATTTTTGCAATCTTAAAGCAGCATGCCAAAAGTGGTGAAGATATTTTTGGTGATGGTGTACTAGAAATTTTGCAAGATGGATTTGGCTTTTTACGTTCAGCCGATAGCTCTTATTTAGCTGGGCCTGATGATATTTATGTATCACCAAGTCAAATTCGACGATTTAATTTAAGAACGGGTGATACCATTGCCGGTAAAATCCGTCCTCCTAAAGAGGGTGAGCGTTATTTTGCTTTACTAAAAGTAAACGAAGTCAATCACGATAAGCCAGAAGATGCTCGCAACAAGATTCTTTTTGAAAACTTAACTCCCCTTCACCCTAACTCTCGATTACGTATGGAACGAGGCAATGGTTCAACCGAAGATATCACAGCAAGAGTGCTTGATTTGGCTTCGCCAATTGGTAAAGGTCAACGCGGTTTGATTGTTGCACCACCTAAAGCGGGTAAAACAATGCTTCTGCAAAATATTGCTCAAAGCCTAGCCGTTAATCATCCTGAATGTGAGTTAGTTGTATTGATGATTGATGAGCGTCCAGAAGAAGTGACTGAAATGCAACGTCTGGTTAAAGGCGAAGTTGTTGCGTCGACATTTGATGAACCAGCAGCAAGGCATGTTCAAGTTGCTGAAATGGTTATTGAACGAGCAAAACGTTTAGTGGAACATAAAAAAGATGTGATTATTTTGTTAGACTCAATCACTCGTTTGGCGCGAGCTTATAATACGGTTGTTCCTTCATCAGGTAAAGTTTTAACTGGTGGTGTGGATGCGAATGCATTGCATCGTCCAAAACGCTTTTTTGGTGCAGCCCGTAATGTAGAAGATGGTGGGAGCTTAACCATTATTGCAACCGCATTGATTGATACTGGTTCTAAAATGGATGAAGTTATCTACGAAGAGTTCAAAGGTACGGGTAATATGGAAGTCCATTTATCACGTAAAATTGCTGAACGTCGAGTGTTCCCTGCCATTGATTTTAATCGTTCTGGTACACGTAAAGAAGATTTAATGACTTCGCCAGATGAACTGCAAAAAATGTGGATTTTACGCAAAATTCTTAACCCAATGGGGGAGACTGATGCGATGGAATTCTTGATTGATAAACTGTCCATGACTAAAACCAATGATGAGTTTTTTGAAATGATGAAGCGGTCGTGATTTGCGCAGTTAATAGTAAATATCATTAAAGTAATGAAAAAGAGCTGTATTATATTCTGATACGGCTTTTTTTATGGCAAAATATAGCGTAATTTATAAAACTTAATTAAGTTTTAGTTGTTGTTAAAAAGCCTTATGGTTAAGGTTATAAAGGTTTAATAAAGGAGCCAACTCATGTCAAAGCAACAAATCGGTGTTATTGGAATGGCAGTTATGGGGCGAAATCTTGCGCTCAATATTGAAAGTCGTGGATTTTCTGTTGCTATTTATAATCGTTCTAAAGATAAAACAGAGCAAGTCATGGCTGAGCATTCTGATAAGCAATTGGTTCCTTATTTTACCATTGAAGATTTCGTCAATTCTTTAGAAAAGCCACGTCGCATCCTAATCATGGTTCAAGCAGGTAAAGGCACTGATGCTGTAATAGATGAATTACGCCCACTTTTAGATAAAGGCGATATTATTATTGATGGTGGTAATGCTTATTTTGAAGATACCATTCGCCGCAATAAAATGCTTTCAGATGAAGGCTTTAATTTTATTGGTACAGGTGTTTCTGGTGGTGAAGAAGGGGCGCTTAAAGGTCCTTCAATTATGCCAGGTGGTCAAAAAGAAGCTTATGAGTTAGTTGCACCTATATTAGAGAAAATAGCAGCTAAGGCTAATAACGAACCTTGTGTGACTTATATCGGTCCAAATGGTGCTGGCCATTATGTGAAAATGGCTCATAATGGTATTGAGTATGGCGATATGCAACTGATAGCGGAAAGCTATTCTGTGTTAAAACATGCCGTTGGTTTAACTAACGACGAACTTGCTGATGTTTTTACTGATTGGAATAAAGGTGAATTAGATAGTTATTTGATCGAAATCACAGCCGATATCTTCAAACATAAAGACGAAGAAGGTAATTATTTAGTTGATGTGATTTTAGATGCTGCAGGCAATAAAGGGACAGGTAAATGGACTAGCCAGAGCGCTTTAGATTTGGGTGAGCCTTTATCATTAATCACTGAGTCTGTATTTGCTCGTTATCTATCTGCAATTAAAGATCAGCGAGTTGCGGCATCAAAAGTATTAAAAGGTCCTGAAAAACAGTCTTATAGTGGCGATAAGAAAGAACTGATAGAGAAAGTTCGTAAAGCGCTATATATGGGGAAAATTATTTCTTATGCACAAGGTTTTGCTCAGTTGAAAGCCGCATCCCATAAATATCAATGGAATTTGAATTATGGTGAAATAGCTAAAATTTTTAGAGCAGGTTGTATTATTCGTGCGCAATTTTTACAAAAAATTACGGATGCTTATGCTGAAAATAACGAGATTGATAATTTGTTGCTAGCCCCTTATTTCAATAAAACGGCAGAAGCTTATCAACAGTCATTACGTGATGTGGTATCTCTAGCTGTACAGCAAGGTATTGCAGTTCCTACACTTTCGGCTGCTATTGCTTATTATGATAGCTATCGTTCGGCGGTATTACCCGCTAACTTGATTCAAGCACAACGAGATTATTTTGGTGCTCATACTTATCAACGTATTGATAAAGAAGGGATTTTTCATACAAATTGGCTAAATATTGAATCATAGTATTTTCAGTTAATAACCTTATTTTGGTAAACAAAAGTGCAAGTAAGTTTGCACTTTTGTTATTTTTTGTTAGTGAGTTTATTTTTCTTCTCTCTCTTCATTATTAAAACCCTTGTCATTATTGGCTTGAAACTTGTCAAGTAATTTTGTTTATTAAAAAATCTAGAAAAACACTATATATGGTGTATAATTATTTATTATTTACTATATATAGTGTTTGGCGATGTGGGGGTTGGGTTTATATCATAAAAACTAATGATTTAATAAGAAATGAATAATTACAACGAATATTGATGTTGATATAAAACCTACGATAAGCGCTAAGTGTTAATGAATATTGAGGAGTATATATGCCTGTAGTAATTAAACGAGATGGTTGTCAAACTGCATTTAATGAAACTCGAATCAAAGATGCCATCATCAAAGCTGCAGTTGCGGCCAATGTACATGATCCAGATTATTGCGTAGCTGTTGCTCGTGTTGTTACTAATCAAATGAGCGAACGTGAAAGTGTTGATATCAATGAAATTCAAAATGCTGTTGAAAATCAGTTGATGTCAGGTCCTTATAAAAAATTGGCAAGAACTTATATTGAGTATCGCCATGACCGTGATCGCGCTCGTGAAGAACGTAGTCGGCTAAATCAAGATATTCGCGGGCTAATTGAGCAAAGTAATGTTGCTATTTTAAATGAAAATGCTAACAAAGATAGCAAGGTGATCCCAACTCAACGTGATTTGCTCGCAGGTATTGTGGCAAGGCATTATGCTAAACAATATTTGTTACCAAAAGATATTTCACGTGCTCATGATTGCGGTGAAATTCATTATCATGATTTAGATTATGCACCATTTTTTCCGATGTTTAACTGTATGTTAATTGATTTAGATGGCATGCTAACTAACGGATTTAAAATGGGTAATGCTGAAATTGAACCACCAAAATCAATTGCGACAGCGACAGCAGTAACTGCGCAAATTATTGCACAAGTCGCTAGCCATATTTATGGTGGGACGACTATTAATCGGATCGATGAAGTTTTAGCGAAATTTGTTACCATCAGTTATAACAAACACAAACAAGTGGCAGAAGAGTGGAATATCCCAAACCCAGAGGATTATGCAAAAAGCCGAACTCAAAAAGAGTGTTATGATGCGTTTCAATCTCTTGAATATGAAGTGAACACTTTGCATACTGCTAATGGTCAAACGCCGTTTGTTACTTTTGGTTTTGGTTTAGGAACAAGTTGGGAATCACGCCTAATTCAAGAATCTATTTTAAACGTTCGTATCAAAGGACTTGGTAAAAATCATAAAACAGCTGTTTTCCCGAAATTGGTTTTTGCAATTAAAGATGGGATTAATTATAAGCAAGGCGATGCAAATTATGATATTAAACAACTTGCGTTGGAATGCGCAAGTAAGCGTATGTATCCAGATATTCTAAACTACGATAAAGTTGTCGAAGTTACTGGATCATTTAAAACGCCAATGGGCTGTAGAAGCTTTTTAGGTGTTTATGAAGAAGATGGTCAATTAATTCATGATGGGCGTAATAATTTAGGAGTTATTAGTTTAAACTTGCCTCGTATCGGTATTGAGGCTAAAGGCGATGAAGCTCGTTTTTGGGATATTTTAGATAAACGTTTAGCGCTATGTAAAAAGGCTTTAATGACACGTATTGCTCGACTGGATGGTGTAAAAGCGCGTGTTGCACCTATTTTATATATGGAAGGTGCTTGTGGTGTTAGACTTAATGAAGATGATAGTGTTTCTGAAATTTTTAAAAATGGTCGGGCTTCGATCTCTTTAGGTTATATTGGTCTTCATGAAACATTAAATGCACTTTACGGAAATCAAACACATCCATTTGACAGCGATAAATTACGTGAAAAAGGGGTAGAAATTGTTGAGCGTTTACGTAAAGCGGTAGATCAATGGAAGGATGAAACTGGTTATGGTTTTAGTTTATATAGTACGCCAAGTGAGAACTTATGTGATCGATTCTGCCGACTTGATACAGCTGAATTTGGTGTGATTTCTGGTGTCACAGATAAAGGCTATTATACGAACAGTTTTCATCTTGATGTTGAGAAAAAGGTTAACCCATATGAAAAAATTGAATTTGAAAAAGCTTATCCTTCTATCGCAAATGGTGGATTCATCTGCTATGGTGAATACCCTAATATGATTAACAACATCAAAGCATTAGAGGATGTTTGGGATTACAGTTATACTCGAGTGCCTTATTATGGAACTAATACGCCAATTGATGAGTGTTATGAGTGTGGTTATACTGGTGAATTTTCTTGTACGAGTAAAGGCTTTGTTTGCCCAAGTTGTGGTAATCATGATTCTTCAAAAGTTTCTGTTACTCGCCGTGTTTGTGGATATCTGGGTAGCCCTGATGCTCGCCCATTCAATGCCGGTAAACAAGAAGAAGTAAAACGCCGAGTCAAACATTTGAATAATGGTCAAATTGGTTAATAATAAATGTAATACTTATGAATTATCATCGCTATTATCCCGTAGATGTTGTGAATGGCGAGGGTACTCGTTGTGTACTTTTTGTTGCAGGCTGCGAACACCAATGTCCAGGTTGTTATAACAAAAGTACATGGGGAGTAAATTCAGGTTCGCCATTTACACATTCACTTGAAGATCAAATCATTAAAGATTTGCAAGATACAGAAATAAAACGTCAAGGATTATCTCTTTCTGGTGGTGATCCTTTGCATCCTCAAAATATTCAAGCTATATTAAAATTGGTTCAACGCGTTAAATCTGAGTGCGATAACAAAGATATCTGGCTTTGGACAGGGTATAAATTTGATGAGTTAACTGCTGAACAACAAGCCGTTATTCCTTATATTGATGTGTTAATTGATGGAAAATTTGTACAAGAACTTGCTGATCCTCGCTTATTGTGGCGAGGAAGTAGCAATCAAGTTATTTATCGTTTTAAATAAAAAATTGGGTTATTTTTGTGATTTATGTAAATTTAAAAGATAAGAAATTGCCTCACGATAATTAATTTCAAGATTTTCACTGCTGGATGATGTGATATGTAAATCGGTTATTTTACCGTTATCAATACCGTAAACCCAACCATGTAAATTCACTTTTTGACCTCGTTGCCATGCTGATTGGATTATTGTGGAGTGACCAAGATTGTAAACTTGTTCAATTACATTGAGTTCACATAACACATCTAAGCGGATATCGGGTGGAAATTGGCCCAGTAGTGAACTGTTTCGAAACCACAGATCACGAATATGCAGTAGCCAGTTATTAATTAACCCTAAATCAGGATTTTCAACCGCATCACGAATTCCACCACAACCTAAATGACCACAAACAATGATGTCTTCAATTTTGAGTACATCTACAGCATATTGAACGACAGATAAACAGTTTAAATCTGTATGGATTACAAGATTACCGACATTTCGATGTACAAATAATTCGCCGGGTTTTAACTTAATGAGTTTTTCTGCTGAAACACGACTATCCGAGCAGCCGATCCACAAAAATTTAGGGTTTTGTTCAATGGCAAGTTGTTTAAAAAAATCTGGATCTTCTTGCTCTATTTTTTCTGACCATTCATGGTTGAAACGAATTAAATCCTTGACATCAAACATAATTAATATTTTCCTATATATTTCATTATTATTTTTACTATTTTTTATTTTATGTTGATCAATATTGTTCAGTATGCTGAATCTTGCTTTTCATTATTAATTTACGCCATATAGGGGTTGTTAATAATTTAGCCTTAACAATTTTGCCATAAAGTTTGAAGCGTAGTGGAATTGTTCGTTGGTAATAGCATTTATTGGGCTTTGGATGGCCACTGTTTAAAATTTTACTTAAAATTTCAGCACTATCCAAAGCATAGCTAATACCTTCCAAAGAACTTGCACTAATAAAACCTGCTGCTTCCCCTATCAAAAATATATTTTCATTACCGGTGTAAAAATCACGTAATCGATTTGGATAAACCACTAAGCATTTTTCTGTTTTTAGGGGTTCTCCAAAAATAAATCCTTGCTTTGATAGTTTTTCTTTTAATTTTTCAAAATGTTGATTTGCTACTTTTTTGGGGAAAGCACCACCAAAGATAAAATAACCATCTTTCGAAATGCTCCAAGCGTAGCAATTTGTCGATTCATTATCAAAGACGCACGAATTAAAAGGATTTGGGTGCATTTCTGGAAACCATTGCTGTATCGCTACATACTGTCTTATTGTATGTTGAGGATATCGCATCCGCCTAACAAGGGAGTTTGCACCGTCAGCGCCGACTACATATTGTGCTGTGACATTGTGTTCTGTTTTATCTTGAGCAATATAAGTGATTTGATAACCATCAATGATACGTCTAACTTCTTTACAAAGTGTATTATGGAGTACTGTAACTTTTGATGGTATCAGTGATTTTAGCCATAGATCAAATTTGTGTCGATCAAAGCTTACGTAACTTCGTTGGTAATTACGAATAAGTTTGGTTTGTAAGTCTATAGTTTTGACACTAAAAATTTGCGGATCAGTTAAGATATCTTTGGGTAAATTTAACTTTTGTCTAATAAAAGCTTTTTGTGCATCATTGGCTAATAATCCTCCACAAGGTTTATGGAAACCTTCATTTCCGGCTTGATGTTTTGTATCTAATGCAATGACTTTAAAAGAAGGGCTGAGTAAGCGAGCTAGCGTACTGCCAGCAGGTCCAAGACCTATGATTGCGATATCGTAATCCATGTTAATTTTGTTGTTTGCTTTATCACTTTTAAAAGGTGTTTATGTTAGCAAATTATATTAAATGTGGCTATTAGATATGTAAGTTTATCTATACCAGTTAACTTTTAAAAAAAATCAATAAATTATATGTTTTAGGATAAAAACAGGATTTGGACTCACTATCTCGATCTGCTTACTTTTGTTATTGGTCTGATATTGTTTTTAAAAATGCTTGATTTAATTCATTAAATGGTAGTTTACGACTGATTATTACTAATCGTGATATTCTTTCTGATAAATTTTGCCAGGGAGAACCATAGTCAAATCCTACGACCTTATGCACACCTTGAACAATTAATCGTTGATCGTTCCCTTTTATTGCTAAAACACCTTTGTAGCGCAACATATCGTTGCCATATTGTTCGACTAAGCGTTCCATAAAAGATCCAATTTTTTTTAGATCGAGTTCGCCAGCTTCAAAGAGATAAGAACAAATATTATCATCCCACGATGTGTTTTGTTTTTGTCGTGGTAGTGGTTTAAATCCAGCTTCGAAAATTTGCGTTGGATTAATAACAAAAAAACCTTTATTTATTGTTAGCTCATCACTTAATTCAAAGGCATGTATATCAAGCCATTGCGATTTTGGTATTTGACCTTTTTCTGTTTCAAAGATAGCCGCTTTATGGTTGATTTTATGAATTCGGTTAATGACTTCTGCCTTTTGTTCATCATTAATACAATCAGTTTTGGTTAAAATAATTCGATCAGCAAAACCAATTTGTGAAAAGGCTACACGATGTTCATTAAGGTGTTTTAAAATATGTTGAGCGTCAACAAGAGTAATAACAGCATCAAGTTGAATTGTTTCACGAATTAAATCATCAATAAAAAAGGTTTGAATAATCGGTGCCGGATCAGCAAGCCCAGTTGTTTCGATAATCAATCGCTCAAATTGTAATTCACCAACTGAACGTTTTGCGTGTAATTTATGTAATGCTTCAGTGAGTTCACCTTGCACTGTACAACAAATACAGCCATTAGTCATTTCAACAAGTTGAATTTCGGCACTAACATTTAATAAATTACTATCGATGTTTACTGGACCAAATTCATTTTCGATAATAATCACTTTCTCATCATGGTTATGCTTTAACAGATAATTAATAAGTGTTGTTTTACCGGAGCCCAAAAAACCAGTTAATAAGGTAACAGGTAATAATGAAGATGAAATAGGGTCTGTCATTTATTGTCCCTTAACCGTTAGCAACATTTAAATCCACCTTTGCCACTATATTTTGCATCTTGACGCTCTTTGAAAAACTCTTCATAAGTCATGGGTGTTTGTTCTGGATGAGTGAGCTTCATGTGCTGAACATAATTATCATAATCAGGAATGCCAATCATTAATTTAGCAGCTTGGCCCAGATATTTTCCTGCTTTAGCGAGTGAATCAAACATACCTTTTCTCTTAATTGAACATTATTGTCTTATACTGAGATATTAAATCCTTGTCAATCATATCTCATAACTTAAATTACATTTAAAAATTAATATATTCCAATATAAGATGCTAATTAGCCTGAGTCAATCATTGATTAATCGTAATTGTTATTAAAGTAAGAAATATGATGAAATTTCGATAGCTATTGATTTTATTTATTTTTCGTTGATTTAGAAGAAGGCCGTATTTTAAATTTTTCATGAAATTCATTTATCTATCAGTAAATAAATTCTATAATATTTGCTAATTTATCAAGCATAAGAGTTAATAATGGAAAAATTTCACGTAACAGGCCCAACCATGTTAAATGGTGAAGTGGTTATTTCTGGGGCAAAAAATGCTGCACTACCCATTTTATTTGCTGCGATTTTGGCAGAAAAACCAGTAGAACTTCGCAATGTTCCCAAACTGAAGGATATTGACACAACGTTGGAATTGTTAAGCCAGCTAGGTGTAAAATGTGAACGAAATGATTTTATTCATCTTGATGCAAGTCATCTTAATAACTATTGTGCGCCTTATGATTTAGTTAAAACTATGCGTGCCTCAATTTGGGCTTTAGGTCCATTGGTTGCTCGTTTTGGACAAGGACAAGTTTCATTACCTGGTGGCTGTGCTATCGGCGCAAGACCTGTTGATCTTCATATTACGGGTCTTGAACAATTAGGGGCGACAATTACACTTGATGAAGGTTATGTTAAAGCATCGGTAAATGGACGGCTGAAAGGTGCTCATATTGTTATGGATAAAGTCAGTGTTGGCGCGACTGTGACTATTATGTCATCTGCTACTTTAGCTGAAGGTAAAACTGTAATCGAAAATGCAGCTTGTGAACCTGAAATTGTTGATACAGCTAAATTCCTGAATATGCTAGGCGCTAAAATTACCGGTGCTGGTACTATGCGTATTGAAATTGAAGGGGTCGAATGTTTAGGTGGTGGTGTGCATGAGATCGTTTCGGATCGCATTGAAACCGGGACTTTTTTAGTTGCGGCTGCTATATCTCAAGGTAAAATTACGTGTCGTAAAACTGATCCTACCTTACTTGATTCCGTGCTTTCTAAATTGAAGGAGGCTGGTGCTAAAATTGAAATTGGTGAAGATTGGATTTGTTTAGATATGCAGGGAAAAAGAGCGAAAGCGGTCAATATTCACACCGCTCCGCATCCAGGGTTTCCTACTGATATGCAGGCACAATTTTCATTATTGAATATGGTTGCTGAGGGTACAGGAATCATTAAAGAAACGATTTTTGAAAATCGATTTATGCATGTGCCTGAGTTAATTCGTATGGGTGCTAGAGCTGAAATTGAAGGCAATACATTAATTACGCATGGCGTTGAAAAATTAAGTGGAACACAAGTTATGGCAACGGATTTACGAGCATCTGCAAGTTTAGTTTTAGCTGGTTGCATAGCAGAAGGTTTAACGACGGTTGATCGAATTTATCATATTGATCGTGGTTATGATAATATTGAAGAAAAACTAAGAAAATTAGGTGCGAATATTGAAAGGGTAAAATAAATCTCATTTTATTAAATATGATGAGTCAGTTACTTATTCAAAAGAGGGGCAACAATGACAAAACAAGCGTTGGTATTTTTATCAAATGGTTGTGAAGAAACAGAAGCAGTCACGACAATTGATTTATTAACCAGAGCCGATATTAAAGTGACTACCGCGAGCATCTCGAATATTCGTGAAATTGAATGTTCCCGAGGAGTAACAATTTTAGCTAAAAAAACGATTTTAGATATTCAATACATTGATTTTGACGTTGTTATTTTACCCGGTGGTGTAAAAGGTGCAGAAAATTTTCGAGACTGTCCATTATTGATCGAGAAATTAAAACAAACACACCAGAGTGGTGGTATTGTTGCTGCAATCTGTGCTTCGCCAGCCATGGTTTTGCTGCATCATAATTTATTCCCACATGCTGATATGACCGGTTATCCAACCACTAAAGAGGCATTCAAAAACTGGAAAGCTGATAGAGTTTATTATGATGAGCAAAATAAAGTCATTACCAGCCAAGGTCCTGCGACATCCATTGATTTTGCCTTAAAAATTATCGAGGTATTGTTAGGACAAACAAAAGCTGCCGAGGTTGCTCAACAGTTAGTTCTTCCATCAGGGATTGAATCCTATCAATAAATAGGTATCAAATGTCAAATTCACATTTGTATGAAAGATTAGTTAAAAGAGCGACATTGAGCGCTGTTCTAATCTCTATTTTTCTAATTTTAATTAAATTGATTACTTGCTGGTTAACGGGATCAATAAGCTTATTTGCGTCATTATTGGATTCAAGTATCGATTTACTTGCTTCTGGATTCAATTTCTTTTTAGTCCGTTATGCGCTAAAACCTGCAGATGATGAACATACTTTTGGTCATGGTAAGGCAGAATCGTTGGCTGCATTATCGCAGAGCGCATTTATTATTGGTTCTGCGATAATTTTATTACTTTCTAGTATTCGCTCTTTTATTCACCCAAGCGAGTTGCAGCTTCCTTTATTAGGAATTGCTGTTTCGATAGTTTCTGCTGTAATTACAGCTGTTCTTGTCTTATACCAAAGACACGTTGTAAAAATGACCAGCAGTAATGCTATTCAGGCTGATATGCTACATTATTCTTCCGACATGCTGATGAATATTGCTGTTATTATTGCACTTTGTTTAAGTTGGTACGGCATTACTTATGCTGATGCTGCCTTTGCATCGTTTATTGCTTTATACATTTGTTATAACGCTTATCATATTGCTTATCGTGCTATTCAAGATCTACTTGATCGTGCTTTGCCTGATAGCGACAAGGTAAGAATTGCTGAAATTGTTACTTCATATCCTGAGGTACAAGGTTTTCATGAGCTAAAAACACGGCAAGCAGGTCCTTTGAAATTTATTCAATTGCACCTTGAGCTAGATGATGATATGCCTTTAATTAGAGCACATGCTATTGCCGATGCTATTGAAGAACATATTTCTAAAGAGTTCTCTCCAGCAACAGTGATTATTCACCAAGATCCAATTTCCGTTGTGCCAACCGAAATAAAGAAGTAGAAAAATTAATCAAAAATAGCTTTTATTGTCTATTGTTAGATATCAGTTAAGACTCTATAATAACGAAAAGTTAATAATTTGGAGTTGTTTCATATGATAAAAAAAATAGGTATTTTAACCAGTGGTGGCGATGCTCCGGGAATGAATGCTGCTATTCGTGGTGTTGTAAGAACTGCATTAGCAGAAGGATTGGATGTCTTTGGTATTTATGATGGTTATATGGGGCTTTGTGAAGATCGTATTGTTCAATTAGAGCGTTCAAGTGTATCAGATATTATTACTCGTGGTGGTACATTTCTTGGTTCGGCTAGATTCCCAGAGTTTAAAGATAAAAACGTAAGACAAAAAGCCATTGCTAATTTAAAAAAACATCAAATTGATGCTTTAGTGGTTATTGGTGGTGATGGTTCATATATGGGGGCAATGCGATTAACTGAAGAAGGTTTTCCATGTATCGGCTTACCAGGTACTATCGATAATGATATTCGTGGAACTGATTATACTATTGGCTATTTTACTGCCCTTAGTACTGCAGTTGAAGCCATTGATAGATTACGTGATACTTGTTCTTCGCATAACCGAATTTCAGTTATTGAAATTATGGGGCGGGACTGTGGTGATTTAACTTTAAATGCTTCTGTTGCTGGTGGCTGTGAGTTTATGATTATTCCTGAGGTTTCTTATACTAAAGAAGATCTAATCGAAGAAATTAAACTGGGCTTTGCAAAAGGTAAAAAACATGCAATTGTAACTGTTACAGAGCATATGTGTGATGTAAACCAACTTGCAGCAGATATTGAAGCGGCGGTTCATCACGAAACTCGTGCAACGGTATTAGGTCATGTTCAACGTGGCGGCTCTCCTGTTCCTTATGATCGTATTTTAGGTTCTCGTATGGGCGCTTATGCTGTTGAATTGCTGCTACAAGGTCATGCTGGTAGAAGCGTTGGTGTACAAAATGGTAAATTAGTACATCATAATATTATTGAAGCTATTAATAATATGAAGCGCCCATTTGATATGGATCTATACAATACCGCTAAGCGATTATTCTAAAAGTTAATTGTTTGGTAAAACATAATCTGTATTGATAAAGATCTAACTTTTTATTATAGGTGAACTATTGAACATAGAATCTTACAATAGTCACCTAGTTTGTTTATTTGTAAACCTTCCTAAAATTAGTTTATATTGGATTCAACTTACTATAAAAGTTTTTGGCATTAATGAAGTATAAATGTGTTTCACAATAATTTAATTACAATTGTATATAGGTAATTTTATGTCATTACATTTTTTAGAAGATGATGATTGTTTTTACGTCTGTGATGTCAATAATAGAAAAATAGCTGAAATGACTTTTACAAGAGTTGGAAATGATAAAGCTACCATTGATCATACTTACATTGATCCAGCATATCGAGGCCAAGGTATTGCTAATCATTTATTAGATCTTGTGGTTGAACGATTACAGCAAGAAAAGCGTGAAATTATTCCTATTTGTTCATTTGCTGTTAAAAAGTTATCAATATAACTATTCTTTTAATTAACTGATTTTTATATATATAATTATAATTATTTGTCCAAATTTTATTTTCATAAATAGTAGTTCTAATTATGCGAATATGCGATAATGTATGCTAATGTGTTTTCATTAACTTACAATACCCAAAATGGTAACAGAAAAACCGCAAAAAATTCATTCAATACATGTATTACGTGGTGTTGCAATTATTATGATTGTTTTTAGTCACTGTTTAGGTGTGTTTAAAAACACTCACTTAATTGCTGATAGTTATCTATTTTCTTTTTTGAATTTATTTGCATTTAATTTCACAACATTTTTTGTATTAATTGCAGGTTTTTTATTTCAACATCTAACATACAAATTTGACACTAGAACATATTACTTATCAAAGTTTAAGACTGTGGTATGTCCTTACATTTCGGTATCTATTTTCTGCTTTATATTTTTTCATTATCAATATTTATCAGATTTACCTTGGTATTCCTCGACCGAATCTAGCATAATTAGTACAATAACAAAAATGATGTTAACTGGAACACAGTTGTTGCCATTATGGTTTATGCCTATGATTATTATCATTTATTTAATGGCCCCTTTATTATACTTTTGGTCGAAGAAGAGTTTAATTGTGGCTGGTTTGATTTCTATGTTTTGGGTTGTGATGTTTACTAAACCTGATTTTACTCAACCTTTTTTAAATTTATTACATTATGGTCCAGTTTATTTAACTGGTATGATGATAAAACAAAATTATCAAACCATTATGAAATTAGTAAAAAGTAATTTATTTTTAGTCATATTCTTTTTTGGTTTATGCTTTTGTGTTCCTTTCGCTTATCGCTATACAAGCCATTTAAGTGTTGAAAAGCTTTATTATGATACATTACAAAAAATTATTCTGTTTATATTAGCGCTTTATTTTTTAGATAAATTAAATCACAAAAGCAATGAAGGAAAATGTTATAAATTCTTTTCTTATATGGCAAATATCAGCTTTCCAATCTATTTTATTCATGAAATTATTGTGTTAGAACTTGAACAAATATTGTATCAGTCTCCACTCAAAAGCATAATTAAAACAAATAATGGCTGGCTAGCATCATTGGGCGCTATAATTTTTTTAGTACTCAGTTTAGTTTTAAGTGTTATCATTGCTAACATTATAAAATTGATTTTCAAAAATAAAGCGCAATATCTTATTGGTGGTATGCGTTAAGTAATGCTATTCATATTTTAATTTATTATTTTTTATTAAAAAACTAGATTGTCTTTTATATAGCTAATGAAATTTATTTTGTTTGTATCAAATGTATTAAGTAAAACAATTTGAGCAAATAAAGAACAAACGGAAAAAAAATTAAAATTAATACTTGCGCGAATTTTTTAAGTCCCTATAATGCGCATCCACTGACACGCAGTCAGCGAAAAGCAGACGGTGAGTGAGTTAAAAATAAGATCGAAAAATTGAAAAAAGATCTTGACGAATAAAAAAGTGTAGCGTAGTATACGCAGCCCTTGAGACAGCAAACTAAAGCGGTAAAATGTTTGGTTAA
>NZ_JBXSQG010000017.1:0-39239 GCF_057063545.1 Gilliamella sp. X-23
AAGTCCGTAGACTTTTCATTCTTCGTCTCGCAAGTGCCCACACAGATTGTCTGTTTCTTCTTTTTAAAGAGCTGACAGCTTTTATATTAACCAAACATTTTACCGCTTTAGTTTGCTGTCTCAAGGGTTGCGTATGTTACTCACTTCACCCGCAAACGTCAACCCCTATTTTACAAATTTTGCTTTTTTTAAATTAAACGATTGCTTTTTGCACAAAACAACCAGTTATAAGGTTATTTTTATTTGTTTTACTACATTGAGAGCTTTATTAATCGCTTCTTTAACCGTTACCGATTTAGCTAACGCAACCCCCATTCTTCTTGTCCCTTTCACTTCTGGTTTTCCAAATAAACGTAAATCAGTTTGCAATTCACTTAATGCTTTATCAAGATTAGCAAAAGTGACTTGTTTTGAATCACCTTCAATCAATAAAACAGCTGATGCACATGGTCCATATTGTTCTATAATAGGAATCGGCAGTCCTAATATTGCCCTAGCATGCAGTGCAAATTCAGATAGATTTTGTGAAATTAATGTCACCATACCTGTATCATGCGGACGAGGTGATACCTCACTAAACCATACCTGATCGCCTTTAACAAACAATTCAACACCAAATAACCCTCGCCCACCTAATGCATCTGTTATTTTAGTCGCAATATCTTTTGCCTGTTTCAATGCCTTGTCAGACATCTGCTGAGGTTGCCAAGATTCTCGGTAATCACCTTGTTCTTGACGATGCCCTATTGGTTCACAATATGACACCCCCTTAATATGTCTAACTGTAAGTAGAGTAATTTCGTAATCAAAATCAATAAAACCTTCGATGATAACTTTTCCACCGCCAGCTCTACCACCTTCTTGTGCATATTTCCATGATGATTCAATATCGGCTTCACCTCTTAATAACGATTGTCCTTTACCAGAAGAGCTCATAACAGGTTTAACTAAGCAAGGAAAACCTATTTCTTTGACTGCTTTTCTAAATTCAGTTGCATTTTCAGCAAATCGATAAGGTGACGTTGGTAATTTTAATTCCTCCGCTGCAAGTCGACGAATTCCTTCACGATTCATGGTAAGTTGTGTTGCTTTTGCTGTTGGAATAACTGTAAAACCTTTTTCTTCCAACTCGATTAGTGTAGATGTTGCTATGGCTTCGATTTCTGGAACAATATAATCTGGATTTTCTGCTTCAATGACTTTTCTTAAAGCATCTCCATCAAGCATATTAACGATATGGTACCGATGAGCAACTTGCATCGCAGGCGCATTTGCATAACGATCAACGGCAATAACCTCACACCCCAATCGTTGTAACTCAATGACAACTTCTTTAGCAAGTTCGCCTGCACCGCAAAGTAATACTTTAGTTGAAGTTGGTGATAATGGCGTTCCTAGTTTAGTCATAATTTCCTCTTACGCAGTAAATTTTTCGGGAAAACAACATCCTAAAACAAAAAATCGGGACAATTATCCCGATTTGATTGATACTAAATTAGTTTTGGTATGGATCGCGCAAAATCATTGTTTCACTTCGATCTGGTCCTGTTGAAATAATATCAATTGGTGTTTCGGTTAACTCTTCAATCCGTTTAATATAAGCTTTAGCTGCTTGTGGAAGAGCATCATAACTTTTCATACCAAAGGTTGATTCACTCCAGCCAGGCATTGATTCATAAACAGGTTTAACTAAACTCCACTCTTCAGCTGCCGCAGGAGCGTTTTTGATAACTTCACCATTTGGTAATTGATAGCCAATACAGATTTTAACTTCTTTAAGCCCATCTAACACATCAAGTTTAGTTAAACAAAATCCTGAAACAGAATTAAGTTGTACTGCCTTGCGAACAGCAATAGCATCAAGCCATCCAGTACGACGACGACGACCTGTTGTTGCACCAAATTCATTACCTTGCTTACATAAGTACTCACCAGTCTCATCAAATAATTCAGTAGGAAACGGCCCAGCACCAACACGTGTAGAATAGGCTTTGACAATACCTAGCACATAACCAACATAACGCGGACCAAAACCAGAACCTGTAGCAACACCACCAGCTGTGGTATTAGAAGAAGTCACAAAAGGATAAGTTCCATGATCAATATCAAGTAATGTACCTTGTGCCCCTTCAAACATAATTCTCTCGCCTTTTTTGCGTGCTTCCTCTAAAAGAGCAGGAATATCCGCAATCATAGCAACTAAAATATCAGCTATCGCTAATGTATTATCTAAAACTTGTTGATAGTCTACTGCTTCTGATTTGTAGTAATTAACTAATTGGAAATTATGATATTCCATCACTTCTTTTAATTTTTCAGCAAAAGCTTGGCGATCACGTAAATCACCAACCCTAAGTCCTCGTCTCGCTACTTTATCTTCATAGGCTGGACCAATACCACGCCCTGTTGTTCCAATAGCTTTACTACCACGTGCTTTTTCTCGCGCTTGGTCTAATGCAATATGATAGGGTAAAATTAAAGGACATGATTCGGAAATAAGGAGTCTTTCTTTAACAGGAATACCACTTTTTTCTAACTCATTCATTTCTTTCATTAAGGCATCTGGACATAGTACAACACCATTAGCAATAATACTTGTCACTCCATTGCGTAAGATTCCTGATGGAATTAAATGTAATACAGTTTTTTCACCATTAATCACTAATGTATGACCAGCATTATGTCCACCTTGATAACGAACAACATATTTTGCTTTTTCTGTGAGTAAATCAACAATTTTACCTTTGCCTTCATCACCCCATTGCGTACCTAGCACAACAACATTATTACTCATAGATTATTTATCTCATTCAATTATTTATTAGATTTTAATTTCATATATTGAAAAAATTCACTATCAGGGCTAATAATCATAATATCATTACCTGTAAAACTTTGTTCATAAGCTTTTAAACTACGAATAAAGCTAAAAAACTCAATATCTTTGCTAAAAGCATCAGCATAAATTTTAGCTGCATTAGCATCACCTTCACCACAAATAGCTTGAGATTCGCGTTCAGCTTCAGATAGTATCTTTGTTACTTCAAGTGTAGTCTCTGCTTGTATTTCATTCACTACCTGAATGCCTTGAGAACGTTGATCTTCTTTCATTTTATCATAAATAGATTTAGATATTTCTTGAGGAAAACTAACATTTTTTATACGAATATCAATAACTTCAACACCAAAAGATCGTATGCTTACTTCATTACTTTCAGAACCTTTTTCGACAAGATTTCCTGTTGAATTATTCTCAACCACCGTCTGAGCAAGACCATTTAATGCATATTTGATACGTACCACGATAGAATCATGGGAACTATTATTTGTGTCATTAAAAATATCAGTGGTATTTAGTTTACCAATTTCAGACTTTAAACGACTATTTAAACGAGCAAACAATAAGTTTTCAATATTATTATTTCCTGCAATAGCTTTATAGTATTGATTAAAATCAACAACCCTCCATTGCACAAAATAATCAACAACTAAGTCTTTATTGTCACGCGTTATGAATTTTTGTTCACGATCTAGCTTGCTAGAATTATTTATAGTTTGAATTTTAGCATCAATAACTTTGACATTATCCATTCCTGGAACTTTAAAATGTAATCCAGGCTCTGATACACCTATAATTTTATTAAATCGTAAAACAACACCACGAGTTCCTTCTTCGATAACATAGGTACTAGAAAAAAACACACCAACTAAAATTAATGTTAAAGGAATCAATAATTTGCGCATATTTATCTCCTTACTTTCCTATAAACCGCGGAGTCCGCGCAGTATTTCCAATATTGGAGTTATTCGTATTATCTTTAGCCTCTTTTGGTAATTCCTGTGTTGTTTGAGACAGATCTTTTACTACTTCTGAAGAATTCGACATATCTTTACTATTTGAGTTTGGTAAAGTCAATGACTCAGAATCTTTTTTATTTTTGTTTTTTAACAGTTGATCTAATGGTAAAACCACTAAATTTCCACTTTTATCATTAACTACAATTTTACTGGTCTTGGCTAATATTCTTTCCATAGTTTCAATATATAGACGCTCTTTTGTAAGTTCTGGTGCCACTTTATATTGTGATAATACTTTTTCAAAACGAACTACATCACCAGCAGCTTCAAGTTCCACTTTAACTTTATATGCATTTGCATTAGCTAAAATTACTGCTGATTGAGCTTTTGCTTCTTGAACTTTTGTGGCTTTTTTAGTTGTAGCGTTGTTTATTTCGCGTTTTTTATCTTCTTGAGCTTTCATAACACCATTAAAAGCTTCTTGTACTGCTTTAGAAGGACTAACTGATTGGAAATTAATATCAACTATACTAATCCCCATATCATAATTATTAATAATATTAGTTAATTCATCTTTTATACGGTTTGCTAATGCCAAACTGTCATTAGTAAAGACACCCTTCATACCAAATCTATCAAATTCGGTGCGCAAAGCACTATCTGCTGCTTGTTGTAAGCTATCTTTAACATTAGTGACATTAAATAAATATTTAATAGGATCGACGATACTATATTCTACCTTCATCTCAACGAAGTCTAAATCATCTCCGGTTGTTATCATAAAACCGTCTAGATTAAAATTTCGCGTACTTTGTACATCAACTTTATACACTTTATCAATCAACGGTGGATTCCAATTTAATCCAGGTTGAATAATTTCAGGTTGAACTTTACCAAAGCGAGTAATAACCCCAAGTTCACTTTGATTAATAGTATAAAAACCGCTCATACCCCAAATCATAACGAGTAAAACGACTACCGATAGAATAATTTTAGTAGCATTGATTGGCAATTTAATTCCAGAACCACCTCTATTATTACCAAAATTACCTTTTTTTAAGAATCCCTTAACTTTATCAAATAAACCATTAGATGAATTATTAGCCGGTTTTTTGTTATTATTACCCCATGGGTCGTTATCTTGTCCGTTATTTCCGGGCTGATTCCACGCCATATTTTATATGCTCCATTTAACAATTAGTTGTTATTTTGCTTATTGATTAAGTATAACAGATCTGGTTCTTGTTTACAGAGGCGATTCCATTCAATAGAGGGAATTCTCACATCTAGATGAAAACTACCATCCTCATTAATAAATTCATTTTCTACTGCATTTAACTGATATAAACGACTTCTTAGTCTTGCTAAATAAGCCGGCACACTCAAATGGCAAACCTGAATTTGCTTAGCGAGTCTTTCTTTTAACGCAATGAATAATTGATCCAATCCTAAACCATTTTGCGCTGAAATCCAAACTCGAATAGGCATACCGTTTTCATCTCGATCAATACTTGGTTGTTTACCGTCTATCAAATCGATTTTATTCATAACAAGTAATGTTGGAATTTCGTATGCATTAATTTCCAGCAAAACATCATCAACGGCATGCATATTATCCAATAAATTAGGATCTGCTGCATCAACAACATGTAATAGCAATGTGGCTTCCTGCGTTTCAAGTAGTGTCGCTTTAAAAGCGGCAATTAAATCGTGGGGTAAATGACGAATAAAACCAACTGTATCTGCTAAAACAACTTCGCCAACATCATCAACAGTAATCCGCCGTAGCGTTGGATCGAGCGTAGCAAATAACTGATCAGCAGCGTACACATCAGCATTTGTTAATGAATTAAATAGTGTTGATTTACCCGCATTAGTATAACCAACTAAAGATACTGTTGAGAGATCAGCTTTATTTCTTGATTGACGATTTTGATTTCGCTGTTTTTCAACTTTCGTAAGTCTTGATAAAATCAACTGAATACGATGACGAATCAATCGTCTATCTGTTTCCAATTGCGTTTCACCAGGACCACGTAAACCTATTCCCCCTTTTTGCCGTTCTAGATGTGTCCAACCCCGAACTAATCGAGTCGAAAGATGTTGTAACTGCGCTAACTCGACTTGCAATTTACCTTCATGTGTTCGGGCTCGTTGTGCAAAAATATCAAGAATTAATCCTGTTCTATCAACAACGCGACATTTACACAACTGTTCTAGGTTGCGTTCTTGGGAGGGAGTTAAAGTATGATTTACTAAAATAACAGAAGCATCAAGTTGATTAACTTTTTCAGCGATTTCCTGCGCTTTACCTTCACCAACAAAATATTTGGTTTGAGGCGATTTTCTTGAAGTTGTTACAATATCGAGAATATCTATCTGAGCTGAAGAAACTAATACTTCAAACTCTTTAAGATCCTCGATATCGCTTTCTTGAGGGAAGAATACATGGACCAATAAGGCAGTTTCACCGCCTTTATATCGCTCAAACAATCAGATTCTCCAGAGATATCAGCTTTCGCCTTCCTCTTCAGGTTGAGATAGCAATCCAGAAATAGGTCTAGATGGTACGACTGTTGAGATAGCATGTTTATATACCATTTGGCTTACAGTATTTTTTAACAAAATAACAAACTGATCGAATGATTCAATTTGTCCCTGTAACTTAATACCATTAACTAAATAGATTGATACAGGAATATGCTCTCGACGAAGCAAATTTAAATAAGGATCTTGTAATGACTGCCCTTTTGACATGAGTTTATCCTTTAAGATGATAATAATATGAAGATAAAATAACTGTATAAAAAATAAATATCTATTTAACTTTAAATATAAGATACCTATAACATGTACCAAAATAACATAAAAAACTCTGCTCTTAAACCTGCCAATTGAAATTTATGCAAAAATAACTAAAAATTTAATCAATTTACAAAAATAACACAAAAAAAAGCTAAAACATCGCATAAATCTAAAATTTCTTTACAAAATAAAAAGAATTATTTTCAATACAATTCAAAAAAATAAAATAACTCTATTTTGAGACTCAAAAAATATGCTCAAAAGCACAACTGTTAATACTATTACTATCTAACCATGTTATAGGTTGTTTCCATCCTCGAAGCCACGTAATTTGTCTTTTAGCTAATTGCCGAGTGGAACAAATACCTTTAAAAACCATTTCATCATAACTTATATCACCATTTAAATATTCCCACATTTGACGATATCCAACACAACGCATAGACGGCAAGTTTAAATGTAAATCCGATCGCTGTTTAAGTGCTTTAACTTCATCTTCAAATCCATTATCTAACATCTGTAAAAAACGTTGTTCTATACGTTCATGCAATTGCGCTCGATCTTGTGGCATAATAGCAAATTGTATAATATCGTATGGTAATGATTCACCGCTTTCTTGTGTAAGTTCTGTTAAAGTTTTACCTGAGATTAAATAAACTTCTAAAGCACGGTTTAAGCGCTGAGGATCGTTAGGATGAATTCTTTCAGCTGAAATTGGATCAATTTTCTTAAGTTCTTCGTGGATCGCTTGCCAACCTAATTTATTAGCTTTTTCTTCTATTTGTTCACGAATTTCATAATTGGCAGCAGGAAGCGGTGAAAGCCCTTCAATTAAAGCTTTAAAGTAGAGCATTGTCCCACCAACTAACAATGGAATTCGACTCTTTTTTAGTGTTTTTTCAATTTCCACAATTGCATCATGTCTAAAATTAGCAGCTGAGTAACTCTCAGCTGGATCACAAATATTAATCAATTTATGTGGATACTTTTGTTGCTCTTCTTTAGTTGGTTTTGCGGTACCAATATCCATACCGCGATAAATCAAAGCAGAATCGACACTAATAATATCAATAGGATAACGATCGTAAAGCATCATAGCAAATGCCGTTTTACCAGACGCCGTTGGCCCCATTAACGAAATAATTTTTGGTTTATTCATGATAAAATTAATTGAGTTAAAGATTGTATATCAATCGGATATAAAAATGATTCCTGTTGTAATAAATTGATATCTATCTGTTCTAATTGAGTAAGTAATGGAATAACCTTAGCCATACTCCAACTTGTAGTACGACCATCATCACACTGGATAGCCAACCACGTAGCTATCTGTGTAGGATCTAATACTCCATTTTTTGGATCGGATATAAAAGCAATTAAAGTGGGTAATAATTTTTGCCAATTGACGGTGCGCAACATTTTAGGAACATTTTGCAAATACAATTTTGCTTTATCAATATAAAAACAAAAACCTAAAAAATTCAACTGTGCTTGATAAGTAGAAAGAACTTGCTGCTCTTTATGATTAATTAAAATTGTTAATGGGATAAGCAATTTTTCAGAGTCTTGTGATAATAACTTAATTGCATTAACTTTTTGCTGAGCAATAGGCAATTTCATCAACATTAATTTTTGCTGATTATCTTCATACTTTTCAAGTAATGCAATATCGGGCTGAATAACCGTTAATACCCGACCAAATTGTACTAATGATGAGCTATCAAGTTGCTGTTGTAATGCTTGTAGTGGCGTACTTCTTTTAGGAAATAATGCTTCAATAACCGCTTTTTGTGGTTCAGTTATTTCATTCTCTTCTACCGATAAGAATGACTGTTTTTGCTCAAATTGCACTGTCTCTTGCGAAGGTGCAACATTAACTAACTCACCATACAATGCATTTTCTTTAGCATAATTACTTGGTTTTTTCGATAATTGACTACGGGTTTGATAAGAATTAGCTGCCGTTTTTTGATTAAAGATATTCTCACCCGCTGCTTGTCGATTAGGTGTTATGGTAACTTTTTCTTCTGTTACAGATAGATCTGATTCAAGTGCCATCACTATCGCTTGATAAACAAAATCATGAACCAGTCTTGCTTCATGAAACCGGACTTCGTGTTTGGCTGGGTGAACATTAACATCAACTTGTTTTGGATCAATTTGTAAAAACACCACATAACTTTGTTGTTCATTAGTACGACTGATGTAAGCCTGACGCAATGCATGATTAAGTAATTTATCTTTGATGACTCGCCCATTAACATAAAAATACTGCAAATCACTACTTTCACTACTGGTGACCCAACCTTGAATGAGTAAATCATCATGCTGCCAATCCAGTTTTACAGCTTTTTGCATAAAAGATCGACCGCAAACTAATTCGACTCGTTTTTCAAGAGCTGATGAACGATACTGCTTAACGAGTTTACCATTATGTTGTAAATTAAAGGTAACATCGGGGCGTGCAAGTGCAATACGCCGAACAAACTCTTCAATATGCATAAACTCAGTTTTTTCTGTTTTTAAAAAACGACGTCTTGCAGGTGTATTATAAAACAGATCAAGGACTTCGACAGTCGATCCTACAGGATGAGCTGCAGGTTTAATCATCGGCTTCATATCCCGTCCTTCAGCATAAACTTGCCATGCTTCGGATTGTTCAGCCGTACGTGAAGTTAATGTCAATCTTGCAACTGAACTTATACTTGCTAGCGCCTCACCACGAAATCCAAGACTAATAATTGCATCTAAATCATCTAAAGTACTAATTTTACTTGTCGCATGACGAGCAAGTGCCAGTGCTAATTCATCTTTAGCAATACCGCAACCATTATCACGAATACGAATTAATTTACAACCACCTTGTTCAAGGTCAATATCAATTTGAGTACTTCCCGCATCAAGGCTATTTTCAACTAACTCTTTAATGACAGAAGCGGGGCGTTCTACCACCTCACCAGCAGCAATTTGATTGGCTAATTGGGGTGAAAGAATATGGATTGTCATTAATGCTGCTCTCCAAACTTTGGATTTTGCTTAACATAATTTTTTATGCCCTGATAGATAGTTTTAGCTATCTTATCTTGATGGTCATTACTACCAAGTAAACTTTCTTCATTTTGATTAGAAATAAAGCCAACTTCAACTAAAATTGATGGGATATCTGGTGAACGTAATACACCTAAACTTGCATGTTCTGGGGCTGATTTATGTAACTTTATTGTTCCTTTCATCTCTTTTAACACTTGCTTTGCTAGCTCGTAACCCACTTGTTGAGAATAAGAAAATTGTAAATCTAACACCGCTTGGCTTAAATGAGGATCATGATCATCACTAAGCACATCACCAGCTCCACCTAATAGTTGTGACTGTTTTTCATCTTGTTCAAGCCAACGACCAAGTTCCGTGTCAGCACGTTTAGTTGACAAAACCCAGATCGAAGCACCAGCTGCATTCCTATTTGGTGCAGCATCGGCATGAATTGAAACTAATAAATTAGCTTTATTTTTACGAGCGATTTCGGATCGTTGCGAAACAGAAATAAAATTATCGCTGGTACGAGTTAGAACCCCCTTAAAATTAGGGTCTTTATTTAACAAATTAGTTAATTTTTTTGCAATTGAAAACGTAACAGTTTTTTCATATAACTTATTTTTTCCTATTGCGCCAGAATCTTTACCACCATGTCCTGCATCAACAGCAATCACAACTTTAGCTGCATAAGCAGAGCTACAAAGCAGTAATAACATAAAAAAAGTGAGTAGTTTTTTCATTGTCTTTTTATTGTTTATTTCTATTGTGATAAATTAATAATCGCTTGACCTTTTTCGCTTGTTACCTGCACAGAAGCTGTACGTTCAAACGCTAAATAAGCCAAATGAACTTCAAGATCAGCACTAGGCAAGATACCATTTGCTTGCTCTGGCCACTCAATTAAACAAATCGATCGCGAAGCAAAATATTCACGAATCCCCATAAACTCCAGCTCTTCAGGATCGCAAAGCCGGTACAAATCAAAATGATAAACGGTAAAATGATCAAATTGATACTGTTCGACTAACGTATAAGTTGGGCTTTTTACATTACCAACATGCCCTAATTGTTGCAAAAAACCACGACTAAAAGTTGTTTTACCAGCACCAAGATCGCCAATTAAATAGATAACAATTGTATCATCATGCTTAGATAAATAGTTTAAACACTGTTTGGCAAGCTTACTACCAAACAAAATCGTTTGTTGCTCATCAGTTAAAATAATTGGTTTCATGATGAATTCTTTGCTCAATAAATATTCCTTATTATATACTAATAACCATTAAAGATGTACCAAACAAGATAACCTTGATTTTATCAAAAAGTTTCAATAAAACTTACGTTTTAATATAAAAGTGAAAAATAATGCTACATACAATCTCGACAGCAAATCATTCAACCATAAACCCACAATTAATATCAGATCAAGATGCCGTATTGTTCTGGCAAAATGGCGTTGTTCTGGCGATACAAAATAATCCATTATTAGATGATATTGTCCATAAAACCAAGCATTGCTATATCATCAACAGTGATATTGAAGCTCGTGGACTAAGTAATATTATCGATTCAAGGCTTAAAATTATTACTATGCAACAGGTTGTGGAACTTACAGCTAGCCATTTTCCACAAATGAACTGGGAATGACTATAGACTAAGATATTCACTATTGCCACCATTTAAAAGCTAAATTATGCTAATTTGCAAAACCTAAAACCTAGGTTTAATATAAATACCAATTGTACTCAGTTAATACTCAAATTTAATGGCTAATTTATTAACGCTATCGGAAATAAGTAATTATTTAAAAAATGGTGAAGTGATTGCTTACCCAACTGAAGCCGTTTTTGGTCTAGGTTGTGATCCGGATTGTGAATCAGCCGTATTAAAGTTACTACAAATAAAACAACGATCAATAGATAAAGGCTTGATTTTAATTGCTAGCCGTTACCAACAACTAATTCCCTATATAGATGAATCAGCCATCACCAATGAACAAAAACAGTTAGCACTTACTAACTGGCCTGGGCCTATTACCTGGGTGTTCCCTAAAAATAAAAATACACCTTATTTTTTAACAGGTAAATTTGATTCTATTGCAGTGCGCGTCACCAATCATCCTTTAGTTTGTAAGCTTTGTGATCTTTATGGAAAACCGATTGTGTCAACCAGTGCTAATCTTTCTACTCATAATCCTTGCAAAACCGCTATCGAAGTCGCCAAACAGTTTGGTCAAAATTTTCCTATTTTAGACGGTGAAACAGGCCATCGATCACAACCATCGCAAATTAAAGACATCAAAACAGGACAAATCATTCGGCAAGGGTAACTTTATGCAAAATTTATATATTGGTGTGATGTCAGGTACTAGCATGGATGGAATTGATATTGCTTTGGTAAATATTACCGCAAAAAATGTCACATCAATAGCGAGTAACTGCTATCCAATGCCCGCCGATTTAAAACAGCATTTACTAAAATTATGTGAAACCCAGCAAACCACATTACAAAATTTAGGTGAGATAGATCATCAAATAGGCAAACTGTTTGCTGATAGCATAAATCAGTTTTTAAAAGATAATAATATTGATAAACAACAAATTAAAGCTATTGGCTGTCACGGACAAACAATTTACCATTCACCAAACGGTGATAATCCTTTTACCTTACAAATTGGTGATGCCAATATCATTGCCGCAAAAACAGGTATAACCACTATTGCTGATTTTCGTCGTAAAGATATGGCTTATGGAGGACAAGGTGCACCACTTGTTCCTGCTTTCCATAAAGCAGTGCTACAAGATCCAAAAATAAATCACGTGATACTAAATATCGGCGGTATTAGTAACATTTCGGTATTAATACCCAATCAAACCATCCTAGGTTATGATACTGGACCAGGTAATGTATTACTGGATGGTTGGATAAAAGAGCACTTAGGTAAAAACTATGATCAAGATGGATTATGGGCAAAAACAGGTAAAATAAACCAAGAATTATTAAACCTTTTATATAAAGAAGACTATTTTCAAATACCCGCCCCCAAAAGTACAGGACGAGAACTATTTAACTTATCATGGCTTTATAAAAAACTAGTAGGAACACATTTAAAAGCACAAGATATTCAAGCAACACTGGTTGAATTTACCGCTTTATCCATTGCTAATGAAATTAATAAATTATCTATTGTAAACGCATTACCTTGTGAGCTTTTAGTTTGCGGTGGAGGAGCTAAAAATCCACTAATTATGCAAAGATTATCGGCTTTATTACCCGCATGGGCAGTATTAACAACCGATACAAAAGGTATAAATGGAGACGATATGGAGGCAATAGCCTTTGCTTGGCTTGCTTATTGTCGAATCAACAATATTCCATCAAACATTCCAGAGGTAACTGGTGCAAGCCAAGCTGTTTGTTTAGGAGTTTATTATCAATAAACTAAAAATATAGATAGATTTTGATTAAATCAAGCCAACATGTTGTAAACCTTTAGCTATTCCATCATTATCATTAGTATCTGTCACAAACTCAGCTTGTGCTTTTAATTCATCAACAGCATTACCCATAGCAATTGGATGATCAACGGTTAGGAACATTTCAAAATCATTCATGCCATCACCAAAGGCATAGGTTGGCACATCAGTAAATCCTTTATTTTTTAACAATTGAGTAATACCATACCCTTTAGATCCACCATAATTAAAAACATCAACACAGTAAGGCGTATTACGAATAAAGGTTAGCTCAGGGAAAACATCTCGATAAAGCACTTCTCCTGATTCACAAAGTAATAAAAGCATCTGAATAGGTGTTTTTAAATAAATCTGATCATCAACAGGCGGAACTTGCTGCTTAAGGAAATGATAAAATGTTTTAGTAGGTTGGCTATCTTCCGACACTCGCATAATTTCGTGATTATAAAAAGACAACGGAATACCTGTTTGCTGTTTAGAGTATTGATACAAACGATCGATAACGCCCTTATCAATATCATTAGTAAAGACCTTTTCGCCTTCATATAAAACAACTTGCCCGTTCATGCCAATTATCGACTCAATTTGAGTCTTTTTCATTAAATCAACCACTTCACAAGGTGTTCTGCCCGTTGCAATCATTGGTATAATATTATTTTGTTTTAATTTTTTTATAGCTTCAAAAGAGCTGGGTAATACATCAATTTGGCTATTAAATAGTGTCCCATCTAGATCAAAAAAAACAATAGCTTCAGGTTTTTGACTCATATTACAAATCCAAAATATGTTTGATAAAAGGAATGGTTAATTTACGTTGTTGCGCAAGCGTTGCTACCTCAAACTTCTCTAATAAAGAAAACAGTGTACGCATATCACGGTTAACGCGTTTTAATAAAAATAACCCAACTTCTGTTGATAATTCAAAGCCACTTAATTGTGCTCTTAATTGTAAGGCCTTAAGCTTATCATCATCACTAAGCTCTTTTAATTGATAAACCTGCCCCCAAGATAACCTAGAAACCAAATCAGGTAATATAAAAGAAATTTGTTTAGGTGGCCTACTTGCCGTTATCAATAATTTACTCACGTTTTTTTCAGTTAAACGATTAAATAAATCAAAAATAGCTTCTTCCCAATCCCTATGACCTGCTATTGCATCAATATCATCTAAACAAACTAAATCGTAATGATCTAATCCCTGCAGAATTTCGGGCACAAGATGATAATACTGCTTTAAAGGAATATAACTGGCTAATTTATTTTGACTTGATGCATGTAAAAGGTGAGTTCGACCCGCAGCACTAGCCGACCATATATAGAAGATATTAAAACCCTCTTTACCTAATAAGGTTTGCAAAGAATCAAACAATAATCGATTATCACCAACATAAAAACTATCAAAAGTTTCATTGTTAGGTAATAAAAAAGGTAAAGGTAGCTGCGAAAGAGTAATAAACGAACCTCACAATAAAAATATAATCATGTTAAGTATAAATTTGCTTTCATAAAAATCAATCACTTTTATAGAAAAGAAAAATATTCTAATATCATATTATAAGTTACTTACTATTTTGTTTCATATTCATCATTTATTTTCTTGAACTAACTATATTAACTTTTTAATAAAAGCTCATTTATATAAGTATAAAATTGAAGCAATAAAGGACAAAATTTAAGCAAACAAATTTATTTTTTGTGGATAACTCTGTGATAAATTAGGATCACAAGCTGTTATCATCGCACTAATAACCTTAACTAATAAATCAACTGTGGATAAATATAAAAGTTATAAACAAGTTTAAATAAAAAAAGATCCGAGCAATTAACAGAATTAGATGATCGATAAGATCCTATAAAATAATCATAAAACAGAGTTATCAACAAAAAGGATCCGTAGTAATAATAATAAAAATAAAAAGATCATCTAAAAGATCTTATTTTATTTAGATCGCGATCAAAATAGATCATTTGACGTAATCGAAAAGATGAGTAAAATTCCCTACCCTAAATAAATCAAATCTTCAGATCTAAATTAGCGATCTTCTGTACACAAAATAAATACGAGGCTTTTTTATGTTTTATCCAGATCTTTTTGATGTCATCATCGTCGGCGGCGGCCATGCCGGAACAGAAGCAGCAATGGCATCAGCAAGAATGGGACGGAAAACACTGCTTTTAACCCATAATATCAACACATTAGGACAAATGTCTTGCAACCCAGCCATTGGAGGCATAGGTAAAGGCCACTTGGTTAAAGAGATTGATGCAATGGGTGGATTAATGGCTCATGCTATCGATCTATCAGGGATCCAATTTAGGATCTTAAACAGTAGCAAAGGCCCAGCTGTTAGGGCTACACGTGCACAAGCAGATCGATCTCTCTATCGAAAAGTGATAAGGACAACACTTGAAAACCAAGAAAATTTAATGTTATTTCAACAATCCGTTGAAGATGTGATCATTGAAAACGATCAGATCATTGGTGTAAAAACTCAGATGGGCGTTTCTTTTAAAGCCAAAGCGGTTGTGTTAACAACGGGTACTTTTTTAGATGGCAAAATCCACATAGGGCTTGATAATTATAGTGGAGGTCGTACTGGCGATCCAGCCTCGATCGGTTTATCAAAATCACTACATCAATATTCATTTAGAATGGGGCGATTAAAAACCGGTACCCCACCGCGAATTGATGCTAGAACCATTGATTTTTCAAAATTGGGCACACAATATGGCGATGATCCTGTTCCAGTATTTTCATTTTTGGGTAATGCAAATGAACATCCTAAGCAGATCCCTTGCTATATCACAAGTACTAATGAAACAACACACGACATTATTAGATCTAATTTAGATCGCAGCCCTATGTACACCGGAGTTATTGAAGGTGTTGGACCTCGCTATTGCCCATCAATTGAAGATAAGATCATGAGGTTTGCCGATCGTAATTCTCATCAGATCTATTTAGAACCTGAAGGATTAGATAGTAATGAGATCTATCCAAATGGGATCTCAACAAGCTTGCCATTTGATACCCAACTTGCATTTGTACGTAGTATGAAAGGATTAGAAAATGCAAACATTGTAAGGCCTGGCTATGCGATCGAATATGATTATTTTGATCCAAGGGATCTTAAACCAACACTTGAAAGTAAAGTTATCAAAGGTCTCTTTTTAGCTGGACAGATCAATGGTACAACAGGCTATGAAGAAGCGGCAGCACAAGGAATGCTTGCAGGTTTAAATGCAGCACGCTTTGCATATGATCAAGATCAATGGTATCCAAGTCGCGATCAGGCTTATTTAGGGGTGTTAGTTGACGATCTTTGTACACTTGGTACTAACGAACCTTATCGCATGTTTACCTCGCGTGCTGAATATCGTTTAATGTTACGCGAAGATAATGCCGATATTCGTTTAACTGAAATAGGTCGCAATCTAGGCATGGTCGACGATTACCGTTGGCGTCGTTTTAATGAAAAATTTGATGCTATAGAGCAAGAAAGATCGCGTCTACGCGATATCTGGGTACATCCTCATATTGAAAGCATCGATGAAGTCAATGCTGTTTTAAGTGCTAATTTGACTAAAGAAGCCAATGGTGAAGAGTTACTTAAACGGCCTGAAATGAGTTATAACACGTTGAAATCACTTTCATTATTTGCACCAGGATTATCTGACCCACAAGCTGCCGAGCAGGTTGAAATTCAAGTAAAATATGATGGTTACATTAAACTGCAAATAGAAGAAATTGAACGTCAAAAGCGCAATGAAGAAACGCTTATTCCTGAGCATATTGATTATGCCGAAATATCTGGATTATCGAATGAAGTTGTGGCGAAATTAAAGCAACATAAACCTGTTTCTATAGGACAAGCTTCGCGTATTTCTGGTATTACACCAGCCGCTATTTCAATGTTATTAGTTTATTTAAAAAAGAAAAATTATGTTAAAAAAGAAACTCACTAATCTAATTGATCAAACGGATCTTTCGATCTCTGAATCGCAAATAGATCAATTGATCCATTATGTTGAGATGCTAAGCAAATGGAACAAAACTTACAACTTAACAGCAGTGCGCGATCCGAGCGAGATGTTAGTTAAGCATATTATGGATAGCTTAGTTGTATCGCCTTATTTAACTGGCAAAACCTTTATTGATGTAGGAACAGGTCCTGGTTTACCAGGCGTTCCATTAGCGATTATTAACCCCGATAAACAATTTGATTTGGTTGATAGTTTAGGTAAGCGTATTCGTTTTTTAAAGCAAGTACAGTTTGAATTAAAGCTAACAAATATTAACCCAATACAAAGCCGAATCGAAGAGTATAACGATAAAAAATTTGATGGGGTTATTAGCCGAGCTTTTGCTTCTTTGCAAGATATGCTTAATTGGTGTAAGCACCTTCCCGATCAACAAGGATCTTTTTACGCTTTAAAAGGAAGTGATATTGATCCTATTCCTGAAGGTTTTACGCTTAAACAAAATATTAAATTAGCTATACCAGGATTAGATGCTGAAAGGTGTTTGATTATTATTCAATAGTTTTATCGTAAAACAGTTTGTTTTTTTAATTTTTACGGTTTTTTAAATAATCTTTAATACCATCAACGATTGATTTAGACACTTGATTTTGGAACGAAGCAGTCTTTAGTTTTCTTTCTTCATTGATATTACTAATAAAGGCTGTTTCGACTAAAACTGATGGGATATCCGGCGCTTTTAACACTGCAAATCCTGCCTTTTCAAGCGATGGTTTATGCATTTTATTTACTTTTTTCATACGATTTAAAATAGCATTACCCAATAATATACCATTACTTAACGTTGTTTTTTGAACTAAGTCTAAAATAGTATTATCTAAATATTTATCGCCACTACGGCTAACGCCACCAATCTGATCGGACTTGTTTTGAGTTTGCGCTAAATAGCTTGCTGCCGAACTACTTGCCCCACGAGTTGATAATGCAAAAACAGACGAACCACCGACTGAACGGTTAGCAAAAGCATCGGCATGAATAGAAATAAATAGATCTGCATGTAGTGACCGCGCTTTAGCAACTCGTACTTTTAATGGAATAAACACATCTTCATTACGAGTCATATAGACTTTTATATTCGGCTCTTTTTTAAGTAAATTATAAGTCCGACGTGCTATTTGCAAAACGATATCTTTTTCTCGAGTTCTACTATAACCGATTGCCCCAGGATCTTCACCACCATGGCCAGGATCGAGCATAACAATAACAGGTGCATTTTTCTTTTTATTGGCTGGGGTTTTTATTTGTGCTTGTTTTTTACTAAGATTACCTGCTTTATATTCTTCTAATAGCGTAAGTAAAGGATCGTCGTCTTCTTTTGAAAAAGATTTTGATGGATAAAGATCCATTACTAAACGATATTTAAATTCAGCAATAGGTGACAATGTAAAAGTATTAGGCTCAACCCCTTGCTTCAATGCGATCATAATTCTGATTGTTTTAGCATCTAATTTAAGAACACGAATTGATTTTATAAAAGGATCGTGACTTAATACTTTTGATGAAATCGTTTTTAAAGTGGGGGTTAAATCGATATTATCGATATCGATAACAATCCGATTTGGATTAAAAAGTAAAGTACTCTTATAGTTCAAACTAATATTGGATTCTAACGTAATTCGAGTATAAGTTGATGAAGGCCAAACACGCACAGCAACAACTTGGGCTTTAGTTGCCGCAAAGCCAATACGAGTGACAGATAATAAACATGTAGCAATAATACCTTTTATAAAAAGGCGTTTTGTTGAACTAAATGTTTTTGTCATACCTTAAATACTTTATTTGTGATCTCTATTAGCCGCGGATAATAACATAAAATAAAGAGATATTAAAAAAGAATGATTATTATAATTGGTTGTTTTTTGGTAAATAAATAAACCTTTTTAATCTATTTGTTTATTTTTAATATCCAAATAAAAAATATTAAATTAACTTATTGTTTTGTATTTAATATTGTTAATAATTACTTATTGAACCCATTTGTATATTCTTTATTCAACATCAACAAAACGAGCCTTGCTTTGTAGTGTCACTTTTTTAATTTATTATAGACCCTACAATCACAACGGTTTACAATATAGCTCGCTAAAATCGCGGATTTAAACCCGTTTTCATTTTAACAATTAAATATAGCTGAGTTATTGATGAGCAAAAAATTACATATCAAAACTTGGGGCTGTCAAATGAATGAGTATGACTCAACAAAAATGGCAGATCTCCTTGAATCCACCCATGGTTTAACATTAACAGACAATGCCGAAGAAGCTGATGTTTTATTACTAAATACCTGCTCTATTCGAGAAAAGGCCCAAGAAAAGGTCTTTCATCAATTAGGACGTTGGAAAAATCTTAAACAACATAATCCAAATATCATCATTGGTGTTGGTGGTTGTGTTGCTTCGCAAGAAGGTGCTCAAATTCGTAAACGTGCACCATTTGTAGATATTATTTTTGGACCGCAAACTTTTCATCGCTTACCTGAAATGATTGAACAGATTCGCAGTGGTAACGACAATCATGTGGTTGATGTAAGCTTTCCTGAAATTGAAAAATTTGATCGTCTGCCTGAACCTCGTAGCGAAGGACCAACTGCATTTGTCTCTATAATGGAAGGATGCAATAAATATTGTACTTATTGTGTGGTTCCTTACACTCGTGGAGAAGAAGTTAGCAGACCTTGTGATGATGTCATCTATGAAATTGCGCAACTGGCTGAACAAGGTGTGCGTGAAGTCAATTTATTAGGTCAAAATGTTAATGCTTATCGTGGACCAACGTTTGATGGTGATATTTGTTCCTTTGCTGAGTTATTACGCTTAGTGGCAGCTATTGATGGTATCGATCGCATTCGCTTTACTACCAGTCATCCAATTGAATTTACTGATGATATTATCGACGTTTATCGTGATACACCAGAACTAGTTAATTTTTTACATTTGCCGGTACAAAGTGGTTCAGATCGTGTATTAAACTTAATGAAACGTACGCATACCGCGCTTGAATATAAATCCATTATTCGAAAATTACGTAAAGTGCGTCCTGATATTCAAATTAGTTCGGATTTTATCGTCGGTTTCCCGGGCGAAACACAAGAAGATTTTGAACAAACCATGCAACTGATTGCTGATGTCAATTTTGATTTAAGTTATAGCTTTGTTTATTCATCGCGCCCAGGTACACCGGCTGCTGAAATGGAAGATAATGTATCAGAAGAAGAGAAGAAGCAACGCCTTTACATTCTTCAAGAACGAATCAATCAGCAAGCCATGCAATTTAGCCGTCGTATGTTAAATACTGTTCAGCGTATTTTAGTTGAAGGTCCGTCCAAAAAAGACCTTATGGAATTAACGGGTCGAACAGAAAATAATCGAATTGTTAACTTTGAAGGTCGTCCTGATATGATTGGCAAGTTTGTTGACGTTGAAATTACTGATGTTTATCCAAATTCGCTACGTGGTAGAGTTGTTCGTACTGAAGATGAAATGGATTTACGTGTTAGTGAATCGCCAATGTCAGTTATTTCGCGTACTCGTAAAGAAAACGAGTTAGGGGTTGGGATCTATCAACCTTAAAGTAATAATCATTAAGCCACAATGAGAGTGGCTTTTTATAATTTCTATAAACTAATAAAATAACTTACAGATGAATTTAAGGAAAAGGAGAATAATATGTTTATAATATTTGGAACTCGCGGAAGAGAAGTTAAAGAACGTAGTGGACAATTTAATTGCCCAAATTGCTGTTCGCAACAAAACACTACTACCGATGAAAAAAAACAAAAATATACACAAATAAAAGTCGCAAAATATTTTACGCTATTTTTTATTCCTATTTTTAGTTACGAAACATTAGGGCGTTATATAAGGTGTAATGAATGCAATAGTGATTATAGCGAAAAGGTGCTTGAATATGTACCACCAACATTTGAAGAACAAATTGCATCATATGTTGAGCAAGAGTTAAAAAGCGGAACGCCTATTTCAATGTTAGTCAATAAATTAAAAGCACAAGGATTTGATGAACTACAATCAACAAACGCAGTTGATAAAGTTGTTAATGGAAACATCGTTTCTTGCCATCAGTGTAAAATGGACTTTTTAAAAGGTGTTGAAAAGTGTTCTTTATGCGAAGGGCGCATTAGCGGTTAAAATTAATTATTTGAGGACTTACATTTGAATATTACGACACATGAAACCATGCTTGAGCCAGCCGACAATCAACGGCTTAATAGTCTTTGTGGTCCTCATAATGACAATATTAAACAGTTAGAACGCAGACTTGGTATTGAAATTAATCACCGAGGTAATTTATTTTCAATAACTGGCGATCAGATTTGTGTCAAAGCTGCTGGTGATATTTTGCAGTCCCTTTATAAACAAACCAAAATAAAAGATAAAATTATTGATATTGAACCTGAGCAAATTCATTTAGCAATTAAAGAAACAGGTGCGCTTGAAAAAGTAAGTAAACACTTACCTGCTTATATTGATCATCAAGGTGGAAAGCTAGTGATGATTAAAACTAAACGAGGTGTGATAAAACCCCGAACAGCAAACCAAGCACAATATATTGCTCATGTTTTAGATTATGATATTTCATTTGGCATTGGACCTGCTGGAACAGGTAAAACCTATTTAGCTGTGGCTGCTGCAGTTGATGCGCTTGAAAAACAACAAATTCGCCGTATTGTATTAACTCGACCAGCCGTCGAAGCGGGTGAAAAGCTAGGATTTTTGCCGGGCGATTTAAGCCAAAAAGTGGATCCTTACTTACGTCCACTTTATGATGCCTTATTTGAAATGCTCGGCTTTGAAAAAGTCGAAAAACTAATTGAAAAAAGCGTGATTGAAGTGGCACCGCTTGCCTATATGCGTGGGCGAACGCTAAATGATGCGTTTATTATTCTTGATGAAAGCCAAAATACGACTATTGAACAGATGAAAATGTTTTTAACCCGTATTGGTTTTAATTCAAAAGCGGTCATCACTGGCGACATCACCCAAATTGATTTACCTCGTCATCAAAAATCGGGTTTACGCCATGCGATTGAAGTGTTAAGCAAAGTTGATGAAATCAGCTTTAATTTTTTCAATAGCGAAGATGTGGTGCGTCACCCAGTGGTTGCTAAAATTGTTAACGCTTATGAAAAATGGGAAGAACAGCAACATAAGCCACAAACAGAAAAAAGTATTTAGAGGAGCTTTATTATCTCTATATCAAGCAAAAGAAAGAAAACAAACATTCGAGATCACTCAGCAGAAGCAAATTTGTTTTTTCGTAGAGCGTTGTTTTCATTTATTGCCATTATCATTTTAATTATTATTTTGCTTGTTAACCTTGCAGGGTTACAGATTATAAATTACAGCTATTACAGCACAAAATCTAATGATAATCGCATTGAAATTATACCTATTCCACCTAATCGCGGCATGATTTATGATCGTAATGGCACCCCATTAGCCATTAACAATATAACATACCAATTAAACATCATTCCCGACAAGGTAAAGAATCTGAATGAACAGTTTGATGAGTTAAAAAAAATTGTTGATTTAACTGACGAAGATATCGAAAATTTTCAAAAAGAACGTCGAAATTACAAAGCACACAGGCCTGTTCCATTAAAAGATAACTTAACTCAAAAACAGATTGCACGTTTTGTTGTTGATCAACATCGCTTTCCATATGTATCAATTGTGGATATACAGCATCGTTATTATCCTTATGGTGCGTCACTGACGCATATTCTTGGCTATATTTCTAAAATTAACAGCCAAGATAAACAGCGTCTAGAAGATGAAAATAAGACTAGCGATTATGTAGCAACGTTTAATATCGGCAAAATGGGTATTGAAAGGTACTACGAAGAAGTATTACACGGAACACCTGGTTATGAAAAGGTTGAAGTCAACAGCCGTGGCCGTATTGTTCGCCAACTAAATCAACATCCGCCGCAAGCTGGTGAGGATATCTATTTATCTATCAACCTTAAATTGCAGCTTTATATTGAGCAATTACTCGCTGGACGTAAAGCGGCTGTGGTTGCTATTGATCCGAATAATGGCGAGATTTTAGCCTTGGTTTCTAGCCCAAGCTATGATTCCAATCCATTTGTAGGTGGGATATCAAGTAGTAAATATAGCGAATTGCTTAAAGATCCAAGTAAGCCTCTTTTTAATCGGGCTTTACTGGGTGCTTATCCGCCTGCTTCAACAGTGAAACCTTTTATTTCTATTGCCGCTTTAAGTGAAGGTGTTATTTCACCAAAAAGCGTGGTTAACGATCCTGGTTGGTGGCAATTACCTGGCACTGAACGACGTTATCGAGACTGGTTAAAATGGGGGCATGGTCGTGTTGATGTATTAAAAGCCATTGAAGAATCAGTTGATACCTACTTTTATCAAGTTGCTTATGATATGGGTATTGATCGCTTAAATTTATGGATGACAAAGTTTGGTTATGGTGAGCGAACAGGTATTGATATATCTCCAAACGAAGAAACCCGAGCAGTTATGCCGAGCCGTGAATGGAAAATGAAGCGCCATAAAAAGTCTTGGTTACAAGGTGATACTATCCCTGTTGGCATAGGACAAGGTTATTGGACGGCAACCCCAATCCAAATGGCGAAAGCGTTAACGACCTTAATCAATAATGGTAAAACTTACACACCACATTTTTTATTATATAAAAAGAGCGATATTTTAAACTCAAGTGAACACCAACCACAGGTTGATTCAGATAATTATATCGAAAAAAACAGCTTAGTCGATGTCAATCCAACTTATTGGACGCTTGCTAAAGAAGGAATGCACCGAGTCATGTTTGGATCACGAGGAACTGCCCGCAAAGTTTATGCTGATGCAAAATATCAAGCAGCAGGTAAATCGGGAACAGCACAAGTTTATGGCTTAAAGCAAGACGAGATCTATAATGCTCATAAAATTCCAGAACGCCTGCGTGATCACGCATTATTTATTGCTTATGCCCCTTACGATAAGCCAAAAATTGCATTAGCCATTGTTTTAGAAAATGGTGGAGGCGGAAGCTCAAACGGTGGTGCGGTAGCGCGTAAAATATTGGATTTTTACCTTTTAGGCAATAATTCGACAGATCTTGATGAATCATCGCCTAATACAGGAACAGAGGACTAATGATGAATAATATCAAAAAAAATTTTTGGCAAAAAATACATATCGATCCCCTGTTCTTTTTATTTATTACGTTATTGCTTGCTTATAGCCTTTATATTCTTTGGAGTGCAACGGGACAAAGTATTGATATGCTACAAAAGCGAGTAATACAAATATTGCTTGGTTTTGCTGTAATGATTGTGTTGGCGCAGTTTTCACCCAGAACTTATGAAAAATGGGCCCCGTATCTGTATGTTGTTTGTATTTTAATTTTATTACTTGTGGACATTTTTGGTTACACTAGTAAAGGCGCACAGCGTTGGTTAGATTTAGGGGTATTGCGGTTCCAACCCTCTGAAATAGCTAAAATTGCCGTACCATTAATGGTTGCCAAATTTATTCATCGTGACGGTTGTCCACCGCCATTAAAAACCACTTTACAAACACTTGCCATTATTGGCGTACCGACATTGCTTGTTGCGATGCAGCCCGATTTAGGTACCGCAATTTTGATTGTCATGTCAGGCCTTTTTATTATCTTTTTAGCGGGAATGAACTGGCGCTATATTCTTATTGCTCTTATTTTAATAGCAATATTTTTACCGATTATGTGGTTCTTTTTAATGCATGATTATCAGCAAAAACGCGTACTTATGCTTATCAACCCCGAACTTGACCCAAGTGGTGCAGGTTATCATATTATTCAATCAAAAATAGCGATAGGATCGGGAGGCTTATGGGGAAAAGGTTGGCTTGAAGGTACACAATCGCAACTTGAATTTTTACCAGAACGACATACCGATTTTATCTTTTCAGTTATCGCTGAAGAATTTGGTTTTATTGGCTCTATCATTTTACTTATTCTCTTTTTATGCCTAATTGTGCGTGGTCTTATTATTGCGGCACAAGCACAAACTACTTTTGGTCGAATCTTATCTGGTGGGCTAATTTTAGTTTTTTTTGTTTATGTATTTATTAATATTGGCATGGTCAGTGGAATCTTACCTGTAGTTGGTGTACCATTACCATTAATAAGCTACGGTGGCTCATCTTTAGTTGTATTAATGGCAAGTTTTGGCATTATGATGTCTATTCATACTCATCGATACATGTTATCTAAAAATATTTGACGGAATTTAAATAAATGAAAAGTAAATTTAAATTATCTTTTGCTTTATTAGCGCTTGCTATTTGTTCATCTGCATCGGCTGAAATGGCTTTTCCTATTCCAGCTATTCCGCAATTAGATGCAGAAGCTTATATTTTAATTGATGCAAAATCAGGCGAAATTTTAGCGCAGTATAATGCCGAGCAACAGCGTGATCCTGCAAGCTTAACTAAAATGATGACTAGTTATGTCGTTGGGCAAGCATTGCAATCAGGCCGCATAAAAAATGATGATATGGTTGTTGTTAGTAAAGATGCTTGGGCAACGGGTAACCCTGTGTTAAAAGGGTCATCATTAATGTTTTTAGAAGTCGGTAAAACAGTTTCCGTTTCCGATCTTAACAAAGGTATTATTATTCAATCAGGTAACGATGCGTGTATCGCCATGGCAGAACATGTTGCTGGCAGCCAAGGTGCTTTTGTTAACTTAATGAATGATTACGCCAAAAAAATTGGACTAAATCATACCCATTTTGAAACTGTACACGGACTTGATGCCCCGGGCCAATACACCACAGCCAAAGATATGGCATATTTAGGGCAGGCCTTAATTCGTGATTTACCCGAAGAATATTCCATTTATAAAGAAAAAGAATTTACCTATACTCTATCAAAACCCCAACTTAATCGAAATGGATTACTTTGGGACACCACATTAAATGTAGATGGCATCAAAACAGGCCACACCAATGCCGCAGGTTACAATTTAGTTGCTTCAGCGGTTGATGGCAATACTCGTTTAATTTCAGCGGTACTGGGTGGTCGCACCTTTAAAGGTCGTGAAGAAGAAAGTAAAAAGTTATTAGTTTGGGGATTCCGCTTCTTTGAAACCGCAAACCCTGTTAAGGCTGGAACTCCAGTTACTACCGAAACCATCTGGTATGGCGACCAAAACAAAATCCAACTGGGTGCAGTTAATGGGGCATTTATTACCGTACCAAAAGGACGTGCGGCTGATGTACAAGTCGAATATAAAATTGACGATTACATCTATGCACCTATCACCAAAGGTAATGCGGTAGGTAAAATGCAGTTTTTATTAGATGGCAAAGTCATTAACGAACAACCGCTTGTTGCTTTACAAGATATCGAAGAAACCGGATTCTTTGGTGGAATATGGGATTGGATCTGCCTACAATGCCATAAGTTATTTAGCTAGTTTTATTATCATTGTTCTGTAAGCGTTCGCTTACAGAACGACCTACCCCCCCTAAAAAATAATCTAATATAAAAATCACCGCTCAAAAACTGTTATAAAAAATATTGATTTTATTTATTTTTTTAAATAAGCAATGAAAGCTTAATAAAGCTCACCTACATCTAAATAATGTTAATTAGCTTCGCTAACAGTCTATAAATAGAAATAAAGCTGGTAATCTTATACTATTTATGGTATAAAACGCGCGCTACATTTCACATTATTTTTTTGCGAAAGTAATGACGAATAAAAGCATTAAATTTAATGATTAATTAACGTTATAACACACACATATTATTACACTTTTCCGGGGTGCCTTTTACCTTGTGTAATTAGGTCGGTTAAAGCGGATATGTGGAGGCATAACCCCAACGTCAAAATGAGGAAATCATGACTACAGTATCAATGCGCGATATGTTACAAGCGGGTGTACACTTTGGACACCAAACTCGTTATTGGAACCCAAAAATGAAACCATTTATTTTTGGTGCACGCAACAAAGTTCATATTATCAATCTTGAAAAAACAGTACCATTGTTCAACGAAGCATTAGCTGAATTAAACAAGGTTGCTGCTCGTAAAGGTAAAATTTTATTTGTTGGTACAAAGCGTGCAGCTAGCGAAGCAATTAAACAAGCGGCTGAAAGTTGTGGACAATACTATGTTAATCACCGTTGGTTAGGTGGTATGTTGACTAACTGGAAAACAGTACGTCAATCAATCAAACGTCTAAAAGATTTAGAAACACAAGCTAGTGATGGTACATTTGATAAATTAACCAAAAAAGAAGCGCTTATGCGTTCTCGTGAAATGGCTAAATTAGAAAATAGCTTGGGCGGAATTAAAAATATGGGTGGCTTACCTGATGTGATTTTTGTGATTGGTGCAGACCACGAACATATCGCTATCAAAGAAGCTAACAATTTAGGTATTCCAGTTATTGCTATTGTTGATACTAACTCAGATCCTGATGGAATTGATTACATCGTACCAGGTAATGATGATGCAATCCGTGCAATTCAATTATATGCAAATGCAGTTGCTGAAGCAGTACGTTCTGGTCGTGAGCAAAACCAATCTCCAGTATCTGAAGAAAGCTTCGTAGAAGAAGCTCCAGCAGCAGAGTAATAAACTCAAATATTTTCAGGGTCGATACTTAATACTATCGACCCATTCTAATGAAAGTTATCACAATGGTTAAATAGAGGATTAAAAAATGGCTGAAGTTACCGCTTCTATGGTAAAAGAACTGCGCGAAAGAACTGGCGCAGGTATGATGGAATGTAAAAAAGCATTAGTTGAAGCTAATGGTGATATCGAACTTGCAATTGACAACATGCGTAAATCAGGTCAAGCAAAAGCCGCTAAAAAAGCGGGTCGTGTTGCGGCTGAAGGTGTTATTATTTCTAAAATTTCTGCGGACAAAAAATTTGGTATTATCTTAGAAGTAAACTGCGAAACAGACTTTGTTGCGAAAGATGCTGGATTCTTAGCATTTAGTGATAAAGTTGCTGAAGCTGCATTAACTGAACGCACTAGCGATATCGCAGCATTACAAGCTAAATTTGAAGAAGAGCGCACAGCTTTAGTTGCTAAAATTGGTGAAAACATCGGCATTCGTCGCGTTGCACAAATCGCTGGTGATGTTGTGGGTAGTTACCAACACGGTGCGCGTATTGGTGTATTAGTCGCTGCTAATGGTGCTGATGATGAATTAGTTAAACATATTGCAATGCACATTGCTGCAAGCAAACCAGAATATGTTGATCCAAGCGATGTTCCAGCTGATGTTGTTGAACATGAACGTAACATTCAAATCGATATCGCAATGCAATCAGGTAAACCACGTGAAATCGCTGAAAAAATGGTTGAAGGCCGTATGCGTAAATTCACTGGTGAAGTATCACTAACTGGACAACCATTTGTTATGGATCCTGCAAAAACAGTTGGCGACTTATTAAAAGAGAAAAAAGCAGCAGTTGCTTCATTCATCCGTTTTGAAGTGGGTGAAGGTATTGAAAAAGTCGAAGTTGACTTTGCTGCAGAAGTTGCTGCAATATCGAAACAATCTTAATCGTTTCAAAAAACCGCCGTTAAGGCGGTTTTGTTTATCTACAAAATATTTTAAAATTACTATAAGCTAATTTTTTAGCTTATTGAGTAATAAAACAACGAAATAGTGAGACTTCAATATGGTGACCCCTTTCTATAAACGTATTCTTCTTAAACTCAGTGGCGAAGCACTACAAGGTGACGAAGGTTTTGGTATTGATGCAACCGTTCTAGATCGCATGGCGCAAGAAATCAAAGAACTAATTGAAATGAATGTTCAAGTTGCTGTTGTTATTGGGGGCGGTAATCTATTTCGGGGTGCAGGGCTTGCTAAAGCGGGAATGAACCGTGTTGTTGGCGATCATATGGGGATGCTAGCAACTGTAATGAATGGTCTTGCGATGCGAGATGCGTTGCACCGAATTGAAGTTAATGCCCGTTTAATGTCAGCCATTCCATTAAACGGTGTATGTGATGATTATCGCTGGACCGAAGCAATTAGCTTGCTTCGTCATGGTAAAGTAGTTATTTTATCTGCTGGAACAGGCAATCCATTTTTTACCACCGATTCAGCTGCATGTTTACGCGGTATTGAAATTGAAGCTGATGCTGTTTTAAAAGCCACCAAAGTTGATGGTGTTTATTCAGCCGATCCTGTTAAAGATCCAACAGCAACACTTTATAAAACTTTAAGTTATGACAAAGTGCTTGATGATGAACTTAAAGTGATGGATTTAGCTGCATTCACATTAGCAAGAGATCATAATCTACCCATTTGTGTCTTTAATATGAATAAACCTGGTGCATTGCGTCGCGTTATTTTAGGTGAACAAGAAGGGACATTAATTAATAACAAAGCAACAGTAACCAGTTAATTATCTTTATTTTAAATAAGGCTTTTATTATGTTAAACGAGATTCAAAAAGAAGCGCAAACGCGCATGGAAAAAAGCATTGATGCGTTTCAAAATCATATTTCTAAAGTTCGAACCGGTCGTGCATCACCAAGTTTATTAGATGGCATTATGGTTGAATATTACGGCAGCCCAACGCCACTGCGTCAACTAGCTAACATCGTTGCTGAAGATGCAAGAACACTAGCTATCACCGTATTTGATAAATCATTAACCCCAGCTATTGAAAAAGCAATTTTAACGTCTGATTTAGGGTTAAACCCAGCATCAGCAGGTACCGTTATTCGTGTACCATTGCCACCACTAACAGAAGAACGCCGTCGTGATTTAACTAAAATTGTTCGTAACGAAGCGGAACAAGGTCGTGTATCTATTCGTAATATCCGCCGTGATGCCAACGATCAAATCAAAGCGTTACTAAAAGATAAAGAAATTTCAGAAGATGATGAGCGTAAAGCACAAGATTTAATCCAAAAAGCGACAGATGCCGCAATTAAAAAATTAGATACAGTGCTTGCCGATAAAGAAAAAGAGTTAATAGAATTCTAATTCTTCTACTTTTTCCCTTTTCTTCCAAACGCTCTGTTTTATAAAGCAGAGCGTTTTTTTTTGCTATTATAACAATTTTCTAGTTTTGATGTGGATAGCTATAATACAAAGCACCAAATACACCTAATCTAAAAATCAATTTATGCCTTTAAGGCATACATAACTATAAAATATAAGTATTTTACATAGATTGATGAAGTGCCTATACTTTTTTGAAGTTAGCTATTTAAACTATTTCTGCTTGTGTTATCCGCTCTGATCTTATCTATATAGATAAGTTGGTTTTTGGTTTAGAGGCATTTTACTGGCCAAGGTTTCAACGTTAATGCCGCTATGGAGCTAGTTGAATAAAAGGTACTTTATGTCATGAAAACACTATTATCGTGTCAGACAGAATCAGAAAAAACATCCCATTGGTCTGCTGTTTTTTCATTATTTATGGGGGTAACCAGTCTTATTGCGGCTGAGTTTATTCCTATTAGTTTATTAACACCTATTGCACAAACATTAAAAATTACTGAAGGAATGGCAGGGCAAACGGTCACTGCTGTGGGGATTTTTGCTGTTATTGCAAGTTTGCTACTAGCGCCGCTAACAAAAAAAATAAATAGACGATTAGTGTTATTAACGCTCTCTATTTTATTGATAATTGCTAATATATTAGTCGCATTTACACCTAATTATATCATTCTACTGATAGGGCGAAGCATATTGGGGATATGTGTTGGTGGCTTTTGGTCTATGGCCTCAGCGGTAACGCTACAACTTGTACCGACAAAAGATCTATCTCGTGCATTAAGTATTATCTATGCTGGTGTTTCAGTTGCAACGATTATTTCACTACCATTAGCAAGCTATTTAGGTAATCTGATTGGTTGGCGAAATATCTTTTTGCTATCGGCATTACTGGGTGCTATCGCCTTTATTTGGCAATTTATTGCATTACCTACTTTACCTGCACAGCAAGGTAATAGTTTTAAAAATATGTTTTTTCTCTTAAAACAGCGCTGGATAACGATAGGAATAGTAGCCACGATATTTAGTTATGGGGGATATCACATATTTTTTACATATTTAAGACCATTTTTAGAGCATAATCTTGCCTTACAAACAAATACCCTCTCTACGCTTTTACTTCTATTTGGCATTGCTAACTGTATTGGCACCCTTATTGCCGGTTTTGTGATGGGCAAACAATTTAAAATAACGATGATAGTTGTTCATTTTATTTTATTGATACTTGCTATTATTTTAATGTTTATCAATAAAAATATAACATTCAACATGTTACTCGTTATTACTTGGGGGTTGATGTTTGGTTTTATTCCTGTGGGTTGGTCTACTTGGATTGTACGTACACTTGCCGATAAAGCCGAAATGATGGGCGGATTATCTGTTGCGGCGATTCAATTTTCTATCGGATTGGCAGCGGCAATGGGAGGCATCATCTTTGATCATAAGGGGATGCAAGGTATATTTTTTAGTTCTGCGCTAATTTTTTTATGTGCCTTGATATTAATTAAACTCAGTTTTTGGTTATTTACTCGTGTAACAGGACATCCTATTGCATAGTAATATTTTTTTACAATTGATTGAAAGTGTTAAATTAAAACTCACTTATTAAAAGTGATCACATTAATGAAAAAGGTTTTATTTTATTTCAAAGATAGTACTGCTTTAATCGTCTTTTTGGGTTATTTTTATCACCATCAGTAATGGGAGCCGATATGTCTAACAATGCGAATAATTTTTATCAAAGCGATAATGTCACTATGCAAAAAGTGAGTTTTCTAAATCAATATAAAATGAGCGTAGTTGGAAATTTATTTATGCCTAAAACGCTTGATCCAAAAAATAAATACCCCGCCATTATTGTTGGACATCCAATGGGTGCGGTTAAAGAACAAAGTGCCAATTTATATGCGACTAAAATGGCTGAACAAGGCTTTATTACATTAGCCATTGACTTATCTTTTTGGGGCGAGAGTGAGGGGCAGCCGCGTAATGTTGTATTGCCCGATATATATGCAGAAGATTTCAGTGCTGCAGTTGATTATTTAGGTACTCAAACTTTTGTGGATCGTCACAATATTGGCGTAATTGGTGTTTGTGGTAGTGGTAGTTTTGTTATTAGTGCCGCTAAAATTGATCCTCGTTTGAAAGCTATTGTGACAGTCAGTATGTACGATATGGGTGCGGCCAATCGCAATGCTCTTCACCATTCGTTAACACTTGAACAGCGAAAACAGATCATTAAACAGGCGGCAGAACAACGTTATGTTGAATTTACCGGTGGTCAAACATTATATACAAGTGGCTCGGTCAATAAAGGGCAACTCAAACCAGAAGATGGTCCAATTGCCCATGAATTTTACGATTTTTATCGTACGCCTCGTGGTGAATATACGCCAGCCAGTTCAACGCCAGAACTAACGACTCACCCAACATTAACCAGTAATGTAAAATTTATGAACTTCTATCCATTTAACGATATTGAAACCATTTCACCACGACCAATGTTATTTATCACAGGTGATCAGGCTCATTCTAAAGAGTTCAGTGAAGATGCTTATAACTGCGCAATAGAGCCGAAAGAACTCTATTATGTAAAAGGAGCTGGGCATGTTGATCTTTATGATCGAATCGATTTAATCCCTTTTGATAAATTAACAACCTTTTTTAAAACGCATTTAAAATAGTCATTAATTTTTAATGAAATATTATCCCATAGCAAAGGGAGTAAGAATTTACGAAGCTCCCTTGCTTTTGCTCATCATTATAAAATAGCAGATGAATATCAAAAATGTTCTTTTAGCTGTTTTAAAAACAGTTCAGCAGCTTTAGAAAATACATGATATTTTTTCCAGACAATATTCACATCTACTTTCAATTTTGGATATAAAGGTCTAAAACAAAGCGGGTTATTGCCCTCTGTATTAATCAGTTTATCTAAACACAAGGCATACCCAATATGTTGTTCAACCATTAAAGCTGCATTAAATATTAAGTTATATGTTGCAATAATATTTAATTTTTCATAGTTTCGTTTAAACCATTGTTCAATGCTATCACTAACATATTTTTGTTGGGAAACAATCAGTGGTAATGACCATAAATCAGATGGAGAAATGACTTCAAGATTTGCCAACGCACAATCTTTTCTCATTAATACCCCCCATGTATCTTGTTGAGGAAGGCACAATGATTCATATTTTGTTAGATGAGTCGGTTCAATTAACACACCAAAATCAAGTAATCCCTTATCAATACGTTCGGTGACATCATTTGCATTACCGCTATAAATATGGATGCGGATGTGTGGGTAAACCTCTTGCATTGATTTAATCACATTCACCACCAACTTCATTGCATCGGTTTCACCACAACCAATATAAATATCACCACAAATACTTTCGGTGGGTGCTTGAAACTCTTCTTCTGTTTTATGCACAAGTTCCAGTATCTCCTCGGCACGTTTACGTAATCGTATTCCTTCATCGGTCAAGGTAATTCGCCTACTGCCACGAATAAATAGGCGGGTGCCAAGTGTTTGTTCAAGCTCCATCAACTGACGAGATAAGGTAGGTTGAGTTAGATGCAAATGGTTGGCGGCAGCGGTAATACTTTCTTCTTTAGCAAGAGCAAGAAAATAACGTAAAATTTTTATATCTATCATTTTCCTTTCCCATCATTCTTGTTTAACAATTATTTGATTTTTATGTTTAAAATATGTATGTCAGAAAATAACGTGTGTTTACTTTTCATTATTGACATAATTTTTTAAAAATCATCAGATGTTTTATCACAAATCACCTAAGTTGGATAGGTTACTCTTTGTTACCGCTCGGTATTGCCGAGCGGTTAATTGGTATATATAGTACGGGAAGGTTTCGGACGTGGTCACAATAGCTATTTTGTCCACCCAAGGTCAAAACGTCCGAAACCACCGCACCCAATCCATCCTATACACCAAAACAAAAAAAGTTCTGATTTTTCGCCCAAAAATCAGTCAGAAAACATATTGATTTTATTCAAGTTTTTATCGGATGTTTTTTAGCCAAAACCACTACCCCCAAAAAAACAAAAAACAAACCCCAACCCAGATCATTAATAAAACTTTACAAAAAACTAACAAAAAAACTAGCGCATTATTAATCAACCGGTTATAATTTAAGCGCTTTAAAAGCAAGGGAAAGCTCGTCAGTCGAGCAGTCAGTTATAAAAAGTGTAAATAAAACAAAAAATTACTTGACAGGATAATCGAAATGCGTTACCATTTATGGCATCTGGCATCTGGCATGCCAAACCTACGCCCTAAAACTTTTTCATTTTCACTATAGTCTAAATCAGACACAGTTCTTATTTTCATCACCGAGGTCATTTCGCGTAGCGAAATCGGAGACGTTATCGCGGTTTTTACTGGCGATGTTCTCGTCGGGTCCTTCGACAACATTCTCGGAAACCGCTTTGGTCAGGTCATCGGCCACATGTTCGGCAAAATTATCGTCGATATCCAAGTGGTTATTAGGGCCGTCATTACTATTCAAACCGAGGTTATTATTTAAACCTTCATTGTTATCTAAATCGGCGTTGTTCTTCGCGCTGTTGTTGTTGTCGTATTCACAGGGTTCTGTGGCATTAACGGCACATACATCAAGGGTAATAGAGGGTAGTGCACCGTATTTAACGTTTGATGGGGGACAGACAAAGGCAACTAATACGGATACTTTTTTGGCAATCGAGTTGCCAGATGGAAGGCGTATCACGCCATCGACAAACACATCGAGTCCCACAAATCCGATAAGATTACCCAATGGTAATTTTACTTTTAATGATATACACACAGTGGTACCGGCATCGGCCCCATGGATAAATAGAATGTATTCAGTAGGTATAAGTGATTTGGTTAGTCAAGGGAAGTGGGGAGATGATGATGGAGATGGACAGGGAGTCAATGGAGTAACAGCATCAGGGAGTATATCGTTAGTAATAAAGGATAAGAATGGTCGAACAGTAAGTCGTGGTGATACATTAAGTATATGTAAAGCGCCTTATAAGGTCACTTTAGATAGTACAGGGGGAACTTTAGAGACCCGTTATGGTGTGCCAAAAAGTAGTACATTTAACGGAGGAACAGCGGATTATTATATCACTTTGCCGTCACAGCCTGTTATTTGTTCGGTCAGGCCGAATTTGTTATATGGTGGTACTACTGGCATCGATTCTATCGACAATCCTCGCTACGCAGGCCCAGCTAACATATGGTTTCTTAAAAAGGGTTTTTTAACTCAGTCTAACGATTCTGCATCTTACGACCAAAACTTTCCAACTACAGGAGCAGATGGATTGTATTTTGATTTGGACATTGTTGGCGTGGATGCAAGTCAGTTGCGTTGGACAGTTAACACGAATGGTAGTATAAGAGCAATGGTGAGTTGGAGATTGCCAAACCAAAGCACAGGCAAAGATAGATGGATTTTTGATAAATTTAGTTATGTAACACGGGTAACGTTGCATGGTCCTAGGGCGGATAGCACTCAAATACAGTCAGATAATCCTAGTCGGCTTACTCCGTCGCTATCTTTGCCACAGACCTTTGAGTTAGTCGGAAGGGATCGTCGAGGTAATGAGGTTCGTTATGGATTTGTGTTGAGGCAGTGGTTCGTCCATCGGGGTGATAAAGAGGGTGGTCCGTTTAACCACTCATCTTGGTGTAGTAGTTTGGGTTATCGTCTTGCTAGTGTAAGGGATTTAACCAATGCAGTCGGAAGAGGTAGTTTTTCTATTTCTGGCGCCTCACCATCCTCATCTGGTAATTATTACCAGCGTAACATAGGTGCTGGGTTTTTCACGGAGTGGGGCTACCTGAACGGCTACGCTGATGCGGGCTTCGTCCGCGACGGCGACTGGACGAGTGACGCTCCAGGTAGCTATGGCTACTATTATGTCGAGTCGCGCAGCGGCATGATCTACAGCGCCAGAGGTTCCTACGGCTATTTTGCTGTTTGCACCACACCTTAGCTTTTATTTCTTATTCCTTAATCCTTGGGCCGCGGGGGTGGTTATGGTGCCTGAGAGGACAATCTAACAAAGAATAACGCCCCCGCGTCAGTTGGGGCATTTTCCCTTAGGGTTGCGCTGTTGCGGTGAAGCCACAATCGCGCCGCCCCCGCCGCCGACGACGCTGAAAGTGTCGATGGCGGTGGCACAAGGGTAAAATTAAATAAAGAGGGTCATGTAATGGAAATAGAACAAAAATTAAGATTAAGTGAAAATCCGATACATTTTTTGAAAGAAGGCCTTTTTTTAAAGGCTTATAACCAGTCATTTTATGTCATGAGTCAATTATTAGGGTTCAACATAAAACCGATAATCAAACACATAAAAAAACTCGACCAAATTATTGTGTGTGGCGGGTTTCCTGCAAATATTATTAATAAACGTTATCCTAAAGCGGTACCGACTGTTTACGGCTATGAATTATTAGATGATTACGATTTAAGTGGCTACCAAGTTTGGTACCAACAGCAGTGTCAATTATACCAAAATAGAAAAAACCAAGAAAAACAATCACAGCAAACCGCTAACAATCCTAGCTCAACCTCTTTACCGCAGTCTTTAATTCAAACACAATCATCGATTTTAACTGACTCAGAGCCAATAGCAGAAACAGCACTCAGCAACATAAACAAACCCTTAACGTTACAACATTTACTGTTTTTATCGTCATGGCAACCTAACAAATATCCGCCTATGATTGATAGTGCGTTTATTCAAGAGTTAAAAAACTATTTCAGTCAATAACAGAGCACACTGTGCCCGATGGGGCTATTGCTTAGTGTTGTGTTTTTGCTAAAAAAACACCAAATAAAAACCTCAATAAAATCAATGCTTTTTCTAACTGATTTTTGGGCGGAAAATCAGGTCTTTTTTTGTTTTGGTGAATAGAATAAATTAGGTGCGCAGGTTTCGGACGTTTTGACCTTGGGTGAATAAAATAGCTACAGTGACCACGTCCGAGCAAAGGGAATTAAAGCGAATTCCCTTTGCAATCCCACGCTTTGGCTACAGAATGTGGCCTGCGGCTGCCCTCCGCCGCCGCTCGGTCTTAACGCACCGTTTGTGGACGCGTTCCAGACGCACCACAAACTCGCCAAACATCCTTGTTTGGCGTGCTAACCTCACTCTGTTGTCGGCACATTCTGACGCCGGAATAGGACAAATAACATAGCTTTAGGCTGTTTAGAAAAAACGGAAAAATGCTTGACATATTAAATTAGGATGGTTATATTTATACGCAAGGAGCGGACTTTTTTATTATGTTCGCTGCTGATTCCGGGGCCCGACTTTAAGTTGGGCTTCCGCGTATTTGGCGTATAGGAAAATATATTAATGCAGGATACTTACATAGTATATCTTGATGAATTTGGACATATAGGTCCGTATATATCTGCCGATCATCCAAAACATAAAACTCACCCAGTTTTTGGTCTTGGAGGGTTTGTTATTCCTATTTGTGAAGCTAGATCATTTTCATCATTTTTTTTCAATTTGAAGCAAAATCTATTTTCAAATTATGATATACCAAAAGCAAGGAAAGATATTGAAAAGGATGGAGGTAATTTTCAACTATCAATGTGGGAAAAGAAAGGCTCGAAACAATACTCCGTAACAAATTTGAAAAATTACAAAAATGAAATAACTCGATCAACCAATAGAATAATAAATAAAATAACAGATAAAGGAGGATTTCTATTTTTTGTTGGAGAAGCTAAAAATAAAAAAATAGAACGTCATAATCCTTTAACTGTGTATACATCTTGTTTAAGTGAAATTATTAAAAGACTTGACGATGAGTTCAAAAATAAAAACTCATATTTTTTGATATTTATGGATGATAATGAGGACAGTGCAAGCCTAGTTAAAAAAGCCATTTATGATATGCACCAAAAGAAAAAATATCAATTGATAGAAGCCCCAGTACAAGTAGATAGTAAATTATATCAAACGATACAATGCGCAGATTGGTTGTGTTCTATTTATGGCAAAATAGCCTTTTATGATATTGAGCCTGAAAGTAAACCTGATTATATATTGTTCAAAAAATACTTTGGTGACAGGATTGCAAGCGCTCAAAAAAGAAGTAGCGTCAGAAATAACCTTCCTAAATTAGCAGATGAGCATTCATTAAGGAAATTAGCTGAACATTGTAATAAAAGAATTTAGATAAATAATAAATTTCCAATCAAACTCGATCGTTCTACTAAAAATTTAGCAACTCAGTTTACTGCCGAGTAGGCGTTTAATCAAAATAAAATCAAAAAGATAATTATAAAAACACAACAATCTTTCCAAAAACGATAGTTATGTTGTTTGTCCTATTCCGGCGTCAGGCAGCCGTAGGCCACATTCTGCAGCCAAAGCGTGGGTTGTCAGGGAATTCGCTTTAATTCCCTGACTCGGACGTGGTCACGATAGCTATTTTATTCACCCAAGGTCAAAACGTCCGAAACCACCACACCCAATCCATCCTATTCACCAAAACAAAAAGGCCTGATTTTCCGCCCAAAAATCGGTCAGGAAAGATATTGATTTTATTTAAGTTTTTCTGGATGTTTTTTAACAAAAAAAACCTTATAAAAACACAATACCCCATCCCAAAAACAATGGTTATGTTATTTGTCTTATTCCGGCGTCAGAATGTGCCGACAACAGAGCGAGGTTAGCACGCCAAACAGGGATGTTTGGCGAGGCTATGCTTCGCCGGGAGCGAATCATAGCCGGTGCGTTAAGACCGAGCGACGGCGGAGGGTAGCCGCAGGCCACATTCTGCAGCCTTGCGAGGGGTTTTTAGGGGATTTTGAACTGCCCCCCAAAAGTTGGATTGTTTAAATCTACTTTTGGGAACAAAATTATGGCCAAAAAATATCCATTCGATTTTAAAAAACAAGTTATTGAACATTATTTTAAGAGTAATGATGGTTATGGTTTAACCGCTTGGCACTTTCAAGTGCCTGTCGGTACAGTGGAGTCGTGGGTAAAGTTATATAAAAGAAAAGGCATTGAAGGACTAAAACCCG
>NZ_JBXSQG010000018.1:0-38695 GCF_057063545.1 Gilliamella sp. X-23
CACCTTAGCTTTTATATCTTATTCCTTAATCCTTAGGCCGCGGGGGCGGTTATGGTGCAAATAGAGGATAATCTAACAAAGAATAAAGCCCCCGCGTAAGTTGGGAGCATTTTCCCTTAGGGTTGCGTTGTTGAGATGAAGCTACAATCGCGCCGCCCCCCCCCGCCGCCGACGCTGAAAGCGTGGTTGGCGGTGGCTTAAGCTTAAAATAAATAAGAATAACCAAGCAGTTGGTGGTCAGGATAAGTGTTTGTTATGTACTTTAATACAGTGGTGCTAATTCAACTGATGGCATCTATTAAATGCTTGGCATAATATGCCTAACAGTAAAATGAGCACTACTAACACGGCACTTATTCATTACCCAAGGCTTTCAACCTAAAATTGTCACGCAAGCTTGCTGATAAAAAGGACGAAAGTAAGGGGGATATTGTTAAATCAGCGATATACGCATCTTAGGTTGCAACTTCCCAACTGGAGTGCGAATGGTTTTTGATTTTAGTTATATCAAAAAACACCAACTGACTTGGCCCTCAAAACAAAGTTAAAAAACAACCATACGGCAATCTATAAAAATAACATAGCAAAAATCGGTTAGGAAAGGTATTGATTTTATTAAAGTTTTTTTGGCTGTTTTTTGACAAAAATTGCCTTATAAAAACACGATATCCCATCCCAAAAACGATGGTTATGTTGTTTGTCTTATTCCGGCGTCAGAATGTGCCGACAACAGAGCGAGGTAGGGATGTTTGGCGAGTTTGTGCTGCGTTGGGAACGTATCACAAACGGTGCGTTAAGACCGAGCGGCGGCGTCGGGCAGCTGCAGGCCTCATTCTGCAGCTAAAGCGTGGGTTGTTAGGGAATTCGCTTTAATTCCCTAACTCGGACGTGGTCACTGTAGCTATTTTATTCACCCAAGGTCAAAACGTCCGAAACCACCGCACCCAATCCCTCCTATTCACCAAAACAAAAAAAGGCCTGATTTTTTTTCCAAAAATCGGTCAGAAAAGGTATTGATTTTATTAAGTTTTTTTATGGCTGTTTTTTCACAAAAACAACGCCTCCATAAATTGCTCTAAAAACCTCCATTAAGCAATTCGGTTATAAGATAGCAGTAGGAACAAGCCCAATTGTGCGTTAAAATAGCTTGCATTATTACAATAAATTACCAAGGAAATCGCATGACAACCGAAATGACAACACTCGATAAAATCAAAAAACAAATTGCTGAAAACCCGATTATTTTATATATGAAAGGGTCGCCAAGATTGCCAAGTTGTGGCTTTTCGGCTCAAGCGGTGCAGGTTTTGTCGCAATGTGGCGAGCCATTTGCTTATGTTGATATTTTACAAAACCCTGATATTCGTGCCGAATTGCCTAAATTTGCTAATTGGCCAACGTTTCCACAATTATGGGTGGAAGGCGAATTAGTAGGTGGCTGTGATATTATGTTAGAAATGTTTCAAGCTGGTGAATTGCAAACGCTTATTAAGCAAACTGCTGAAAAGCATAAATCTTAATTAAGCAATGAATTAAGCGCGCAACTTGAGCGCGCTTTTTTGTGTGAGCTATATTACGAGTAAATTAATCTTCGATTGTTTTTATCTGTTTATTCGTTTTTAGTTTATTGCGCACTGTTATCGTTTTGTTCTTGTTGTGTCTCTGTTTCACTATCTATAGTTGCTAAAGGCCATCCCCCAAGCGATTTAAGTCGATTCACAATTTTACAAAAAAGTATGGCGGTTTTTTGCGTGTCATATAGCGCGCTGTGGGCTTGTTTATGATCGAAGGTGATTTGTGCCACTTGGCAAGCTTTGGCTAGCACCGTTTGCCCAAAAATCAGACCACTGAGTGATGCCGTGTCAAAGGTGGCAAATGGATGGAAAGGGTTACGCTTGATGCCTGAGCGCTCAGCCGCTGCCATAAGAAAGCTGTGATCAAAGTGTGCATTATGTGCAACCATCACCGCGCGCGTGCAGTTGCTGTCTTTTATACCTGTTCTGACCATTTTGAATATCTCGTCTAAGGCTTGCCTTTCGTCCACGGCGGAGCGCAATGGATTGTCAGGATCGATTCCGTTGAAGGCGAGCGCAGCGGGCTCTAAAATAGCTCCGTTAAATGGGGTGACATTAAATTGCAAGGTTTGATCTGGCTCTAACCAGCCGTCGGGTGTCATTTTTAAGGTGATGGCGGCGATTTCTAAAATGGCGTTGAGTTTTGAATCGAATCCTGAAGTTTCAATGTCAATGACAACGGGATAAAATCCACGAAAGCGTTCACATAATTTGGCGTTTGGCACAACAATTTATCTTATTTGTCAAAAAAGGCTATTATGCCAGTTTTTAAACGGTTCGCCTAGTATTGGCTTTAAGCGTTTGTTGTTAATCTATTTTCGCTAAGTTTTATGTAAATCACATTAAGATAAACGAGTAGATGCGCTTATTGGCTAAAGCGATTATAATTAACCCCCTATGTTTTGATGATTTTAAAACCGAGCAGATTATGCATCACTTAGAACTAGAGCAGATTATTAATAACGAGTTGCAAATTGCTCGTTATCGGGACTATGCACCAAATGGACTGCAAGTGCAGGGGCGCATGCAAGTCAATAAGATTGTGACAGGCGTTACCGCTTGCCAGTTATTGTTAGATAAAGCAGTCGAACTGCAAGCCGATGCCGTGCTAGTACATCATGGCTATTTTTGGAAGAACGAAGTACAAACCATTACTGGCATTAAATATCAACGAATAAGAACACTATTAACTAACGATATTAATCTATATGGTTACCACTTGCCGTTAGATGGTCACCCCGTTTTTGGTAATAATATCGAACTGGCTAATTTATTGGGTATTTCGGTCGATAAGCGTAATGATATCACCGACTTACTTTTTACTGGCACACTAAATACTCCACTCACAGCTTTACAGTTTAAACACCAGCTTGAGCAACTGTTACATAATAATAAACGGCAAGTGTTGTTTTGTGGTGATAACGCTCCGCAAGTGATTAAGCGCATTGCGTGGTGCAGTGGTGGTGGGCAAGATTATATTGAACAAGCAGCGCAAATGGGCGTGGATGCTTTTTTTACTGGCGAAGTGTCAGAACGCACCATTCATATTGCGCGCGAATATGGTATTAACTTTTATGCGGCAGGACACCATGCAACCGAGCGTTATGGTATTGAAAAACTAGGGAAATGGTTAGTGAGTAGTTATGGCATTGAAGCTATTTTTATTGATATTGATAATCCAGCATAACATAAAGTTGAATTTACCTTAGAAATATCGCATACTTATTCGCAGATTTTTTATTCTTTACCCTATGTTATAAACCGATTATGTGAGAGGTCATTTTATGTTTACAGGAAGTCTGGTTGCACTTGTTACTCCCATGGATACGAAAGGAAACGTTGACCACGTAAGCTTAAAAAAATTGGTTGAATACCATATTGCTAATGGGACATCGGGTATTGTTTCGGTTGGTACCACCGGCGAATCGGCTACGCTTGATCACCATGAGCATATCGATGTTATAAAACGAACAATCGATTATGCCGATGGGCGTATTGCTATTATTGCTGGTACTGGTGCAAACGCAACGAAAGAAGCTATTGAATTAACCAGTCGGGTTGAAAATATCGGTGTTGTTGGTTGCTTAACTGTTGCGCCTTATTATAATAAGCCAACACAAGAAGGCATGTATCAACACTTTAAAGCCATTGCCGAAAGCACTGCATTGCCACAGATTTTATATAACGTACCTGGGCGCACTAGTAGTGATATTAAACCTGAAACCGTTGGGCGTTTAGCGAAGATCAAAAATATTGTTGCGTTAAAAGATGCAACAGGTGATCTTTCAAGAGTTTATCCAACGCGCAAATTGGTCGGCCCTGATTTTAAATTATTGAGTGGCGATGATTCAACATTTTTAGACTTTATGATTTTAGGTGGCGATGGAGTGATTTCGGTCACTGCCAATGTAGCTCCTAAAGCCGTTGCAACTGTTTGTCAGCTTGTAGTTAATAACCAAATTAAAGAAGCACGCAGTTTAAATGATACTTTGATGACTTTACATCGTAATTTATTTATTGAACCCAACCCAACGCCAGCTAAATGGGCTTGCGCAAGATTAGGTTTAATGCAAAGCGCAGCAATTCGGTTACCACTGGTATCGCTAAGCACTTCGTCAATTCCAGCGGTTGAGCAAGCGTTAAAAGAGGCAAATTTACTGTAATAGTTTTGTATAACCTTTAATTAAAAAGCAGATATCTATGTTAAATAATACATTGAACAGAACCTTATTTAAAAGTAATGTCCTTAAAAAAACGGCGATTTTGTCCGTTGTGGCTTCTTTGTTCCTTGCTGGTTGTGGTAGTGATCAGAACTTTAAGCGCGAAGTCGAAGGTAACGAAGATTATCTTCAATCTCCCTCTTTAAAATCGTTAATCATTCCCGAAGGTGTTTCAGTACCAACTGCAATAAGTGACTTTTATGTTGATAAAACCGAGCTTAAAGGCAGTTTAGGCAAACAATTGGATATTAGACCACCAAGTTTACCAATTCCAACAGTGCCAGATGCTTTTGCGGTTTATAGTAGTGGTTCAGTTACCTTTAATGCACCATTAAGTAATCAAGTGTGGGAACGCATTCCCAATAGCTTAAGCAAAAGAAATATTTCAATTGCTAGCCAAGATAGCAACGCTATTCAAACCAATAAAGCTTTTATAATTCGTGCGGATGAAGAGCAAGCGGTTGAAGCTTCTTATTCAATTAAACGTCAATTACTAGGTGATACCGAAACAATCACTATTTTGATCACGTCGTTAACTCGTGGCACTGACGATTTAACTTCACAACCAATTGAAGTTCAACGCTATGTTGTCGGTTTGTTTAATGACATTATGGATGATGTTGCACCAGATTCAATGCGTGTAGTGCCGCCAAAAGCACAAGATAAAGATGCTGAAAAAGAGAAGACCGAAAGTAAAAAACCAGCAACAGCCGTGAGTGGTGCAAATTAAGAATAAACTTGGAATTTAAGGAGCGAATAGCTCCTTAATTATTTATAAGTAATTTGATATAAGGTTATAAACATGAAAAAGTTGGCTGAGCTTTATCGTGGTAAAGCAAAAACGGTATATACCACCGAAAATCCTGATTTATTAATTCTTGAGTTTCGTAATGATACATCGGCATTTGATGGTTTACGCATTGAGCAGTTAGATCGTAAAGGCATGGTGAATAACAAATTTAACTATTTTATTATGACTAAATTGCACGAAGCAGGTATTCCAACTCAGGTTGATGCCTTATTATCTGACAATGAAGTGCTTGTCAAAAAGCTGCAAATGGTACCTGTTGAATGCGTTGTGCGCAATCGCGCAGCGGGATCTTTAGTTAAACGTTTAGGGATTGAAGAAGGTCAGGTTTTAAATCCTCCTACATTTGAATTATTTCTAAAAAATGATGCATTGCACGATCCAATGGTTAACGAATCACACTGTAAAGCTTTTGGTTGGGTTAGCGATGAGCAATTAGCCAAGATGAAAGAACTCAGCTTTAAAATCAATACCATTTTGACTGATCTGTTTGATAAAGCAGGGCTAATCTTGGTCGATTACAAACTCGAATTTGGTTTATTTAAAGGCGAAATTACTTTAGGTGATGAGTTTTCACCTGATGGTTGTCGCCTATGGGAAAAGTCCACACTTAAAAAAATGGACAAAGACCGCTTCCGCCAAGGGTTGGGTGGAGTGATTGAAGCTTATGAAGAAGTGGCAAAACGCATTGGTGTGCCTTTGTAATGTTTGCGCAGTTTGATATCTCTTTTTTTCTTCTTTTGGGGTTAGCGGCACTGTGTTATTTGACGCACAACAACACAGTGACATTTGCCGTACTGTTATTGTTACTGTTTAAATTAACGCCACTTGACACTTATTTCCCGTTTTTAAATAAATATGGCTTAACTATCGGTATTGTTATTTTAACTGCCGCAATGATGGTGCCATTGGCGGATGGATCGTTAAAAATTAGTGATATTGTCAAATCGTTTACCACTTGGCAATCTATATTGGCTATTTTGGTGGGTATTTTAGTCTCGTGGCTTGGCACGCGTGGTATATCGCTCATTGGTGCACATCCTACTATTATCAATGGCTTAATTATTGGCACGCTAATTGGTGTTGCATTTTTCAAAGGCATTCCAGTTGGTCCACTGATTGCTGCCGGTATATTATCGCTATTAATTGGAAAAAGTTAGTTTATGCACAATCCCAACAGCAACCGAATGCTATGGGTGTTACAGGGTGAAAGTGCACAATTATTTGAACAATTGAGCTCTCCCCTTGAGCAAAGCGTTGGCGATTGGGTAACTGTTACGTATCAGCCTGATTGTTTGCCTAGTTCGTTAATTGCCAATGCACTCAAGCCCCATCAAACCAAACAATTATTGGGTCAGCAGTATCGGCATGCTATTTTTGATGCAACGGTAGGATTTAATCTTGATGCTTTTGCCATGCTGGTTGGCACGCTAGTCAAAGGTAGTGTGTTGGTTTTGTTATTACCCAAGGATCTGTCCACTTGGTATGATCAAGATAGCTTGCGCTGGAACGAAAGCCAAAATCCGATTAATGTACCTAATTTTGTTGCACATTTAATACAAACTTTGGCCGAATTTGGTGTGTCAATCAATTCAACATCTTTACCAAAAAACGCTATATCCGTCACATCATCTTTGCTAGTGATGAGCGATGATTCTTGTGATTTAGTCGAACAGCAAGGCATATTAAAACAGTTATTAAACAGCAATAAGCCCATAAATGTATTAGTTGCTAAACGCGGACGGGGTAAATCGGCACTCGCTGGGCGGTTTAGCCATTATCAGCGTTGTATTGTGACTGCGCCCAATAAATCAGCATTGACGAACTTTTTTGCTTTTGCTAAGCCTGATACGCCATTTTTTGCACCTGATGAATTAATTGTGCAGTCAAAGATTGATTTTGCTGATTATCTCATTATCGACGAAGCAGCCATGATTCCGTTACCTATGCTCGAAAAACTGCTACAACTGGCTATTGCAAATAACTGTCGGGTATTGTTGACCACCACCGTTGACGGATATGAAGGTACTGGACAGGGCTTTTTGTTGAAATTGCTATCAGGTAAAGCATGCCAATATTTTCATCTACACACACCCATTCGTTGGCAGGCAGGTGATATGCTAGAACAATTTAGCGATAGGCTATTACTTAATGGTTTATTAACGCAGGATGATAACCCTGTTACAGGCCTATCATCAACCCAATATTCAATGGTTGAACGCAATGATATTGATTCCTTAAGGTCGATCTTTTATCTATTAAAAATGGCTCACTATCAAACCACATTAATCGATTTAAGGCGTCTGTTTGATGCGCAAAATTTGTCGGTTTGGCAGGCAACAATAGACAATAAACAAATTGCCGCGGCAATTACACTTACCGAGGGGAATTTGCCTGATAACCTAATAACCCAAGTATGGCAAGGAACACGCCGCCCTAAAGGCAATTTAGTGGCGCAATCTCTCGTTGCTCATGCTGGTGAACGGTTAGCGGCTAAGTTGCGCTCGGTTCGCATTAACCGCATTGCGGTTATGAAGGCTTATCGACGGCAACATATCGCGAAACAACTGGTGCAGACGATTTGTGATCATGCCAAAATGCAGAATAGCGATTTTGTGTCAGTCAGTTTTGCTTATAGCCTGTCTAATTATCAATTTTGGACGGCTTGTGGTTTTGTTTTGGTTCATGTTAGTAGCCATAAACAGGCAAGTAGTGGCAGTTATTCGGTTATGGCGCTTAAACCAATCACCCGATCTGGGGATCTGTTAACCTATAAATTAAAACAAAAACTACAACGTAACGCCTATTGGCTAAAAGATATCATTGATTTACCGTTTAACGATATGATTATCAGTGATGGCGGTTGGCTATTATCATTAGATTTAGATGTCAATGATTTAGACGAACTTACTGGATTTGCTCACTATCATCGGCCATTCGAAGCCAGTTATGCTGCATTATGTCGATTAAATAGGTATATACAAATACACCAACAATCATCTCAAGTATCCTCTTTTCCTGTTTTATCCGCACTGTTAAAAAGCAAAAATAATCAGCCTTTAGTTATTGATTCATACCAACTTGCAGGTAAAAATGCATTAATGCAAGCTGTTAAACATGAAGTTAAAACATGGTTAGCAAAGCAGGCTAGTAATGCAATATTTTCCGAAATAGTCAGTAAAGATAGCTGATCACCATTGCAGGTTATCAAGCGGTATGTTTACAATAGTCATCATGTTTTGACTGAATTTGTTTTAACTCAATTCGTTTTAATTTAAAAGGAACTGAATGTGATGCATAATAAATTAGAAAATCAGATGCAACATCGCTATTCGCAAAATCAAACATACAACCAATCAGGCAACCATAATCCAAAACGTCAACCCACAACAGGAATTGAATACTTTTTTAAAGGTTGGTCTTTGGCGTTTAGTCCAGGGATTAAGCGATTTGTTTTTTTACCATTAATTGCCAATATTGTAGTTATGTCGGCACTATTTTATTGGTTTTTTACTGCTATTACTGGCATGGTGGATTGGGGATTATCGTATGTGCCAGGTTGGTTGCATTGGTTGGGCTATATTATAGTTTTTATTGTGATTTTAATGCTGGTAATTTTGTTTTGTTATTTTTTTAGTACGGTGGCAAATATCATTGCCGCACCTTTTAATGGTTTATTGGCTGAACAAGTCGAAGCACGGTTAACAGGGATGCCAGCAGTTGATACATCGTGGATGAGCATCATTAAAGATCTTCCACGGATTTTTGGTCGCGAATTTCAAAAATTGATTAATTATTTATTATGGGCCATTCCGATACTGTTGACCTATTTTATTCCTGTTATTGGGCAATCAGTAACGCCTGTGATTTGGTTTTTATTTACGGCTTGGCAAATTAATATCCAATATGCCGATTATGCTTTTGATAACCACAAAATCACTTTTCAACGTATGTGTGAATTACTTAAACAAGATAAAGCTGATAATTTAATTTTTGGTATATTGGTTAGTTTTTTTACCATGGTACCCTTGTTTAATTTAATTATTATGCCTATTGCCGTGTGTGGCGCAACAGCAATGTGGGTTGACCGCTACCGTCATCAAGCACTATTTGACAGCGGTAGCCAAGAATTTCGTTAAGGGGAGTGCTACTTTTTTTTAGTTGAATTTGTTGATGGCCAATCATCATCTTCGTCATCTTGATAAGGGATAGATTTTATCCCTTTCTTTTTTTCAAGATACGATTTATAACTCAGTCGGTTCAGTGCTTTAATGGTATTAATAAAAATCCCAATTAAAATAACAACAATTATCCACCAATAATCTTTGAGCCACTCCATCGTATTCCCCTTTAAGTTAAAATTGGAATCATCCAATTATAGCAATCATCCATGCCAATAACGCAATGCTAACAATACTATACTAACAGCAGTTTCTCTAAAATGCGGTGATAAATTGCGGTTAAGGTAATAATATCTTGGCAATTGGCATTTTCGTTCACTTTATGGATGGTTTTGTTAAGTACTCCAAGCTCGATCACTTGGCATCCCATTTTTGCAATAAAGCGTCCGTCAGATGTGCCGCCACTGGTAGATAGTTTGGTATCAATGTCGGTAAATTCCTTAATAGCGCTAGCAGCCGCGTTGGTTAAATCGCCTTGTGGTGTTAAAAATGGATGGCCTGATAACCGCCAAGTTAAGGTATAGTTTACATTATATTTTTGTAAAATCTGCTCAACGCGTGTTTTAATATCTGCGTCTGTCAATTCGCTACTATAACGGAAGTTAAATTGTACACGAAGCTCACCCGGCACGACGTTTTCAGCTCCTGTGCCACCATTAATATTGGCTATTTGCATCGTCGTTTGTGGGAAGTACTGATTGCCTTCATCCCAAACGGTGCTAACCAGTTCATTTAACGCAGGTGCAAAACGATGCACAGGGTTATCAGCAAGATGAGGGTAAGCCACATGACCTTGAATGCCATGCACAACTAAATTGGCAGTTAGTGAACCGCGGCGTCCGTTTTTAATCTGATCGCCAAGTACTACATCGCTTGATGGTTCGCCCACAATGCAATAATCAATACGCTCTTGGCGTTTGATGAGCAAATCAACCACCTTAACCGTGCCATCGCTTGCATCGGCTTCTTCATCTGATGTGATTAAAAAGGCGACGCGCCCAGTGTGATTAGGATGTTGTTTAACAAAATCCTCTGCCGCACAAATCATGGCAGCAACGCCACTTTTCATATCCGATGCACCACGACCATAAAGTATGCCATTTTCATCAATCGTTGGTGAAAATGGCGGATAAAGCCATTTGCTTTCATCACCTGCTGGTACGACATCAGTATGGCCAGCAAACATCAAAGTTTTGCCGGTAGCATCGCCATGATAGGCCCATAAGTTCTTGGTTTGCCCAATATTGACTTCTTCAATAATAAAACCGAGTGGTTTTAATCGTTCAATAATAAGTTTTTGGCAGTTTTTGTCGTCAGGGCTTATCGATTTTTCAGCAATGAGTGCTTTGGTTAGCGCAATAACAGGTTCATTCATAATGGTCTCGATTTTATTTAGATTGCGATGTAAATTGTGAATAATGTTGATCTGAAAATCCTAATAAAGCTCGCTTTTCATCAATTAGTAAGGGGCGTTTTAAAATCGATGGATTGGCTAGCATAATCTTTTTAGCGGCTTGTTCGTTATCTATTTGTGCACGGACAGACTCATCTAGCTTGCGCCAAGTTGTACCGCGAGTATTAAGCAAACTTTGCCAGTCCACCAATTGCAAAAATGTATCTAAAAGTGCTTCTGACAACCCATCAGTTTTATAATTATGAAATTGATAATTGATGTGATGTTCATCAAGCCAAGTAAAGGCCTTTTTCATTGTATTGCAGTTTTTTATGCCGTAAATGGTGTACATAAAGGTGATCCTAAGTTGAAAGATGAGGGGAATTATAACAGCTATAAGCAGAGGGTCGCAAATCGAAGGGCGTGTTTTAATTTAGATTTTTTGTGTGGTTGAATTATTGAAAATATGCTAAGTCGCAAAAATCACCGCATTGATAACGTTTTCAGCTACGTTTTATAGGAATAAAGAATTGCACAAAAATCGTTCAGGAAAGGTGTTGATTTTATTGATGTTTTTTGCGATTAAAAAGTCTTATTTTAACTGGCAAATAAAACTTTATTTTTGTGTTTGCAGTTAAGTAATTTTAATTTTTTGGACAACAATAATAACTTTTTTTTATTATAAAAATACAGCATAACGCGCTATATTATCCCTTTAGCTAAAAACGAAGGAAGATAAATCATGAAGAATTTATTAAAAGTATTAGCCATTTTTGGGTGTTTAAGCTTATCTACAACAAGTTATGCCACGTTGCCTGAATCGATTAAAGTTGGGTCGGATACATCTTATGCACCTTTTGATTTTATTGATGCTAACGGTAATATTACAGGATTTAATATTGAAATTACTAAGGCTTTATGTGAAAAAGCTAACATTAAATGCACCTTCCAATCTACCGATTTTGATGCGTTAATTCCTTCGTTATTATCAAGAAAGATCGATATGATTTCCTCTTCGCTTATGATGACTGAAAAACGTAAAAAGCAGATTGCGTTTTCTGATGAAATCTTTATGACTTATTCGCGTTTGATTGTTAAGGAAGGTGCAAATTTAATGCCTAATGCCGAATCGCTAAAGGGTAAGCGTGTTGGTGTTGAGCAGGGGACATCGCAAGAACATTTTGCCAACGAGGTGTGGCGCCCTAATGGAGTGGTGATTGTTCCTTACCAAAATCAGTTGCAGGTGTTTTCGGATTTAGTGGCTGGTCGTTTAGATGCGGCATTGCAAGACGAAGTTACTGGTAGTTATGCCTTTTTAAAGCAGCCACAAGGTAAAGGTTTTGTTTTTGCTGGCGATGAATTGAAAGATGCTAACTATTTTGATGTGGGGGTGGGGCTTGGTTTTCGTAAAAATGATAATGAATTACGCGAAGCCTTTAATCAAGCGTTAAAAGCGATTTTAGCTGATGGCACTTACCAAAAAATCAATGATAAGTACTTTGATTTTAATGTGTATGGTAATAAAAAATAAACCATGCAAGGTTATATTTCGTTAATTTGCCAAGGGGCATGGCTAACCATTATTTTAGCACTAGCATCGTTGCTGTTAGCTATGCTACTTGGCATTGTTTGTGCGCTGGGCAAGTTGGCTGATTCTAAAGTGTGTAATCTGCTTTGTCAGGCTTATACGTCGTTAATTCGTGGTGTGCCTGATTTAGTGCTGATGATGCTGATATTTTTTGGTTTGCAGTTTTTGGTTAATAATATTACCGATTATTTTAACGCCTCTTTTATTGAAGTGAATCCATTAATGGCCGGTATTTTTACCTTAGGCTTTATTTACGGCGCCTATTTTACCGAGACCTTTCGAGGGGCTTATCTTGCTGTGTCTAAAAATACGTTGGCGGCAGCAACGGCTCTTGGGCTTAGTAAAGTCCAAGTGTTTCGTTATGTGATGTTTCCTTTAATGATGCGGTTTGCCTTGCCGGGCATTGCGAATAATTGGTTAGTGGTGTTAAAGGCCACGGCATTGGTGTCGTTACTGGGGTTATCGGATTTAGTTAAAGCCACGAAAAACGCAGGCGAAGCCTTGTATCAACCTTTATTATTTGCCTTAATCGCAGGGGCATTTTACCTGTTTTTTACGTCAATATCGAATATCGTGTTATGGTGGCTGGAACGGCGTTATTCCATTGGCACAATCAAAACTAAGTTATAAGAACTCATGCTAGAAATTATTCAACAATATTGGCAATCACTATTATGGACCGATGGTTATAATATTACTGGTCTGGCGATGACGCTGTGGATTTTGATTTTATCAGTTGTAATAGGTGGCGTTTTGTCGCTAGGGTTAGCAGTAGGGCGAAATTCGCAAAATAAGCTGATTAAATTACCCATTTGGCTGTTTACTTATATTTTTCGTGGCACGCCTTTATATGTGCAGTTGCTGATTATTTATACTGGCATTTATACATTGAGTGTGGTTAAAAATCATGCTTGGCTGGGTGACTTTTTTCAAAGTGGTTTAAATTGCACGGTGTTAGCCTTTACTTTAAATACCTGCGCTTATACTACTGAAGTTTTTGCTGGTGCCATGCGTAATATACCTAATGGCGAAGTTCAAGCTGCAACTGCACTTGGGCTTAACCGTTTTCAGTTATATCGTTATATTATTTTGCCAAGAGCGTTTCGTATTGCTCTGCCGGCTTATAGTAACGAGGTGATTTTTATGCTGCATTCAACGGCGCTTGCTTTTACGGTCACTGTACCCGATGTAATGAAGATTGCACGCGATATTTATGCAGAAACGTATCAACCCTTTCATGCCTTTGGCATTGCGGCGGTGATTTATCTTTGTGTGAGCTTTACATTAATTTTTGGTTTTAAAAAGTTAGAACAGCGTTGTTTGGCTTTTCAGAAAGTTAATGAGTAACACAATGAATAACTTTTGGTTATTTGCTGATTTATCCACTTTCAATTCATCATTTAGGTTTTTATTTATCAATTAAAAAAATTAAAATCCGACAATTGTGATAACATTTGCCGGATTTTGATTGTTCTATTTATTTTTAAATACGTTAATTTACAGGATAGAATTCACTTGTAGTGCCTGAGTCACTGTTGCCATCATCGTGATCATGGTTACTTGAACCTGGTAATGCTCTAGCTCGTTCAATAGGAACATAACTGCCGCTAGGCGTTTCAACTTGGCACTCACCTAAAAAGATAGAATATTTGGTGTTTGCATGCATACTTTCACCTCTAAAATAGCAGTGAGCAGCGTTATATAAGTCAACTCGACAAAGAATTGCAATGGCTAACCACACAATAAGCACAGCTAAAGAGAACCATTTTAAATATTTCCAAATGAGGGACCAAAAACCAACTCCCCTAAAACGGCAATATCCAAAAACGAGCAATATGATTGCAACAAATGCTAAACCTTCGTATAACCAAAATAGCCACATAGTAATCTCCTACTTTTTAGTGTTTACTATTCTATACCATCTTTGTTTATACATCTACATTATTACATCCAAGAACCGTTACGAATAATGCCAACGGCAAGCCCTTCAATAGCAAAATTTTGTTGTTCTAAATCGACTTCAATGGGAGAAAACTCGCTGTTTTCTGCAAGCAGGTGAACATGTTTACCTTTGCGCGATAAACGTTTGACGGTAACTTCGTCGTCAATACGGGCAACAACGACTTGACCATTTTTAACGTCTTGGGTTTTATGTACCGCTAATAGGTCGCCGTCTAATATACCAATGTCTTTCATTGACATACCATGTACTCTTAGTAAAAAATCGGCATGGGGTTTAAATAGTGACGGATCAACTTGATAATGACTTTCGATGTGTTCTTGCGCTAAGATTGGCGATCCAGCAGCGACTTGTCCAATTAGGGGTAAACCTTCAAGCTCGTTTTGCTCAGTTTGGTTTTCAAGTAAAAGACGAATCCCGCGAGACGAGCCGGCGATCATTTCGATTGCGCCTTTTTTGGCAAGCGCTTTAAGATGTTCTTCAGCCGCATTGGCAGAGCGAAATCCTAACTTTTTGGCAATTTCAGCCCGTGTCGGTGGCATGCCAGTGGTTTGTATATTGTCTTTAATTAAGTCATAAATCTGTTGTTGACGTTCGGTTAACGGTTTCATTACTTTGTCCTGTTTTTATATACATATATATGTGATTATATACAGCTAATGATATAAAACAACTGTTTTGTTCTATTTATTTGGCTGTAGCCGATAAATTTTCCGTTGGCGTGAGTAAGTTTGCTAATTTACTACCAATAAATATCCCATTAATTGTTAAGTTTTTGTCTGTATTTTGCGTTATATGATCAATCCACTTATATGTTATAATGATGTCCTATTTTTGTTGAATTGGAATTTGCCTTATGCCTTATGTTGTTGCACTAAGTGGCGGTATTGCCAGTGGTAAAAGTACTATCGCCAATTTGTTTGCCAAATTGGGTGTACCTATTATTGATGCAGACCTTATTGCAAGGCAAGTTGTACAAGTCGGTAGCGATGCGTTTAACCAAATTGTTAAGCACTTTAGCCAAGAAATTTTGCTTGCTAATGGCGAGCTTGATCGCAGTCAGCTGCGCGAGATCATTTTTAATAATGACCATGAACGACTTTGGCTTAATCATCTGTTGCATCCCATTATTCAACAAGAAACCCAAAAACAAATTGCTATGCAAAGCACAACTTATGTAATTTGGGTTGTGCCGTTATTGATTGAAAACAATTTGCATAATTTGGCTGATCGCGTGCTGATCATCGATGCTCCTGAGTCGCTACAATTGGCGCGATTAGTAAAAAGAGATAATATTAGTGAATCATTAGCGAAAAAGATGATATTGTCGCAAGTGCCTTTAAAAAAGCGTTTATCTTATGCGGATGATATTATTGTCAATGATGACAATTTGGAGTCGCTAATTGCACAGGTTAATTTATTGCATCAACAATATTTAGATAACTTTAATTGTAAGATTTAGATAGATGAGTAATATTATTTTTGAACATCCATTGAACGAAAAAATGCGCACTTGGCTTCGTATTGAATTTTTATTAAATCAATTAAATACGCATTGCCATTTAGATCAAAATAATGCGTTGATTTTTTTTCATGCATTATCCGAGTTGTTAGAAATTATTGAACGTAACGATGTAAAAGGTGATTTGATTAAAGAACTTGAATCACAAAAGCAAAAGTTAATTTTATGGTTAACTTTTGATGGTGTGGACTATGATTTGCTTAATGACTTAATCCGTCAATTTGATGATTTTTTAGCTCAATTTAATGTGATAGCGCGCTTAGGACAACCATTGAAAGATGACCGTTTTATTACTGCTATTCGTCAACGCTTAACTATTCCTGGTGGGTGTTGTAGTTTTGATTTGCCATCGTTCCATTTATGGCTAAAAATTCCGCAAGAAAGGCGAAACATTCAAGTTGGAAATTGGTTACAACACCTGTCAATTCTAGATAAATCTCTAACATGCTATATGCAGTTAATTAGACAAATGGGTGAATTTAAACCATTTATTTGTTCTAATAATTTTTTCCAAGAAACCAATGGTGATGTTAATTTAATTCGTATTCGGATTTCATTAGATAAAAATGTCTATCCCCAAGTGTCTGGCCATATGTCGCGCTATAGCATTCGCTTTTTACCGCTTGATGCTTGTAATAACGTGAATACCGATGATATTGAATTTGAATTAGCGTGTTGTTAGTACTGTTAAATGCTAATTATTTAAAAAAAGAGTCACAATGAATAAAGAAACCGTTACATATGTCAATTGCCCAACTTGTCAAAAGCAAGTTCTATGGAGTAAAGATAGCTTATACCGCCCATTTTGCAGCAAACGTTGCCAGCTTATTGATTTAGGCGATTGGGCAACCGAAGAGCATCGCATTGCCGATAAAGACATCACCGAACAAGATCTTTGGAGCGAAGAAGACCTTAGCGATTTTGCAGGTAAACATTAATGAAGATTTTAGGTATTGAAACTTCATGCGACGAAACAGGTGTTGCTATTTATGATGATGCCAATGGTTTGCTTGCCAATCAACTTTATTCGCAAATTAAATTACATGCTGATTATGGTGGTGTAGTGCCTGAGCTCGCATCACGCGATCATATTCGTAAAACCGTACCCTTAATTCAAGCAGCATTAAAAGAAGCAAATTTGCTGCCAGCAGATATTGATGGTGTGGCTTATACCGCAGGTCCAGGCTTAATAGGTGCTTTAATGGTTGGTGCATCGATTGGTCGTTCGCTGGCTTATGCTTGGGATGTCCCCGCAGTTGCAGTCCATCATATGGAGGGGCATTTGTTAGCTCCTATGCTTGAAGATAATCCGCCCGAATTTCCTTTTATTGCATTATTAGTTTCGGGAGGACATACACAGCTTATTAGTGTAACAGGTATTGGTCAATATGAACTTATCGGTGAATCCATTGACGATGCAGCAGGCGAAGCTTTTGATAAAACAGCAAAATTGCTTGGTTTGGATTATCCCGGTGGAGCTAAATTGTCGAAATTAGCTGAGCAGGGTAATGGCGCTCGATTCCATTTTCCTCGGCCTATGACTGATCGCCCTGGGCTGGATTTTAGTTTTTCAGGTCTTAAAACAGCCGCTGCCAATATCATTCATCAACATAGTGATAATCATATGATTGATACGCAGACTCAAGCCGATATTGCTAGAGCCTTTGAAGATGCTTTGGTTGATACGTTAGTGATTAAATCGCGGCGAGCTCTTGATCAAACAGGATTTAAAAATTTAGTGATAGCAGGTGGAGTAAGCGCCAATCAAACACTGCGTAATAGGTTAACTGAGCTGATGCGTCAGCGTAAAGGACAAGTTTATTATCCACGACTCGAATTTTGTACCGATAATGGTGCCATGATTGCTTACGCGGGGATGATTCATTTAAAAGCAAGGCAGTATTCAGATTTAGCAATCAATGTTAGACCAAGATGGCCTCTTAGCGAGCTTAATGCTAGTTAACCGATTATTTTGATTTAAAAATATAGATTACAACAAAAGCAAAAAAATGCGGGAATTAGTTCCCGCTTTTTTGACTATATAGTTGAATCGATACTATTAATTAATAGTATCGGTGTTAGACAATTCTTCCGTTTTTTCGGAATCTGTTTTGTCGTTAGCTAATTTTTGAATATTGTGATTAATATTAAATAGCACACAAATCAATTCAAAACCAATACGAGTTGAAACAAATCCTACAATAAAGGTAATAATGCCAGTAAAAAAGGTAAATAAACCCATAGTAAAACTATAAGCAAATAAAGCAAAACTACCTAGTATCATAGTCAATGCACTAAAGCCAATAAGAACTAATGTGATCCAATACACGATAGTAATAAATGAAGGTGTTAACATTTTATTAAAGAAGAAAAAATCTTTAATGGTAAGATCTTTAAAATCTATTTTTTTGTTCATTTTATTTCCTTATTTAGGTGGATTAATTTTATTACTTCTATTTTTTTATATTTGCGTATAAAGTGATAAATTCTTGAAAGCGGTAAAGCGCAACAATTATAACATGAAATTATTTTGAGATTAACTTATGAAAACTTATATTCCAGGCAAAGATGCTGCCCTTGAAGATTCCATTAACTATTTTCAGCAACAATTAGCAAAATATGATTTAGAAGTGAAAGAAGCTTCTTGGCTCAACCCTGTGCCTAATGTGTGGTCAGTGCATATTCAAAATACAAAGTGTCCACTCTGTTTTGCTAATGGTAAAGGTGCAAGCAAAAAAGCGGCGTTAGCATCGGCCTTGGGAGAGTATTTTGAGCGATTATCAACCAATTACTTTTTTTCAGATTTTCATTTAGGTAAAAAGGCTGCAAATGCTGATTTTGTGCATTATCCGTCCGAAAAATGGTTTTCTATTCCTGAAGATAATTCCCTCCCTAAAGGGTTATTATCTCAAAAACTACTTAAATTTTATGATCCCGATCATGAGTTAAGTGCAACTGATTTAATTGATTTACAATCAAGTAATGGCGAGCGAGGCATTTGCGCATTACCGTTTGAGCAACAGTCTGACAAGCAAACGGTCTATGTGCCTGTTAATTTAATTGCTAATTTATATGCATCTAATGGTATGTCAGCAGGAAATACCCGTAATGAAGCGCGAGTACAAGGGTTATCGGAAATTTTTGAACGTTATACCAAAAATAAAATTATTGCCGAGGCTATTAGCTTACCGATTATTCCAACCGAGGTTATTTATCGCTATCCAGCGGTTTTGGCAGCCATTGATGCGCTTGAAAGCGAAGGCTTTCCACTTTATTGTTTTGATGCTTCATTAGGCGGTGAGTTTCCGGTTATTTGTGTGGTGTTGTTTAATCCGCAAAATGGAACATGTTATGCCTCGTTTGGTGCACATCCAAATTTTGGCGTTGCACTTGAACGAACTGTGACAGAATTATTGCAAGGGCGTAGTTTAAAAGATTTGGATGTATTTTCACCACCAAGTTTTGATAATGATGATATTGCTGATCTTAGCAATTTAGAAACACATTTTATTGATTCAAGCGGTTTGATTTCATGGGATCTATTTAATGAGAAAGCTGATTATGAATTTGTCGATTGGGATTTTTCGGGCACGACTGAGCAAGAATTTGCTAATTTAATGGCTATTTTTACCCGTCACAACACCGAAGTGTTAATTATGGACTATGAGCATCTTGGAGTTTATGCTTGTCGAATTTTGGCCGTTGGCATGTCGGAAATTTATCCCCCTGAAGATCTTTTAATTGCCAATAGCAATATGGCAATTGGTCTGCGTGATCTTATTTTGTCATTACCTTATCAAAAACGCACTGCCAAACAGTACCTAGCCATTATTGAACAGCTTGATGATGAAGGTCTTGATGATTATGCACGCGTTCGCGAACTACTTGGCATTGCAACCGGTAACGATAATGCTTGGCTTACACTGCGCGTTGGTGAATTAAAAGCAATGTTGGCATTGGCAGGTAAAGACTTAGTGCAAGCACAACAGTGGATTGATTGGACGGTTGAAATGAATGAGTCTATATTTACCCCAGAACGCAATCATGCTTATCGTTGCTTGCAAACGCTAGTTAACTTTATTTTGCAACGTGACAAAAAACAGTTTAACAACTATCAAACTGCATTTAATAAAATGTATGGTCAAGCTTGTGTTGACGATATGTGGCAATACGCCAATGGCGAAAAAACATTTTTTGGCTTGGCAGATTCTGCTACAGCCGATAAAGCGAATAATGATAATTTAGAGCAATTTGCTATGCATCAAAAATTATTAGCTGTATATAACAAATTACATCAGGTGATGCAATAACCTATTTGTTATTCATTCCACCGATATACTCGGTGGAATGAATAACACTATTTAGCCTTGCCTTGCAAATTCACCTGCTTGTTTCACCAATTCTTCGCTGGGTGTTACACCCGTATATAACACAAATTGTTCAAGAGCTTGAATCACCGCGACATCGGCACCTGAAATAATGGTTTTGTTTAGCTTTTGGGCATATTTTATCATTGGTGTTTCAACGGGTAATGCAACCACATCAAACACAATATCAGCATTTTCTATCATGGTTGAGGGGAATGCGAGCTCTTCTGCTTCAATGCCTCCATGCATACCAATTGGGGTCACATTAATAATTAGTTTGGCTTGCTTTGGCAATATGTCTTGTTCATCTTTGACCCATTTGTAACCGTAGCGTTTGGCTAACGCTTCGCCTTTTGCTTGGTTACGTGCGGCAATAATGCCATTTTTAAATCCTGCATCATAAAAAGCACCAATCACCGCATTAGCCATACCGCCGCTGCCTTTTAACACAAATGGCGTTGTATTATCGATTTTATTTTCTGTAATGAGCTTAGCAACTGCAATATAATCAGTATTATAGGCTTTTAAATGATGATTGGTGTTAACAATAGTATTGACTGATTGAATAGATTTTACCGAGTCATCTAATTCATCAATAAATTCTATGCAAGCTTCTTTATAAGGCATTGAAATGGCGCAACCTCGAATCGCTAAGGCTTTAATGCCATAAATTGCATCTTTTAAATTATTGGTAGTAAAGGCTTTATATAAGTAATTAAGATCGAGTTTTTCATACAGGTAATTATGAAATCGAGTACCGAAATTGCTTGGTCGGGCCGAAAGGGACATACAAACCGTCGTATCTTTATTGATAATTCTTGTCATGACAACAAATCCTTGTGGTATAGTGGAATATATTTTATTTTACCACTTTCTTTATTAACTTGTATGTGATTATGGTTGCAAACAATACTGGTCCTAAAATACAGCAAGAAAAAGCAACAGTGAGTGCAATGATCTATTTATATTGCAACCAAAATCATCACACCTCAGGCCACCAGTTATGTAATGAATGCAATGATCTATTGCAATATGCTATGCAACGTCTAACAATGTGTCGTTTTGGTGAAGCCAAAACGACGTGTGAGCGTTGTCCAAAACATTGTTATCGTAAGGATTATAAACAAAAAATAAAACAAGTTATGCGCTATGCCGGTCCAAGGATGATCATCTATCATCCATTGATGGCCTTTAGGCATCTTTATAAGAATTTGGTGAACAAATAACTTATTGTTAACGATTTTTATGTGGTAAAGCACAAAATTTATGATCAATTACCATAAAGTTGATATTACAATTTAGTTAATTTATTTCATTAAAATACTTATGTTTAAAATTGTATAAAATTTCAACTGATTTGTATACTAAGAAAAATTTGTTATTATTGAAAACAGAATTTAAAATAATCTTTTGATAAGAGTTTGGATCCAAGAAATGTCTATCGCAGTTGTTGAAGTCAATCGTCAAGCAGTTATTCATAATCTTGAATACCTCAAAAAAATAGCCCCTGACAGTCAGCTGGTTGCAATTATTAAAGCCAATGCTTATTCCCATGGTATTGAGCAAATTGCACAGCTATTAGCCGATAAGGTGGATTATTTTGGCGTTTCGCGGCTTGCCGAGGCAATACAATTGCGAAATATAGGTATTAATACGCCTATTGTGGCTTTGGAAGGATTCTTTCCGCATGATGATATGTGGGATTTGATTAATTTTAATGTTCAACCTGCTATTCATAGCAAATGGCAAATCGATGTGCTGCAATCATCACCGCTTGAAAATCAAATTATTACATGGTTTAAAATCGATACTGGTATGCATAGGTTAGGTTTTTGTCTTGATGAAGCTAAAGATGAGTTTTATCGTTTAGCTAACTGTTCTGTCGTTTGTAAACCGATTAATATTATGAGTCATTTTAGTTCGGCTGACGATCTCACTTCAAAGCAAACGTTAAAGCAAATTGAATGCTTTGATCAGTTTATTGCTTCAATTGACGATAAATCACTAATAGGCAAATGTTCGATTGCCGCATCGGGTGGCACTTTGGCTTGGCCGCTGGCTCAGCGTGATGTTGTGCGTCCAGGCATTGCTTTGTATGGTGTTTCGCCTTTTGATGCACCAATTGCCGAGCTACAGCCCGCCATGACATTTAAATCCGAATTAATCGCAGTGCGAAAGCATAAACAAGGCGAATCGGTTGGTTATGGTCAGACTTGGTGTAGTTTGCAAGAGACTCAATTAGGTGTCGTTGCGATGGGCTATGGTGACGGCTATCCACGCAACATTCCGCAAAATACCCCCGTTTTGATTAATGGCCGTAAAGTGCCTATTGTTGGCCGAGTTTCAATGGATATGATTGTGGTTGATTTGGGCATCAACAGCCTTGAAAAACCCGGTGACGAAGTCATATTTTGGGGACCAGAACTCCCCGTTGAAGAAATCGCTAAGCACACAGGTATTAGTGCTTACGAATTAATAACGCGCTTAACTTCACGCGCAAAAATTCATTATATTAGATAAATAAGTTATGATTAAAAAGATATTTTTATACACTCTATTCACCCTGATCTTAATTGTGGGTGGTTCGTTCAGTATTGGTTATTATTTTTTACAGCAGTTTTCCACACAGCAAATGCAAGTCACTGCCGAAAATCAAATGTTTGTTTTGAAAAAAGGCACATCTATGCATCAATTAGTTGAGCAAGTTAAAGAAAGCAAATTAGTCGAAAGCGCATATTTGCTCCCTTATTTGTGTAAATTAAATCCATCGTTAAGATCCATTAAAGCAGGAACTTATCAATTGCATCCACATATGACTGTTGAAGAATTTTTGCAATTGTTGGTATCAGGCAAAGAGAGCAATTTTTCGATCCAATTTGTCGAAGGTAAACGCGCTAAAGATTGGTTAAATGTTATTCAAACTACCCCGTATATTCAACAAACCTTAGCTGGTAAAACAGAGGACGAAATTGCTAAGTTATTAGGTATTGAAGGATCGATTGAAGGGTGGTTATCGCCGGACACTTACCTTTATACTGCAGACACTTTAGATATTAATATATTAAAACGTGCGCATATGATCATGAAAAGTAACTTGCAAAAAATCTGGGATAACCGTGATAACAATCTTCCATATCAATCTCCTTATGAGTTACTTATTATTGCATCAATAATTGAAAAAGAAACCGGCATTAGTTCTGAACGGGCAAATGTGGCTTCGGTATTTGTTAATCGTCTAAAAAACAAAATGAAGTTACAAACTGACCCAACTATTATTTACGGTTTAGGTGATAACTATAAAGGTACCATTAGAAAGGTTGATTTAACCGATACCCAAAACCCTTATAATACCTATGTCATTGAGGGGCTTCCGCCAACACCAATTGCAATGCCGAGCCTAGCATCACTCGAAGCAGCTGCGCATCCGGCTAAAACTAATTATCTGTTTTTTGTTGCGAATGGAACAGGTGGGCATACCTTTTCAACTACTTATAGCAACCATCAACAAGCGGTAAATGAGTATCGACAGTTATCGAGTGGTGGAAATTAGCTTTAAAAACTTAAATAAAATCAATACCTTTTCTGACCGATTTTTATTCGATTTTTTTGACTTTAACCATTGTTACACATTAATGTACCGTATATTAATACGGTACATTTTATCTTGTTAATTTACGATAATTCATCAAGTTGCTTAATAAGATGTAGCAGATGATTAACATCTTGTTCTTGCTCTTTTAGCGCTTCCTCAAAATAAGGATGCAAAGCAAATCTAGGCAGATTACCTTTGGCATCAATGAGTGCTTGTATTCGCGGAATAAAAATCCATTGCAACCATTCGTGTGCTTGCATGGTGTCAAGCGCAAAGGGTTGTTGACTTAAAAAGGCATCAGGTTTTGGCGGTGTGATTTGCCATAAATTGATTTTTTGTAACTCTGCAATAATTTGCTCAATTTGATTGAGTAGTTTTTGTTCTTGTGATTTTTGCGCTAACAAACTTCGATAATATTGCCAATCAAAACAGGGGCCAGGATCTGTTTTACGATCTGGGGCAATATCGCTGTGGCCTGTGATGTTTTGGATCGCATAAGTTTGTTGTAATAATAACGTCACATTCGCTAATTGCTGATATTGTTGTTCGGTAAAGTTGTCACTATCGCATCCTTCCATTTCAATACCAATTGAAAAATCGTTACAATTTTCTTGTCCTGCAAATACGGATTTCCCCGCATGCCAAGCGCGTTTATCAAATGGTACAAATTGAATGATTTCGCCATCACGTCGAATAAACAGATGGCTTGAGACTTCAAGTTGATAAATTGAAGCAAAGTACGGATGCTTGTTAGGATTGAGTTGACCTGTAAATAATTGTTCAACATAAGGCCCCCCATATTGATTGGGCGGTAGGCTGATATTATGGATAACAAGTAATGATATCGGTTTATTGGCTGGTCGTTCATTATAAAAAGGTGAAACGACGTGTTTTATACCTTGCAACCAACCGTTAACAATTTTTAGGGACATATTGACTCCAACTTATTTAATAAACCGATGTATAGATTTGTGTGTTTTGCGATCTGCTTCGCGAAAATTGAGCATACAACGTAATAATGAATTGCATAATGAATTTTTCTTTCCAAACTTACTACTTCGCTATTATTCCATTTTTTTGTTTTGCTATAAAGGTTCTTCTATTAAATCATTGACGAAAAATCGAGGTATTTATGTCTAATCAATCTGGCTTTACATTATTTGAACTTATGATTGCCATTATCATCATTGCTATCTTAACGGCTATCGGCGTACCTGCTTATCAAGGATATGTAAAAAAAGCGGCGCTGACCGATATGCTGCAAATCATGACATCGTATAAAACTGCTGTCGAAATTTGTGCTGTCGAGCAAGGTAGTTTAGCCAATTGTAGCAATGGTAATAATGGGGTACCAGCAAGCCGAACGTCTAACTATGTAACTTCAATTACGGTCAATAACGGCGTGATTACCTTAGTTGGAACCAGTGCTTTAGCGGGGTTAACCACCACACTGACACCAACAATTAATGCCACGCATGGTAATTTAGATTGGAATCGCGTTTGTACCACATCTCCAGTCGATGCCAGTTTAACCAGTGCTTGTGAAGATATTTTCAAATTTTAAACTTCATCATTTAATCGTTAATGAATAAGGAAGCGTTATTATGCAAGAAGAACAGTTAATTGAAAGTATTGATAAATTGCTGCTTGAAGCACTAGATAAGCGCGCTTCAGATATTCATTTTGAACCTTATCAACACAGTTACCGTATTCGCATGCGCATTGATGGTGTTTTGCATGATATGTTATCACCCCCCCTTGCATTGGCTAAACAGATAACAGCAAGGCTAAAAATAATGTCTAAGTTAAATATCGCTGAGCACCGATTACCTCAAGATGGTCAACTTGTGATTGACCGTTACACCATGCGCATTTCCACTTTACCGGTTATGCATGGTGAAAAGATTGTTTTAAGAGTGATGGATAACCATGACTCTGAACTAACAATCAATGACTTGGGGTTAACCGAAGCTGATCTATTAAAGTTCAAACAAATTCTAGATTATCCCCAAGGGTTAATTTTAGTTACTGGACCAACTGGTAGTGGTAAGACAGTAACATTATATAGTGGATTAAAATGGTTAAATAAGATTGAACGTAATATTTGTAGTGTTGAAGATCCTATTGAAATTCCTCTAGAAGGCGTTAACCAAACAGCTATTAATCTTAAGGTTGGATTAACGTTCGCTATCGTATTACGGGCCTTACTACGGCAAGATCCTGATGTAATGATGGTTGGTGAAATTCGCGATCGTGAAACTGCCGAAATTGCTATTCAAGCCGCGCAAACGGGGCATTTAGTCCTCTCAACTTTGCATACTAATTCCAGTGTCGAGGCAATAACACGCTTAAAGCAAATGGGCATTGAAAATTATCTGCTTTCATCAAGCCTACAATTAATTGTTGCCCAACGGTTAGTTCGGAAGCTGTGTCCACATTGCAAAGTAGTGGCGAGTGATTTGGTTAGGTTGGGAAATGAACTTGAACCACATTATTTGGCCACAGGTTGTCCTCATTGTATTGGTGGTTATAAAGGACGAATTGGACTATACGAACTTTTAGTTATCACCCCTGACATTCAACAGCAAATATTAGCAAATCAAACTATTTTTCCTTCAAACATGTTTTCGTTAAAAATGGCTGGGCAAAAATTAGTGAAGCAGGGTATGACAACGCTAGATGAATTAAATCGCGTATTGGGTGATACGGCATGAAGCGGCTCTATTATTGGTATGATGTAGATTTTAATGAACATAAAATCATCGCTAAATCGTCACAAGCCGTTAAACGTCAGTTATTGTTGCAAGGTAAAATTGCCATTAAGATTAAAGCAGGCTGTATTATTACCGCTCGCAGTTTTAATCGTGCTGACCTGCTGATCATTACCAAACAATTAGCGACTATGTTAAAGGCGGGGTTATCCATCATTGATACATTACAGTTGCTAGCCCAAGAACAAACCAAACCGCATTGGCAATATCTGCTACTTGATATTCAGCAACAAGTAGCCAAAGGTGAATTTTTATCTCAAGTGTTACAGCAACATCACTCAGTGTTTTCTGCGCTGTATTGCGAAATTATTGCAACTGGTGAACTTACAGGACAGCTTGACGAAAGCTTTGAGCAGTTAGCGTTATTACTTGAAAAATCTATCAAATTGCAAAAAAAACTGAAAAAGGCAATGCGTTATCCACTGTTTTTATTATTAGTTGCGGTAATTGTAAGTTTAGTGATGTTGTTATTTGTTTTACCAAAATTTTCGGATATTTATCAAGATTTCGATGCCGAGTTACCTGCTTTCACACAAGCAGTTATCGATTTTTCAAATTGTTTACAACAAAGTTGGTTAATTTTGTGCATGGCGTTTTTCATCAGTTATTTTTGCTATCAGCGCTATTTAAAAGTGCGCTATCGCCATAAAATAGAGATGATGGTAATTAAATGTCCCTTTATTGGTCAGGTGATTAAAACCAGTTGCTTAGCCCAAATTTTTCAAACTATTGCTATCACCCAAAAAGCAGGCATACCTTTATTAGCTGGTTTAGCCGCAGCGGCTAATACCACTTATTATTGTCTTTATCGTGATAGTCTTTCACAAATCATTACCGGCATTGAACAAGGGCATTCATTTAGCCATGTATTGCATCGGCAACTACATTTTCCCCATTTATGTGCGCAACTCATTTTTGTGGGAGAAGAGTCAGGTACATTAGATTTAATGCTTGATAAGCTAGCCTTCTATTATCAAGAACAAAATCAAACCTTAACTGATAATTTATCACAAGCATTTGAGCCGTTATTAATGTTTGTACTGGCCTTAATTATTGGCAGCTTAATTGTGGCTATGTATTTACCGATATTTCAAATGGGCGAGGTGATTCACTAATGTTAGCATTTATGATTATCTGTTTAGGCCTTTGCTTTGGTAGCTTTGTCCATGTTGCTTATTGCCGTTATTTGCCAACACTGACACCTTGCCAATATTTATACCGCATTAGTTTTTACCGATCTGCTTGCCCACATTGTCATCATCAACTCAATGCTTGGCAATTGGTACCAGTTGTTGCTTGGCTAATACTAAAAGGGCACTGCCATTACTGTAAAGCTAAGATTTCATATCGTTATCTGATTGTCGAATTATTCGTTTCGGCTTTATTTGCTATTATCTATTTTGATAAAGGTATTGACTATCAAAGTTGGATTTTAATGTTTCTTGGTTGTTATTTTTTACTTTTGACCTTACTGGATTTTAAATACTATTTGTTACCTGATCTGTTTACGCAACCGTTAATGTGGTTTGGGCTAATACTTGCTTATTTTAATATGACTAACATCACCTTAACCGATGCGCTATTAGGTATCTTTTGGGGATATCTATTATTAAAAGTTCCAGCCACTTTCTTTTATTTAGTATCTAAAAAACAGGGCTTAGGTGGGGGGGACATTAAATTACTAGCGGCATTAGGCTGTTGGGTGCCTTATACTAAGCTACCTATGTTATTATTTTCTTCCTCGTTACTGGGGATAGTGTATTATCTTTTTTTACGGTATATCCTTAATAAAAATACTTTAAAAGGTATTGCATTTGGTCCTTTTTTATTAATTTCTGGTTATGTGCTTTATTATTATTGTTAAATAATTTTTAGGAACCATTTAATTTTAATAAATTATTTAATCAATAATGTGTAGTGCATAAAATAATTATGCTGTTCAATATATTCACCATATAACTAAAATTGATATTCATAGTAAAAATAGTTATTTTTATAAAAGTGAAAATCACGTTATAGTGCTAGCTAAATCAGCGTGTTGTGCTGTAATTCAGTCACTAATTAAGGAATCATTCATGATATCAAATACTATTAACCAACTGAAAAGCGAAATGATCGCATGGCGCCATCATATTCATGCTCATCCTGAAACTGCTTTCGAAGAAGTCAACACCACCAAATTTATCATCGAAAAACTGCAATCATTTGGCATTACCGAGTTATATACTGATTTTGCACCCACTGGCGTTGTTGGTATTATTAAAGGTAATCAAGAAGGGCGGTGGATTGCACTTCGAGCTGATATTGATGCATTAGATATTATTGAAGAAAATACTATCGATTATTGCTCAACCACGCATGGCAAAATGCATGCATGTGGTCATGATGGGCATACTGCTATGTTGCTCGGCACTGCTAAGTATTTGAGTGAACACCGTGATTTTGCGGGTACTGTTGTGGTTATTTTTCAACCGGCTGAAGAAAACGAGGGTGGGGCACGCGTTATGGTTGAAAATGGTTTATTTGAACGATTCCCGATTGAAGCGGTGTATGGTATTCATAATCAGCCAAATATGAAATTAAATCACTTTTATATTAATCATGGCCCAATGATGGCTTCGTATGATGTTTTTGAAATCAAAATAACCGGTGTTGGTGCTCATGCAGCAGCTCCTCATTTGGGCAAAGATACGATACTAACTGCCACACAAATCGTTAATGGTTTACAAAGCATTGTCAGTCGTAATGCCGATCCTTTAAGTTCGTTAGTCGTTAGCGTAACACAAATTCACAGCGGCGATACTTGGAATGTGTTACCTCAAACAGCGGTGATTCGAGGTACAGTTAGAACATTTAGTGCACAAGTGCAAGATATGGCTGAAAGTCGCATTAAACAAATAGCAACAGGTATTGCCTCAACATTTGAAGCCAAGGCTGAAGTGGATTATCAACGCCGTTACCCAGCGACGATTAATTATGCCAAACAAGCCGATATTGCTATTGTTGCTGCTAAAAAAACCGTCGGGCAAGATAACGTAATTATTGATCCTCTTCCTTCAATGGGATCAGAAGATTTTGCCTTTATGCTACAAAAAATACCGGGTGTATACGTTTGGCTAGGCGCAGGTAAAGGAGCTAACTTACATAATCCAGCCTTTAACTTCAATGATGAAGTGTTAACAACTGGAGTAAGCTATTTTATTGAAATTGTTAACCAAGAACTTGCGAACTAAGTTAAAACGATAGGCAAAGACGGCTGGAATAAATGTGATGTTATTCCAGCTTGTTGATCAAAAACAATTAAAACGTCATTCGGCTGTTATCGTTTCCAAAAACTCTAAATGGCGTATTTAAATCAATTCCATTATTAAGAACGACTTGAACACAAATGCCGTCTTTATCATCAAGTTTTGCCGCGGCTAATACCAGCCCACCTTCTCGCCAACCACCAGCAAGTTTATATTCAAGCGTATTGCCAATTTTAGGAAGAACGTCACTGGTGCCTTTTATTACATACATTCCACGAGTGTTAGCACCACGAAACTGCGCTCTGGCGACCATTTCTTGACCACAGTAGCAGCCTTTTTCAAAGCTAATTGCGTCATAAGATTGTAAATTACAAGCTTGCGGTAATAAAATTGCCATATTGCTATCATCAATAATAGGATAGCCTGCTTGCAAATCAAGTTTTAACCACTCACTGCATGGATTTAAATCACCCGCAATGGGTTCTGGTGTGACCATAATAACCCGCATTTCTGGTAAAGGTACTTTGATATAGGTGATGTTATTTTCAGTTAAACAGCTTATATCGCTTAATTTCGTAGCGATTTCTGTGGGAATTGCATCACCGACCAAACCTATCATATTTAAATCTTGAACTGGTTCGATGGTCACTTTAGAAAAAACGGCATATTTTGCTAGTTCGGCAATCTGTTTTTTCACAACGCTTTTACGCTCAATGTAGTAAATATCATTACCGCGTTGAAACAACAATAAAGTACTCCACATTCTGCCTTTATTGTCGCAATGAGCGGCATAGAGCGTTGATTGTTCTGAAAGTCGGTTAATGTCGTTGGTTATTTGTCCTTGCAGAAAAACACGGTTATCCTCGCCAGTAACTTTAACTAATTGCCAGTCAGCAAGTGAGGTTGGTTTAGATGAAATATTGCTCATATTGATACCCTTGAGTAATGAAGAATTCTAGTACTGTTATGACTAGAAATACTTAGTTTCTGAGTGTATATAAAAAATAAAAAAATAACAATGAAATCAATCAGCAATATTTAAATAAAATTGATAGATTATGGATATTATTCATAATATTTTAAAAATTAATATTGTGAGTGCTTAATTTTATTTGTAATGAACTTAGCTAATTGACTTTATTGATTTTGCTTACAAGTTGATGCAAAATGATTCACAAAATGAAAAATCAGTTACATTGGAGGCAACAACCATGGCAAAACTGTCAGGCGCAGAGATGGTTATTCAATCATTGATTGACCAAGGAGTAAAACAGATATTTGGTTATCCCGGTGGTAGTGTTCTTGATATTTATGATGCCATTCACACATTAGGTGGCATTGAACATATTTTAGTTCGTCATGAACAAGCTGCCGTGCATATGGCTGATGGTTATGCCAGAGCAACAGGTGATGTTGGTGTTGTTTTAGTTACATCTGGTCCTGGAGCAACGAATACCATTACCGGAATTGCAACCGCATACATGGATTCTGTACCGCTAGTAATATTGTCTGGGCAGGTTGCTAGCAATTTAATTGGTAACGATGCATTCCAAGAATGTGACATGATAGGCATTTCTCGCCCAATTGTTAAACACAGTTTTTTAGTTAAAGACAGTAAAGATATTCCAGAAACCATCAAAAAAGCGTTTTATATTGCCTCGACAGGTAGACCAGGACCTGTAGTGATTGATTTGCCAAAAGATATTGTCAATCCTGCTAACAAATATAATTATCACTACCCAAAATCTGTTGTAATGCGATCTTATAACCCAACTATTCAAGGCCATAAAAAGCAGATCAAAAAAGCCCTAACCACGTTATTATCCGCTAAAAAGCCAGTATTATTTATTGGTGGGGGGGTAATTGCTGCTGACGCAAGTAGCGAAATTAAAACACTTGCAGAAAAACTCAATCTACCAGTTGCTTCAACGTTGATGGGCATTAGCGCCTTTCCGGGGACCGACAAACATTACCTTGGCATGATTGGTATGCATGGGGTTTATGAAGCCAATATGGCTATGCATAATGCTGATGTGATTTTTGCAATTGGTGCGCGCTTTGATGATCGAACCACCAACAATGTTGAAAAATATTGCCCAAAAGCCAAAATTATTCATGTAGATATTGACCCAACTTCAATTTCTAAAACCATTTTGGCTTCAATTCCAGTGGTGGGTGATGCCAAAGTCGTACTTGATACCATGTTGTCAATGTTAGATGAGTCCTCTACCGAACGTGATCTTGATGCGCTGATCGATTGGTGGAAGCAGATCGAACATTGGCGAGCTCGTCACTGTTTGGCTTATCGTCATGATGGTGAAAGCATCAAACCACAAGAAGCCATTGAAGTATTATACAAATTGACCAAAGGGAATGCTTTTGTGGCAACCGATGTGGGGCAACATCAAATGTTCACGGCACTTTATTACCCATTTGACAAGCCGCGTCACTTTATTACATCAGGTGGACTTGGCACCATGGGATTTGGCTTGCCAGCAGCGCTTGGGGTTAAATTAGCATTCCCTAAAAAAACCGTTGTGTGCGTAACAGGTGATGGCAGTATTCAAATGAATATTCAAGAGCTATCAACTGCATTGCAATATGGTTTACCAGTACTGGTGTTAAATTTAAACAACCGTTTTTTAGGCATGGTTAAGCAGTGGCAAGATATGATTTATGCAGGCCGGCATTCCAGCTCTTATATGGAATCTTTACCCGATTTTGCCAAAATTGCAGAAGCTTATGGCCATGTTGGAATGGTTATAACCAAGCGTGAAGAACTTGAACCAAAACTAAAACAAGCATTAGCCATTAAAAATCGTTTGGTTTTTGTTGATGTCATGACCGATGCTACTGAACATGTGTACCCAATGCAAGTACGAGGTGGCGCAATGAACGAAATGTGGCTTAGTAAAACGGAGAGAACCTAATGCGTTATATATTATCAATTTTAACCGAAAACGAACCCGGCGCATTATCAAGAATAATTGGCTTATTTTCACAACGTGGTTTTAATATTGAAACAATTACTACCGCGCAAACTGAAGACCCAACTATGCATCGTATGACGATACAAACGACGGGTGATGAGCATGTGCTTGAACAGATTCAAAAACAGTTGCATAAATTGGTTAATGTTTATCGCGTGCATGATTTAACCGAAGGGCCACATGTAGAGCGTGAAATCATGCTAGTAAAAGTTGCCGCAAAAGGTTCGGATGCGCGTGACGAAGTAAAACGTTGTGCCGATATATTTAGGGGATCGATTGTCGATGTGACTGCGACACATTACATCGTACAATTATCGGGTACGAGTGAAAAACTAGACTCATTCTTAGCTTCAATTCGCGAAACTTGTAATATTGTCGAAACTGTACGCTCTGGGATTATTGGTTTATCACGTAGTGAAAAAACAGTTAAATAGTGATATTCATTATTAGCATTTTTAATAACATTAAGGCGCATTGTGCGCCTTAATGTTATTAAAAATATTAGAATAAAAAAATAATATAAGGAAAATAGTGAAATGGAGTTTTATTGGTTAATTAAGATTTTTTTGATAGGCCTTGCTATATTTTCTTGGATTAATTATAGCTCAAAAAGACATACAAATAAGCAAAATTTAAAGAATGTTATTAATGATCGCATATCAATAAGAAAATTAACCGAAAACGAATTTGAACTTTTAGAACCTTATCTGAATAATAAATGGCTAGTGTTTCCGTATAAATATCAATCATCATTAATTGATTTAGAAGTATCAAAGATATCAGGGAATTGTGTCCGTCATAGTTTATATACGAATACTGAAGAAACCTCTTTTTATTATGAGATTGATGGGATTGAACTCTTTTTCCCTTATAACATGTACCTCCATATTTCAGATTTTAACGTTGCAGAAGTCGTTTTTACCGAGAAATATGCATTTGTGGTTAAAATCAATGATTATGATCTAAAGACTGCCGCAGAATCTCAAGGCGGAATCATATGCTCAGAATTAGATGAACCTTGGATGTATGAGCAATCTTTTGATTCTAAAATGCCAGAAGATGAACAAACAAGTAATGATACTGTAGTGAGCGTAAAACCGAACCCTGACAAAAAAATAGATTTTGTAAAATTGTTGGAACGTGAAGAAACTCCATTAGAATCAAGAAATAGAAATAAAAAAGGTAACGGTCTATTATCAGCTATTTTTTTAACTTTGATGACTGTGTTTTTCCTTATCTATTGGTATTCCAATAATTCTACCATCCTTATTTTAGTTATTTTTAGTACGATACTTTCCGTTATTTTTTATTGGTATCAGCCTAGATCTAAATACGATTTAAACAACGTAATTTGCGTTAAGGGCTTAATTAAAAATAAAAACGTTTCTAAAAAAGAAGTTATCATTGGTGAAGATTATATTTTAAACATTCCCCACCATTGGCTGCCTTTTCTTCCTGACAAGTCGTCTTTGCCTGCAAACATGGACATATCAGTGAGTGATAGAAAGCTAATTCGTTATGAAAATACACTTTCCATTAACCAAGAGATCGAACAATTTGGAGCACCAAAATTTGCTAAGCATAATTTAATACTCTTAATTACTGGAACTATTTTATCTGCTGTTGTCTATTTTCAAACAAGTTTAGTTGATAATGCAATGTTAGCTTATCAATTTTTCAACGACAATATAACCGCTAGAAATTTACAGGATGAATCAACCTTAAAAAATAGTCCAATTCAAAAAGGTGATTTAGTCAATATAAAAATAAGTGGTGCATCATGCGATGTAAATGAAAAGAAAAATGAAAATAGGTGTCATACATTATTCATCAATAATCAACCTATTGATATCGAAACTAATTACATAGTATCAATAGCTGAACCAATAAAAAATTTATTTAAAGATAATTTTATAAATACTCGTGTTGATCAAGATGTTATTGCAGCGCAGCAATATCAAGACCGATTGATTGAATTGTATAAATCCTTTGATAGGATAACATCTCAATATCAACGATATATCAAAGAATCATTTACAAAACTAATAGATATTGGAAAAATCGTAATTACTGTGGATAAAGTATGCAAAGTTTCTGAAATCGATTGTCTAAGCGTCAAGAAAGAGTTGACTGCTTTGTTTGATATACAGGTTTCAGATGATTTATCTGATTGGGAAAAAGTTGTTAATATATCTGAAATTAATCCAAATCATAATGAAATTGTTTCCGTCAGAAATGTTTCTAAGCTTGATAGTTCAATCTCAAGATTGAAGGCAGATGTAATCACAAGATTAAAGAGTGTTGTTTCAGATTATCAGCATAATAAATCAAGTTTTAGGATTGATTTATCCGAAAATAGTTACTTAGAAATGGGCAAACTAGAACATATAAATAATGACAAATCAGGGCCTGTTTCATTATTAAATGTAGAATACTATTATGATGTGCTATTTGAAAAAGCGGGGAACATTGACATTGTTGGACGAGTTAGCGATATTTATTATCGAGATGATAATTCAATATCGGGTTTGAAGATTAACGCAAACTCTCATTACAGTACGAATTTAGATGAACTATTTTCATTCGTATCCCCAATTTTTGTTAGTCTTGCTGTTTTTATGATTACGGCTTTAGTCTCGATTTTAAATAGCGTTGTAATTTGTTACAAATTGTTGGCTAATCATCGACGTAAGAATAAAATTTTAGCTATATATAAAAATCGAATAATATAATTATTATATAACATATTGTTATATAGAAAATTAAATGTAATCGCATTGGTTTTCTACATTGTTAAACATAAAGAAAATAGAAATACACTGAAATAAAAAGGAAAACGCCAAACAATGGATACTATTTTTACTTTAAAAATCATTTTACTCCTAATCATGTTATTTAGTGCCTTAATCGGATTTGCGAAGTGGAGTGATTTTAAATATGAACGTCGACAAAACAGAAGAAACCTAGAAGAGCGTATAAATAATCGCCAAACAACAAGAAGATTAACATCAGAAGAACTTGAGCTGATAACTCCTTATCTCACCAATAAAAAATTGGTTAAGCCTTATAAATTGCAATCTTCATTAGTGAATTCTGAAGTATCTATTATTGAGGGAGACTGCGTTCGCCATAGTCTTTATACCGATTCAAAAGAAACTGAATTTTATTACAAAATCGATGGTATCGAAGTCCTATTCCCTTATCATTTACAACTATTTGCTTTAGATTATAATGTTGTGGAAGTCGTTTTCACATCGCGCTATGCGATTGCCGTTAGTTTTAACGGCTATGGTTTAGACACGTTAGCTGATTTTAGTGATAATTCCAATGATGAAAATAACAAATATGGTTTATCATTTTTCTCTAACTTAAGTCGAACAATAAAAGAAGAAGAATACCAACTACTTGAACCTTATCTTAACGACCCCTCTATGGTAGGGCCTTATGAACATGGGCCTTCATTAGTTAGTCCAACTGTTTCAGTTATCGTTGGCTCTTGTATTGCTATTAACCAGTCTAATAAGCGTAATGATCCTATCTATACTTATCGAATTGGTGATACCGTTGTCTTTTTTCCTTATGACATGGAACAATACGTTGAAGATATCAACATCGTACAAGTCGTATTTACCGAACACTATGCAATAGTGGTCAAACTCAATCAATATGACCTAAAAACAGCACAACAAAATCAAAAGCAACCAAACCTAAAACCACATTTTGCGAAGCCTTGGGAAAGTCAAAAAGCAGAAGTCGAACTTGAACTTGAACAAAACCTAACTGATGCAAATGACAGCATAATTAAAATTGATAAAGATACTGAATTAAAAAGCAAGTTTACTTGTGAAATAGTCGAACAGCGTGAAGAAACACCTCTAGAATCGGCGAATCGAAGTAAACAAAACAATGGCATATTTGCCGCCGTTTTTTTAGTGGTAGCAGCGATGTTATTTGCTAAGTACTGGTACTCTTTTGATAGTTTTTTACCTGTATTTATCGCGCTTAGTTTATCTGCTACTGCTTTCTTTTACTTTCGTAAAGCTGAATCTTACACATTAGATGTTAACCACATAAAAACGAAAATTCGACACAAAAATGAAATAAAAAACCAAATGATCGTTGGTGATGATCTAACTTTAAAATACCCCGCTTATTGGGCTCCATTTCTGCCTGATAAAACGAATGAAAATATCGACATGGATATCGTTGCAAATAGCAAAAAACTGCTTCGTTATGGCAATTCATTATCCATCAGTCGTGAAATAGAAGAATTTGGGCCACCAAAATTTATAATGCGCAATCTAATCCTATTTGTTACAGCGCTTTTTTTATCTATTATCATCTTTAAATTAGTTAATATCACCGATAATTTGACACTGGCTAGTTATCCTTTTAATGACCATGTCAGTATTTGGAACATTAAAGATGCCGAATCTTTAAAAAACAGCCCAATCAAAAAGGGCGACTTGGTTAATATAAAACTCAATGGCGCATCATGTAATGCGGAAAGCAACATGTATTTAGAACATTGCGATAAAGTGTTTATTAACGAGCAAACCGCAAACAATGCCGAAGATGCCTCATTTGAGAACGATCTGTTAAACGCGTTTTTTGGCGATAAATTAATTGAAACAGCACGAGATAATGACGTAACAGAGCTTGAAAAACGGCTAAACAACAGAAAAAACACAGACTACAACGAGGATTACCAATTTGGCGTAATATTAACCAAACTATTACATATTGATCGCTTAATTCTAACCGTTGACGAAAGCTGCCAATTGTTAGATGAGGACAAATGTAGACGAGCCAAGCAGATTTTACTCCAAACCATTAAACCAACCGCCAGCACACTCGACCAATGGCCTCAACTTGTTGAATATAGCAAACAGCACCCAAACTACGAAAAGATTATCGTTGCCGGTATGCTTGAACACCTAGAACCACAAATCAATAACTTAAAAAGAAGTGTGTTATCTTACTACCTAGAAAAAGCAAACACAGCTCTAACTGATTATCAACACTCAGCACAAAGTGTCGGCTTAGCATTAGCAAATACACAAGAGATAAAGATCAGCTATCCCGATGACGAAGATATAAGTCTGACAGAAACATACTATAATGCGTTACTAGGAAAGGGCGGAAAAGTAAAGGTTTCAGGGCTAGTGACGGGGGTTAATTATCAAAGTGATAACACAATTTTAGATCTAACTATTAATGATGATTTTTTATATAGATTCCATCAAGAACAGTTATTGTCATTTAACTCGCCTATATTTATCGGCATCTCTATTTTTATTATCACTGCTTTAATAGCGTTGCTTCATGGCATAACCATTTGCTATAAATTAATTGCGAATCGGCAGCGAAAAAATAAAATAATTAAATCATATGAAAATAAAATAACATAATGACTATTTATAACTGATTTACAGCAAAAAACGAAGGCTTTATCGAAGAACGATAACTAAACTATTTGTATAGGAATGATTTAGGCAATGTTATTTGATAAAGCCGTAACAATTTTGGTTTTTATATTTTATTTATTGTTTTTAGCGCATAACTAATTGGATTATAGGAACAAATTTACCTTTAAAAATCGGTCAGAAAAGGTATTGATTTTATTGAAGTTTTTGTTTGTTGGTTTTTAACCAAAAACCACCACCCAAAACTATTTCCCAAAGCACACAAACATAGGCTGACTCATCCTTTAACAAAACTTTACAAATTTTTAACAAAAAAGGTAGCACATTATTATTCAAGCGATTATAATTTAAGCGCTTTCAAAGCAAGGGATTGCTCATTAGTTGAGCAGTCAATTATAAAAAATGTAAATAAAACAAAAAGTTACTTGACAGGATGATCGAAATGCGCTATCATACTTGGCATCTGGCATCTGGCATCTGGCCTGCCAAACCTATGCTCAAAATCTTTTTCAATTTCACCGTAGTCTAAAACAGACACAGTTCTTATTTTCATCA
>NZ_JBXSQG010000019.1:0-37191 GCF_057063545.1 Gilliamella sp. X-23
ATATATCCATTATTATAATCATAGAAGAATTAAATTAAGCTTGGACAAAAAGAGTCCTGTTCAATATCGGGAGTATTATTTTCCAGCAGCTTAGTTTTTTTGTACAACTTTTGGGGTGCAGTTCATTAATCCCTTTGCTCGGACGTGGTCACTGTAACTATTTTGTTAGCTAAAGGTCAAAACGTCCGAAACCTTGCCGTACTATAAATAGACCACAAATTTAAACCGCAACAGCGCAACCCTAAGGGAATATGCCCCAACTTACACGGGGGCGTTATTCTTTGTTAGATTGTCCTCTATCTGCACCATAATCGCCCCCGCGGCCCAAGGATTAAGGAATAAGAAATAAAAGCTAAGGTGCGGTGCAAACAGCACCGAAGTTAGCGGAAATGTTGCGGCTGCCAACGTAGCCGACGTCCGGGTCGGCACCGAAGCCATCGCTACCTGTAGCGTCACTCGCCCAGTAGCCGTCTTTGGAGAAGCCCGCACCAACGTAGTGGTATATGTAGCCCCACTCCGTGAAAAAACCAGCACCTATGTGACGCTGATACCAATTGCCTGATGAACTAGGTACTGCGCCAGAAATAGGATAACTACCAGTTCTGACTGCATTGGTTAAATCCTTAATCTGTGGCAAACGATAACCCAAACGACTACACCAAGATATTTGATTCGACTGAGTGCCCTTTAAATTACCCCGACTGACGAACCACTGCCTCAACACAAATCCATAACGAACCTCATTATCTCGACTATCCCTACCGACCAACTCAAACTTCTGTGGCAAAGATGGGACGGCAAGTCTACGAGGTCTACTTGAGTGTATTCGAGTATCATCAGCCCTAGGACCGCTTAATTTTACCCTTGTCCTATTTGACGATGACACCCTGTTGACTGTAGCCTCTATATCACCATTCGTGACAACTGACCATGTCAACTGACTTGCATTAACTCCAGTAGGTATCTCTAAGTCAAAATACAAACCATCTGCACCCGTTGTAGGAAAATTTTGGTAGTAAGAGGATGAATTAGTTGACTGAGTTAAAAAACCCTTTGCAGGACTCCATATGTTAGATGGGCCTGCGTACTTGGAATCGTCAGGGCGACTTCCAATAGTAACATTAGTACCACCAAAGTACAAATTCGGCATTGTGTACTGCACAAAATAACAACCACCAGAAGAATCCGGCTTGATGTAATACGTCGCAGCACCTTCACTAAAAGTAGTACTATTCGGCAAACCATATCGTGTAGTTATACTTCCCCCTACACTACTTAAAGTTACCTTATAAGGGGCACTACATTTACTTAATGTATCACCACGACTAACCGTAGTGCCATCTTTATCCTTTATTGATAACGATATAATACCTGATGCTGTTACTCCTCCATTAACCCCCCGGCCATCTCCATCATCATCTCCCCACTTCCCTTCGCTCATTAGACGACTTAAAGTGGTATATGTTGCCTCCAACGGTATCACCATATGAATATCATTAAATGTATAATTACCACTAGGTAACATTATCGGATTGGTAGCACTCGATGTGTTAGTTGATGGCCTGATAACTCTACCATTCGGCAACTCTATTGCAAAAAAGCTGTCTGTATCCGTTGCCTTTGTTCGACCTCCATCAAATGTTAAATACGGCGCACTTCCCTCTATTACCCTTGATGTCTGGGCCGTTAATGCCACAGAACCCTGTGTATATGACAATAACAACAATACCACGAAGAACAACGCCGATTTAAATAACAATGAAGGTTTAAATAATAACCTCGGTTTGGATAGCAATGGCGGCCTTAATAACCACTTGGATATCGACGATAATTTTACCGAACATGTGGCCGATGACCTGACCAAAGCGGTTTCCGACGATGTTGCCGAAGTACCCGCCGAAAACATCGCCTGTAAAGACCACGACGACGGCGTCCATTTCGCTACGCGAAATGACTTCGCTGATGAAAATAAGAACTGTGTCTGATTTAGACTACGGTGAAATTGAAAAAGATTTTGGGCGTAGGTTTGGCATGCCAGATGCCAGATGCCAGATGCCATAAATGGTAACGCATTTTGCTTATCCTGTCAAGTAATTTTTTGTTTTATTTACACTTTTTATAATTGTCCGCTCGACTAACGAGCATTCCCTTGCTTTAAAAGCGCTTAAATTATAATCGGTTGAGTGATAATGCGCTACTTTTTTTATTAAAAATTTGTAAAGTTTTGTTAAAGGATGAGTCAGCCTACGTTGGCGGGCTTTGGGATAAGGGGTTTGGGTGGTGTTTTTTGGCTAAAAACCAATAAATAAAAACTTTAATAAAATCAATATCTTTTCTGACCGATTTTTGGGCGGAAAATCAGGCCTTTTTTGTTTTGGTGAATAGAATAAATTGAGTGCAGTGTTTAGTGTGTAGATAGCTAAATAATCAGTCTGATTGGTAGATTTATTTTGCTGTTTTTTTGCACTATGGCTGCTTTTTATTGTTTACTGGTGCCTAGGTTATTATTTTATTATAATAAAATAATAACTTAAGGAATTAATATACAAATTGGAAAAAAAACAATGCTAAAAAATTACTTTTTATTATTCGCTTTGTTGCTTTTTATCCCAACTTGTTGGGCTGATGGTTTAACAAAAGAGCAGGCGGAAAATCTTGAGCTTGCAGGGGTTAAACTTGGAATAACCGAACCGGAACTGGTTGAATTACTCAAAAACCAATATCACCTTTCTGAAAATGACTTTACTGTTAGTGAGCAGCAAATGGCATTACCGCCAACCCAAATAGATGGAAAAAGCATAACTACTTGCACAATTAAGATCTATGAAGTCGTTTTAAATACCAACCATCCAGAAGAAACGTTAACAATTCAACTTAAAGACGATATCACGCATAATCCTCCACAAAAAATGGTAGTTTATAGTATTTATCATACCATGCCATATACAGTAGAAAGTGCGCAGAAGGTTTATAAGGAGTTAACCGAAAAATATGGTAAGGAAGAAACAACAAACTTTTTCGGAATAAAAGTCTGGCGTTACAACGCATACCATTTAGGCTTATCCCCAAAAACTGAGGGTAAATTCTATGTATCTATTCGGAGCAATGGACTATAACACAACTAGGAGCTAAACAATGTTAAAAAAGTACTTTTTATTATTCACTTTGTTATTTTGTATCCCAACCTGTTGGGCTGATGGTTTAACAAAAGAGCAGGCGGAAAATCTTGAACTTGCAGGGGTTAAGCTTGGAATAACCGAACCGGAACTGGTTGAATTACTCAAAAACCAATATCACCTTTCTGAAAAGGACATAAAGGTTAGTGAAAAGAAAATGCGATTACCGCCATCAAAAATAGGCGAAAAATCGATAATCGAAGGCACAATCAAAAGCTATGAAATAACTTTAAATGCCAACAATCAAGACGAAAAATTAACCATTAGACTTGAAGATGACTTAGAGCGTAACCCTACCCAATTGGTTGTGTTCAATGTTTATCAAAAAATGACATACACAGCAGAAATAGAGCAGAAAGTTTATAAAGAATTAACCCAAAAATATGGTAAAGAAGAATATAAAAACATAGTAGGGGATAAAATATGGAGCTACAAACCATACTCTTTAAATCTATCCCGAGAAAATAACGGTAAGTTTTCTGTTAAAATTTTGACCGAAAAATATCGTAAGCAAAAAACAGGATCGTAGTAAAAAACGAAATAGTTGCATAAACGGTTAATTTGGCTAAAAGTTTTTTGTTTTTGTGAATAAATAGGGATGGGTGTAGAGGTCTGAATGTTGGCTAACACACGATTGAACAAGTTATTTTACTGTTCAATCGTGCTTTTGCTATATCAAATTAACCAAAAAACTTTTTCACTTTGTCAAAGAAGCTTTTTTCTTTGGGGCTGTGTTTAGAGTTTTTATCGGCTTTAAAGCTTTCACCTAATTCTTTAAGCAGCTCTTTTTGTTTGCTCGTTAGGTTAACGGGTGTTTCAACCACAACATGACAGTAAAGATCACCTACCGCACTACCGCGTAATGATTTGACGCCTTTACCTCGTAGTCGGAACATTTTACCGGTTTGTGTTTCAGCCGGAATCGTTAAGCTGACCTTGCCATTAAGGGTTGGTACTTCAACTTCGCCACCGAGTGATGCCAATGCAATATTAATTGGAATTTCGCAATGCAGATTGGTGCCGTCTCGCTCAAAAATAGCATGTGGTTTAATTTGCATTTGAACATATAAATCACCTGCTGGCGCACCATTTAAACCAGCTTCGCCCTCACCAGATAGTCGAATACGGTTGCCTGTATCAACACCGGCTGGAATAGTAACAGACAATGTTTTCGTTTTTTCAACGCGACCTTCACCATGACATTTTTTACATGGGTTTTTAACCACTTTACCCCGTCCATGACAAGTTGGACACTCTTGTTGCACGGCAAAAAATCCTTGTCGCATTTGGACAACACCTGCACCATGACAGGTATTACACGTGACCACATCAGAGGATTTTTCGGCTCCTTGCCCATGGCAAGTATCACAACTTACCCAAGTTGGTACTTTAATTTCTTTACTAACACCTGCCGCGGCTTCTTCTAATGTTAGGGTGATATTGTATTGTAAGTCATTGCCACGAGATGCGGTTTGACTGCGCCCACGACCGCCACCAAAAAAATCACTGAATATATCGTCGAACGCACCACCGCCAAAGCCACCAAATCCGCCGAATCCACCCGATCCACCTTGTCCTTGTTCAAAAGCAGCATGTCCATATTGATCATAAGCCGCTTTTTTTTGCGGATCAGTTAGGATTTCGTAAGCTTCTTTCACTTCTTTGAATTTTGCTTCGGCTTCGGCTTTGTTATCTTGATTTTTATCAGGATGATATTTCATCGCTAGGCGTTTATAGGCTTTTTTTATCTCACTTTCACTGGCACTTTTACTGACGCCCAATGTTTCATAATAATCTTTCTTCGCCATAATTAACCTTTATTTTTATGATTTTATAAACAACTAAACGGGCTTGAGTTACCTCTTGCCCGTTTAACTTGTTATATGCTTAAAACTTGTTGAAATAACTCATTAAAAAACATTGTAGTTAATGTTTATTTTTTATCATCATCAACTTCTTTAAAGTCTGCATCAACAACATCATCTTGCGCATTAGTGTTTCCACTATTTGCTTGACCCGCACCTTGAGCTGCTTGGGCTTGTTGTTGTGCTAATTCAAGCAATTTTTTAGAAGCTTCCATTAATGCATTAATTTTTGCTTCAATTTCTGCTTTATCTTCGCCACGAGCGGCAACTTCTAAAGCACTAACTGCATCTTCAATTGCTTTTTTATCATCAGCTGATAACTGATCACCGGCTTCAGTCACTTGTTTACGTGTTGTGTGAACAAGATGATCAGCTTGGTTACGAGTTTGAGCGAGCTCTTCAAATTTACGGTCTGCATCAGCATTAGCTTCCGCATCATTTACCATTTTTTGAATCTCTTCTTCACTTAATCCTGAAGAGGCTTTAATCGTAATTTTTTGTTCACGTCCAGTATTTTTGTCTTTCGCAGATACATGTAAAATACCGTCAGCATCAATATCAAAAGTCACTTCAATTTGTGGCATACCGCGAGGTGCAGGTTGAATACCATCTAGATTGAATTGACCTAATGATTTGTTATCACCCGCACGTTTACGTTCACCTTGTAACACATGAATGGTTACAGCTGATTGATTATCTTCAGCAGTTGAGAACACTTGACTATGTTTAGTTGGAATAGTTGTGTTCTTTTCAATTAAAGCTGTCATAACGCCGCCCATAGTCTCAATACCTAAAGACAATGGGGTAACATCAAGTAATAACACATCTTTAACATCACCACCAAGTACACCACCTTGAACAGCCGCACCAACTGCAACCGCTTCGTCAGGGTTTACATCTTTACGTGGCTCTTTACCAAAGAAGTCAGCAACCGCTTTTTGAACCATTGGCATACGTGTTTGACCACCAACAAGAATAACGTCTTTAATGTCCGAAACAGAAAGACCTGCATCTTGTAATGCTGTTTTTACAGGATCCATTGAACGTTTAACTAAATCTTCAACTAAAGATTCAAGTTTAGCGCGTGTTACTTTGATATTTAAATGTTTTGGACCACTTGCATCAGCAGTGATATACGGTAAATTAATATCAGTTTGTTGTGCTGATGATAATTCAATTTTTGCTTTTTCTGCTGCTTCTTTTAAACGTTGCATTGCAAGCGGATCATTTTTTAAATCGAAGTTTTGTTCACGTTTAAATTCGTCAACTAAATAGTTGATTAAGCGTGAGTCAAAATCTTCACCACCTAAGTGAGTATCACCATTTGTTGCTAATACTTCAAAGGTTTTTTCGCCATCAACATCGTCGATTTCGATAATAGAAATATCAAATGTACCACCACCAAGGTCATAAACAGCAATAGTACGGTTACCTACATCTTTATCTAAACCATAAGCAAGGGCTGCAGCTGTTGGTTCGTTGATGATACGTTTTACATCAAGTCCTGCAATACGACCAGCATCTTTGGTTGCTTGACGTTGTGCGTCGTTAAAGTAAGCTGGAACAGTAATTACCGCTTCTGTCACCGCTTCGCCAAGATAATCTTCTGCTGTTTTTTTCATTTTCTTTAACACTTCAGCAGAAATTTGTGGTGGCGCAATTTTTTGACCTTTAACATCAACCCATGCATCACCATTATCGGCTTTTACAATTTTATATGGCATAATGCTAACATCGCGTTGTACTTCGGCATCTTCAAAACGACGACCAATTAAACGTTTAATGGCAAATAATGTATTTTGTGGATTGGTTACTGCTTGACGTTTTGCTGGTTGACCAACTAAGATTTCACCATCTTGAGTATAAGCAATAATGGAAGGGGTTGTGCGATCGCCTTCTGCATTTTCTAATACTTTTGCTTGGCCATTGTCCATTACAGCAACACATGAATTTGTTGTACCTAAATCAATACCAATAATTTTACCCATAGTCTTTCTCCTCAAAATCTGTATTTTATTTCTTGTATATAGGTCTTAAATATTAATTTTCAAGCCTTTATTTCACAAAGAAATGTTTTTGTTTTCACATAAATGGGAACATTATTATTAATATCAAGGGGGGCAAAAAAATAATTTTCTCTGAAATCTTGATTATCGCGTTTTCTGCACTTATCATTGCCGCTCTTTTTTAATCATCACACTTAACCTATAGGATCCTTATGGAACAAACAAAACTTGCAAATCCTGGCCCTCTTGGCTTAATGGGATTTGGTATGACAACAATTTTATTAAATATTCATAATGCTGGATTTTTCCCGGCTATGACAGTCATCGTCTCAATGGGTATTTTTTATGGCGGCCTTGCACAAGTCATTGCTGGCATTTTAGAATTTCGAAAAGGTAATACGTTTGGTACAACGGCATTTACCTCTTATGGTTTCTTTTGGATTGCGTTAGTGGGTATTTGGTATTTACCAACTTCACCAGCAACAGCACCATCTGATGCTACCTTTGTTGGTATTTTCCTTGCTTTATGGGGAATTTTTACTGGCTTTATGTTTATTGGTACATTAAAAGGTAACCGCGCATTACAATTTGTTTTTGCCAGTTTAACGGTTTTATTTGCTTTATTAGCTATTGGTAATATTTCAGGTAACCATGGCATTATCCATATTGCCGGTTTTGAAGGCATTATTTGTGGAGCAAGTGCGGTTTATTTAGCAATGGCAGAAGTAATTAACGAACAATATGGTCGTACCATTTTACCGATTGGTGCACCAAAAGGCGCTGCACATTAATTTATCTATCACATCTACCCAATCGGTTGGTAGATGTGATCACTTTCCCTCTACTCAAATACTACTTTTGATTTTTATCGGCATAACGAGTTGTTAATGAACGACATACATCACGAAGCGATTGGGTATGTTTTTCGATTATTTCGTTGGATAAATAGTTGTCTTTTGATGAATGGGCATTATTAATAACAATTTTACCTTCTTTATCTATATTACCAGATGTGATCATGATGTAATTGGATAATTGGGTTTCCATTTTTCCTGTATAAATAGTCTTGCCTTCTATTTGTAGATCCGATCCTTGTGGTTTTAAATAAATCAAATCATTACCATTACCAATGCTGTCTATAAAAATAAATTTTTTGTTTTTTATTTGACTGGAGTAACTTTCCAGCATTTTTAAGCCATATTGACTGCTATTGCCTCCATCATATAAGACAAAGGCTATTTTTTTCTTTTCTTTTTTGTCGAGTTGGTTAATTAAGTTAATAATAGTAATAATACTTGATGAATTACAAACAAAATTCTTTTGATTAGGAATGCCGCTTTTAAATTTAAATACAAGAAAAAATAACAAAACGGTTGAAATAATTGAGCCAATACCTGAAAGGCTAAAAAAGCCTTGAGTACTAATATTTGGAAGAAAGACAAAATAATTTAATATCAGCGATATAATAAATAAAAAAACAATAGGCGCAATACTGATAAAGTAATTTAATTTATTAAATTGCGGTGTAAATGCATAGTTTTTTTGAAGATTAAAACAGTTAATAGCCGTATCATAATAAGTACAGATGATTAATTCGGCCTTATTTAAATCACCAATATAAGCATTGTAGTAGTTTTCATACCGTCTTGTGGCTAATTTCAATTTAGCAAGTTTTGCATCAACTATATAGCCTAATTGACTGAGTTCTTTAGATATCACTCTTAAAAAAGCAATCTTTTCTTTAGGAGAAAACCGTTTGCCAAAGATGACACAATATCGTAGAACAAGATCTTTAAGTATTTCCATTTTTAATAAACTATCTAAATATAAAATTTAAAATAACATAGTGAATAAACATTTATACAATCCGATTAACTATGAAGATAAAAAATAAGTTGATAGGTATAGACTAAAAACTATCAACTTAATAAATAGTATGATTAGTTAAATTAAACTAATTAATAATCGTCTTCACTTTCAGACTTGTTGGAATGCATAATATTTGCAATAGCATCTTGGATGTTTTCATGCCCTGATTCAATACACTCTTTTGTCAACTCTTGGAGTGATAGCGAATCTCTATTGCATACTGCATTAATTACCATTGGCAAGCTCATACCAGTAATAACGCGAACATTCATGCCAAGATCATGCCATTGTGGCACACATTGCATTGATGCGTTATAAGGAGAAGCACCATAGAGATCGACAAAGATTAAAACACCATCGCCAGAATCTAACGATTTAGTACAATTAAATAAATCCGTTTTTAATTGATTAATATCTTGTCCTGGGTTAAGTGATAATGCTTCAAATTTGTCTTGTTCTCCAACAATCATTGTTACACTATCTTTCATTCCTGATGCCATTTTGCCATGGCTAATTAATAAGACACCTATCATTTTTACCATCCTTGATTATTCAAACATCTTAATTGCTTCATTTAATGTTACTTTTTTCAATGAAGGCGTTGCCTGAAAATAGATATCCATATTAGGAAAACTCTTTTGTAAATCGACCAATAGATCAAGTTGCTCTTTGTTAATGGATACTTCTTTAATTATTGAAGTTGCACCTGGCACTAGCGGTAAACCACCAATATTAAGATTAGTTATTGGTACCCCAGCTTTAATAATTTTATACATTATCTCAATATTTTTAGTAATTAAGATAACATTAAAATCGTCATACCCACGATCATTCCAATATCTTACAGCGCCATCTTCTTTTAATACTCTGATTTTATGGCCTGTGCTAGCACCAGCGCCTATAATGATATTTTTTGTGAACTCATCATTTGCTGAATAGTCATCGGCAACGAATAAGGCATTAGCACCGGCCGCTTTAGAAACATTAGTTGCGACTTGACCATGAATAAGACGACTATCTACACGAGCTAAAACAACTTTTCCCATAATTTAAAACCTCTATTTTTTATATCACTATTTTATAAAATACCAATTGCAGCTAAAACACCCAGTATGATGGTTAATCCAACTAATGCTCTGGTGACTTTTAAACCTTTCTTAGAAAAATAAAAATATAATCCCATTACAACAATGAGCGGTAACGCACCGGGTAAAATTTTATCTAATGTATCTTGTATAACGAAATCTTTGCCTGATAAGGTAAATTTTAAGCTTGAGGAGACTTTAATATAGCTAGCAGCTAAAATCCCCATCATAAACAGACCTAAAATAGATAAGCCTTCTATAAGCATCTGCATTTTGTTACCCACTACTTCTGTAGCAGCATTTCTACCTAATTTAAATCCTAATTGTGCAAAATAATATCCCACAAAAAGTTGATATATTACAAAAGCAAAGAAAGGGAACAATGCACCAATTGCTAATCCTTCTTGTGCCCAAGGAAGTGCAATTGCAATAAAAATATATTGTATAGTACCCGAGTCAATCGCATCACCAATACCAGCTAATGCGCCCATTAAACCCGCTTTAGTATTATAAAGTACATCATCATCAATACTGATTGGCTTGTTTTGATAAACTTCATCGGCTCGAACTGATTCAAGTGAAGCCATAATTCCTGAAATTGTTCCTCCACCCCAAGTGATTTGAGTGTTAAAAAACAATAAATGTCGTTGGTAAGCTGCTGCCAGTTCGCTTTTTGATTTGTATAATTTTTTAAGGATTGGCATTAACCCCCACATCAATGACGCTGCAAGATAACGATCAAATGAGTGTGGGATTTCATTTGCATAATACCATCGTAACCATGCAATAGTGATATCCTTTTTGGTGATGGCTTCTGGTTTTAGATCAATACTTTCTTGTACGATTTCTGTCATTATAAAATTCCTCTATCTAATTTATTAATCAAATAACTATAGATTAATAATCATCATCATCTTGATTGTTATTATTTGAATTATTTCTAGGTTGCTCTGCTGAAGAATTTACTGCCTCACTTTTTGCAAGAACAAAAATAAATGCGACAATAGCTCCAACAATGGCATAAGTTACCATCGTTATATTGAGTGGTTTAGTTATTACCGCCATAAAATAAGCCAATAAGAAGAAAATGATGTAACTCTTTTTACCAATAACATAAATGGTTAATGCAATACCAACAGCTGCAAGCCCACCACCAATAACGTTAAGAATATGGAAAACTACCCCTCCGGCATTGGATTTAATGACATCAGCAATAATCGGTGCTCCAAAATATAGTGCAACAAACATAAACGGAACAAATAAGGCAAAACTACAAATTATTGGTAAGATAATTATAGAAAAAGTTAATCCTGAACTATTTGCTTCTTGCGCATATCTTTCAGTTAATTTCATAATCATAGTGTTAAAGAAAAATCTTAGTTGATACAAATAAGATCCTAATAACCCAACCGGTACAGCAACTGCAACTGCGGCTGTTGGCTCCATTTTTCCGAGCAACGCAACAGGAACAGCGACTGCAGTTGCAATAGATGGCTCTGATGGCATTTGACCACCAGGCGAAAAAACGCCCATATAAATTAGTTGTATTGCTGCGGTTGTTATCATGGCGTTTGGAATATCATTAAAAACAACACCAACAATTAAACCAGTCATCATTGGGGTAAACCTTAACGTTAAGGTTGCTCCACCCAATCCCCGTGACATAACCATTGCGACCCATATGGAAATAATCGCCGCTTGAAGAAACGTTACATGCATTTCTTGCATATATAAACTCCTTAATATTTTTTGTTATTACTTAAATTTTTAAATAATTTATTAAGAAACAACCGATTGTAGTTCTAAATTATTAACAAAATTTTCTACATCTTGTACACACTTTTCCCCCATGCCTTGCAGACATTCAATTGCATAAGCGGAAGTATGAGGTGTAACAAGTACTTTAGGGTGTTTAACTAAAGGATGATCGTTATACGAAGGTTCAACATACATTACGTCAGTTGCATGTCCCGCAACAATGCCACTATCAAGTGCATTTAATAATGCACTTTCATCAATCAATTCAGCTCGTGCAGTATTAGTAATATAGACACCTTTTTTCATTAAAGAAAATTGAGGCTCTTTTAAGATATGGTAGCTTGTTTCATTCAGTGATGCATTTAAAGAGATGATGTCGGAATTTTGAAGCAAATAATCTAATTCAACAATTTCGATATTATTTTTATTTGCCCATTCTTTATTGACCTTAGGATCAACCACAAGTAACCGAGTATTAAAGCCATGTTTAAATATTTCTGCTACTCGACTGCCAATATTACCGCATCCAATAACGCCAACAACTTTACCCGTAACATTAATGCCCAAAAAAGAGGCTCTTTTTTTCCATTCATTTGACTTAACAGCCGCTTGAGATTGAACTGTTTGTCTAATTAGTGCTAGTAAATTGGTTACTGCATTTTCAGCAACCGCATCTCGCTCAACTAAAGGAGGGACAATAGTAACGATTGTACCATGCTCTTTAGCAGCAATAACATCAACGTTATTAAATCCTATTCCATGGCGAGAAAGTAACAATAAAGGATCTTTTTTGTTATCAAAAAACTCTTTATCAAAAAATGGTCTGACACTTGCAATTACAATATTGAACCCTTGCAATGCATCAGCTAATTCTTTTCCAGAAATACTATTTTCAAAAGTAAAATGTTTTACTTCACCTATTTTTTCTAATCGTTTTAAATGATCTGGAAAATATTTCCCAAAACTACTTGAGTTGATTATTGCAATTCTATAATTTTTCACTCAATGCTCCTAATTAATAAATCACCACTCTTACAATTATATTTATTGGAAAATAAACATTGTCTACTTTCCACCCAATCACCATGTGACTGGTAACATTAAGTATAGTTTATTAGATTCACAAAAAAATGAATTTAGATCACATATTTAATAAAAAATGCTCATAAAAAATTCAAGACATGATGTGTAGAAAATTGCGTTATTCTTTTTAAACGTATACCAATCAATGAAACTAATGAACTAAATTTTAAAATAATGAAAAGTTTTTAATAAATGATTAGATTATCGTTGAATGAAAAATGGGAGATTTATAGTCATTAAACTATGATAGTTTAGTTAAAATGAATTTTACAAAAAGTAGATTAATCAGAATTCTCTAGCTAAATATAAAAAAAGGGCATATAGCCCTTTTTACAGATTTGAATTAGATAATATTATCTTGAGTCTAATCCTTTATTTTTTATAAGCATCATTATGCACACCTACCGCCGCACGGCCTGATGGGTCATTTAGGTTTTTGAACGATTCATCCCATTCAATCGCTTTAGCGGTTGAACATGCAACAGTTGGGCCTCCCGGCACACAATGCGCAGCGCTTTCAATTGGGAATAATTCATCAAAAATCTCACGGTACATATAAGCTTCTTTTGAAGTCGGCGTATTGTATGGGAAGCGGAATTTTGCGTTTTCTAATTGTTGATCGGTAATTTTACTTTCCGCAATTTCTTTTAATGTATCAATCCAGCTATAGCCCACACCATCAGAAAATTGCTCTTTTTGACGCCAAACAACAGATGCTGGTAAGTAAGATTCAAATGCTTCGCGGACAATATGTTTTTCCATTTTACCATTGCTACCACACATTTTATCTTTTGGATTAATGCGCATAGCAACATCTAAGAATTTCTTATCAAGGAATGGAACTCGAGCTTCAACGCCCCATGCCGCCATCGCTTTATTAGCACGAGCACAATCATACATATGTAACGCTGCTAATTTGCGTACAGTTTCTTCATGGAACTCTTTGGCATTTGGTGCTTTATGGAAATAAAGATAACCACCAAACACTTCATCAGCCCCCTCACCAGAAAGTACCATTTTAATGCCCATGGCTTTGATTTTACGCGCCATTAAATACATCGGTGTAGAGGCACGAATAGTGGTGACATCATAGGTTTCAATGAAATAAATCACATCACGGATCGCATCAATACCCTCTTGAATGGTAAAGTTAATTTCGTGGTGGACAGTGCCTAAATGATCCGCAACCGCTTGCGCAGCTTTAAGATCGGGTGCACCTTTTAAACCAACAGCAAATGAGTGTAACTGCGGCCACCATGCTTCCGATTTTTCGTGATCCTCAACACGGCGAGCAGAGAATTTTTTAGTAATTGCTGAAATCACTGAAGAATCAAGTCCTCCCGATAATAAGACACCATAAGGTACATCAGACATTAAATGACTTTTTACTGACTCTTCTAATGCAACGCGAAGTTCATTGATGTCTGTTTTATTATCTTTAACGTTGTCATAATCCATCCAGTCACGTTTGTAGTAGGTTTTAATTTCACCTTCGGTACTAGATAGGTAACATCCTGGAGGGAAAGCCTCAATTGTTTTGCAAACAGGTACTAAGGCTTTCATTTCAGAGGCAACATAAAATGTGCCATTTTCATCATGACCGGTATACATTGGAATAATACCAATATGGTCACGACCAATAAAATAAGTGCCTTTATTGATATCATAAAGGACAAAAGCAAACATGCCTTGTAGTTCATCAAGACAGTCAATACCCTTTTCTTGATATAAAGCAAGAATCACTTCACAGTCAGATCCTGTTTGAAATTCATAACGATCTTTGTACTGATTTCGGAGTTCTTGATGATTATAAATTTCGCCATTTACTGCTAAAACTAACGTTTTATCTTTATTATAAAGCGGCTGAGATCCGGTATTAACATCCACAATAGATAAACGTTCATGAGCAAGAATAGCTTTATCAGAAGCAAAAATACCAGACCAATCAGGACCACGATGACGCTGTAGGCATGATAGCTCTAATGCTTTTGTTCGTAGTTGTTCTGGATCTGATTTAATATCAAGAATACCTAAAATCGAACACATTGATTTTCTCCATTTTAAATCGCATAAGCGATATCGTTACAAATAAAAACTAACTAGATAAAAATTTCATACCATTTTTTATTTTTATTCAATATAAAAAAACACTATGAACAAATATTTAAACAAACAGCATACACATTATTAATACACAATAAAAGTGCTATGTCATTATACTTTTGTTATTGTTACTAAAAAGCAATAATTATTTTTTTATCCATTGACCTTGTCGTTTGATATATTGACCTGTCGGAGTCTTTTCTTGAGCCTTACTACCAGCCTTTTTTTCTACTTCACTTAAAGGAACATTGCTTTCAGCGGATACTTTTTGATACTGTGCTTTACGAGCTTGATTAATCAGTTGCGCAATTTCAGTAGCATTACCTTCATTTTTCACTACGCCTAAATAACCATCAGCCTGTTCACCAACAATGCCTTGCGCTTTAGCTTGGCCTAATGAATCCATCGCTTGTTCTAAATTTAATGCAAATGCAGAAAAAGATAAAACTGATGATAATAATGTTATTATTACTTTTTTATAGATAGTCATAACAAACTCCTTAATAAGCACATCATATTTTATTAATTTAGATGTGGGGTTTCTTTTATCCACAATCAAATACATCGATGAAAATAAAACCTATTGGTTTAATATAATCCAGATTTATTGATAATATTATCCAACGCCTTATCGACCTTAATATTAATTTCATGGTCTATCTTAACATTCAAATTAATATTAATTGGCTCGCTTGGTGCTTGAACCTTGACTGTTGGTGAACAGCCAATTAACATTCCCGCTAATACCATCATTGCAATAACATTTCGTACCATAAAATAACCTCTTATTTTGAAGATTCATTTTTTAAATGTGCTTCAATACGTTTACGAATAGGCTCGCTAATTTGTTCTGAAATCTGCAAACTATTGATTAATTTAGTTATATTTTCTTCAAGATTGATATTTAAATTAACTACTTTGCCATTTTCGACATCTATATTGCTTCCCTGAATATTTAATCCCAGTTTGGCAATTTCATTGGCATAGTCAACGGTTCCTGCTAACTTAGTATAATGAAAATTTTTAATAATATCAGCGAGTATTTTCATATTCGGGTTACTTTGTACGTAATTTTTAAGTGCTGAGTTTTCAAATTGTAAATAGCCATCATGGGTGGTAATCAATTGACCTTTTTTAATGATAGGTTCAATGGCTATACCATTTTTTTTCTTAGTAGCAAATAAAGTGATAGGTAAATAACCGTCAATCGCACCACTGCCAGCTAGCCCTTCTGCTGGATATTGAGTAAAGATATCTTTTAGCTGTATCTGTTTTATATTTAAATTAAATTGTTGAGGTAATTGAGCTAAATTCAACTTATTTTTATCAAGAAAAATAAGGCCAGAAAAAATGCTCGCTTGCGCTTTAGTCCAGCTAATTATGCCTTTATCGGGAGCATTCATAGAAGCACAATACTCTCCAGCTAATATGATTTTTTCAAAAGATAGCCCGATATTGACTTCTCGTATATTTAGCTCAGGACTCGAAATAGTAAACTGATTATCCTTCATAGCAATATTGATATTACCTGTAGCCGATCTTATTTCGCTATTTTTGTAAATACCATTAAGTTTCTTAACAACAAGTTGCGCTGTAGCTGATAATTGTTGGCTGTCAAAGGGGAGCACAGATTCAACTTGAAGCGTTAAATCGCCTGATGAATTAGCCAATATTAGATCATCAGAAAGGTTGGCTTTAACTAAACTGATAGATGCATTATTTTCACTTGCTAAACTTAACTGCTTATGATTAGCCCAACCATGAAATGGCAAAGTTAATTGACCGTTTTCAATACCGAATTGATTTATTGTTGTAGTAAAAAGACCATTTTGTATATCAATACGCGAATCACTTGCGTCAAAATATAAGTTAGCAGACAGTTGAGCAATGTATTGGCTATTGGTTGACATGGCCAATTGTATAGCATTTTGTTGTTTGGTGATATCTAGTTTTACGTTAAATTGTTCATTATTTTGAATATAAAACTTTAACGAATCCACATAAATTTTTGAAGGTAGCCAGTAAAGTATAGTCGAAATGGATGATGAATCAAAATTAGATTGGTTAGCATCTTGGGTAAGATTTTGATCAAGGGTTTCAACAACCTTTTTTTGAGTATCCCCTATCAATTTTTTGTCGTCTGATTGCCAGTAAATATCAAGTTCTTCAGCCGCTAATTGCGACCATGAAATCTGTAAGTTTTTCGCCGTTACTGAGTATTGAGAAAGTTGAGAGACTGTCAGCTCATCAACAGATAAGCCTTTTAAGCTCACACTCACTCCGTGCCAAGTTGTCGATAAGTGATATTTATTCTTAAATGATAACCAATATTGCCTTACTCCCAAGCTTAATAGCATAATGAGTAGAACAACACTGAATAAAATCCAATAGCGTTTTTTTAAGCGAGCCATAACTAAACTCTCAACTAAGCAAAGGATAGTTGCCGGATTATAATATCCGGCAATGAAGAAATGATATTACGCTTATTATACTTCTTGTTCCCGTTGGGCAATATAAGCCAGTGCTTTATCAATTCTAGCAAGAGTTCGCACTTTACCCACAGCAAAAACAGTGGCATCAACAGATGGTGATTGTCCAATACCCGTTACAGCAACACGTAATGGCATCCCAATTTTGCCCATACCGATATCAAGCTCAGTAGCAGTCGCTTCAATAGCATGGTGAATTTTATCAATTTGCCAGTCAAACTGAGCAATAGCTTCAATTTTAGCCTTAATGGTCTCTAATGGTTGTTTAGCCACTGGGCGAAGGTGTTTTTTAGCCGCATCTGCATCAAAATCAGCAAAGTCTTGATAACAATAAGAACAAGATTCAGCCATTTCTTTCAGTGTTTTACAACGTTCGCCAAATAACTTAATGATTGTAATGAGATCGGGACCGTTAGCTAAATCATAGCCTTGTTGGTTCATATGCCAAACTAAATGCTGAGAAACATAATCTGCATCTAAATGGTTAATATAATGGTGATTTAACCAAAGTAATTTTTCGGTATTAAAGGCACTAGCAGATTTACTCACAGCGTCTAACGAAAAGTAGTTAATCATTTCTGGCACGGAGAAAATTTCTTGATCGCCGTGTGACCAACCCAAACGAACTAAATAGTTAAGTAATGCTTCAGGTAAATAACCGTCATCACGATACTGCATTACACTTACCGCGCCATGGCGTTTAGACAATTTTTGCCCGTCATCCCCTAAAATCATCGATACATGTCCATATTCAGGTAATGGCGCACCTAAGGCTTTTAAGATATTAATTTGACGAGGTGTGTTATTAATATGATCTTCACCACGAATAACATGAGTAATTTCCATATCCCAATCATCCACAACCACGCAGAAATTATAGGTTGGCGAACCATCAGTACGACGAATAATAAGATCATCCAGCTCTTTATTAGCGATCTCAATTGGGCCTCGGATCAAATCATTAAAGATAACAGTACCATCAATAGGATTAGCAAAACGAACAACATGAGGCTCGTCATGAGAATGTTCTTTTTGTACCGAATCACAACGGCAATGACCATCGTAACGTGCTTTTTCACCTTTCGCCATCTGTTCTTCACGTAGCTTTTCAAGGCGCTCTTTAGAACAGTAACAACGATAAGCTGTACCTTTTGCCAACATATCATCGATGACCTGATTGTAACGTTCAAAACGTTTAGTTTGAAAATAAGGACCTTCATCCCATGATAATTTTAACCAATTCATACCCTCCATTATTGCCTCAATCGCTTCTGGCGTTGAACGCTCAAGATCGGTATCTTCAATACGCAATACAAATGTACCTTTTGCATGGCGAGTATAGAGCCAAGAATAAAGCGCTGTACGTGCACCACCTACGTGTAAATAGCCTGTTGGGCTGGGTGCAAAACGGGTTTTGATTTTCATGAAATAATCCTAATAATAACGGAAAAGCGAGCTTAAACAACAAAACAACTGCTAACACGCTTTTCTTTAATTCTGCCAGAATAACAAACAGAATAACATGTTGATATCAATTCAATTTAGTTGCTTATTCTAACATGTTGAAAGGTTTCGGCAATAGTGCCATTAATGTTAGAAAGTTAGTATTTTATCCTTTTGTTTCATACTGATTTAGAATGATTAATGCGCTTCATCCCAGTTGTCACCCACACCGATATCCACTTTTAGTGGCACGGATAATTGATAGCAATTTTCCATAATTTTTTTAATTTCAGCACAATACTGCTCGATTAGTTCTTCTTTAGCTTCAAATACTAATTCATCGTGAACTTGCATTAACATTCTAATATTGCCGGTAGGCTGACTTTTAATCCACTCACTCATTTTAATCATTGCGGTTTTAATAATGTCTGCCGCTGTACCTTGCATTGGTGCGTTAATTGCCGCCCGTTCCGCGCCTCGACGCTCAATACCATTGGTTGAAGTAATTTTTGATAAATATAAACGTCGACCCGATAAGGTTTCAACATAACCACTCTCAGCAGCCTGCTGGCGAGTCTGCTCCATATAGGTTTGTACACTAGGATAACGTTCAAAATAACGATCAATATAAAATTTGGCTTCTTTACGGCTAATATTAATTTGTTTAGATAAACCAAAAGCACTCATACCATAGATTAAACCAAAATTAACCGCTTTAGCACGCCTTCGTTCTTCAGACGTTACTTGAGATTCAGGTTTTTCTAAAATTTCGCCTGCTGTCACACGGTGAATATCTTTGTCGTTGGCAAAAGCGTTAAGTAAACTTTTATCTTGTGATAAATGCGCCATAATACGTAATTCAATTTGTGAATAATCGGCAGCAATAATCTTATAACCTTTTGGTGCAATAAATGCTTGTCGAATTCGTCGCCCTTCTTCGGTACGCACTGGAATATGTTGTAAATTTGGTTCGTTTGACGATAATCGCCCTGTTACCGTACCGATTTGATTATAATTAGTGTGGATCCGATGATCGATAGGGCTCACCATCAATGGTAATTTATCTGTATATGTGTTTTTTAACTTAGCTAAACTACGATACATTAAAATCATGCGCGGTAATTCGTATTGATTGGCCAGTTCACTCAACACATCTTCACTGGTTGCTGGATCGCCTTTTGGTGTCTTTTTTAAAACCGGTAGTTGGTGTTTATCAAATAAAATAGCTCGAATCTGTTTAGGCGAACTAGGATTGAATTTTTCGCCAGCTAGAAATTGTAACCTTTCTTTCAGTTCTTTTAATTTTTTGTTCAACTCAGCAGAGTATTTATTCAATAAATTAGTATCAACCAAAACCCCAGTTCTTTCGATTTCGGCAATCACAATAACTAATGGCATTTCAATATCAGTGAATAGATTTTTTAATTTTTGGTCTTTTTCAAGATCTAGCCATAACTTATTGTGCAATTGTAAAGTAATATCTGCATCTTCGGCGGCATATAGAGTGGCTTTTTCTACTTCTATGGCATCGATATTGAGTTGTATTTTCTCAACTGGAGTTAGCTCTTCGTAAGTAATAGTTTTGTGGTTTAAATAGCGGTTTGCCAAACTATCCATATCATAACGTTCAGTGCTATTTAATACATAAGATTCAATCATTGTATCAAACGCAATGCCTTGCACGGTTATACCATAATTTGCCAGAATGCTATAATTAAACTTCGCATTTTGGGAGACTTTTTTGATTTCTGGATTTTCAAATATTGGTTTTAATTTATCCAACACCTCATTTATTGGCAACTGGTTTGGAGCTCCTAAATATTGATGAGAAATAGGAATATAAGCCGCTTGATTAGGTTCAACACTCAACGAAATTCCGACTAATTTAGCATGTACATGATCAATACCATCACTTTCAATGTTAAAAGCAAATTGCTTGCAATTTGTTAATGTTGCAATCCATTCATCTAGTTGTTTATTGGTTAATATGCACTGATAATCGTTTGTTTGTAAATCAGGTGTAGATTGTTGCATAAATGAAAGCAAACTATCATCAATAGGGGTATTGTTTTGCTGTTTTAAAAAAGTGCCTGAAATTAGCTCTTTTTGCCAACGATGAAAGCCATGATAATTAAACAGCTCAATGAGTGCTTTAACATCAATATCCCCCAATAATAGTTGTTCACTAGTAAAATCTAATTCAACATCGGTTTTTATCGTCGCAAGTAAATAAGAAAGCTCGGCTTCTTTTTGATTGTCGAGCAGTTTTTGTTTTAAGGATTTAGCGCCTCTGATTGTCAATTTTTCAATATCATCTAACCGATTATAAATATCTTTTAAACCATCAAACTCGGCTAACAAACTTTGTGCGGTCTTTTCACCCACACCAGCAATACCGGGAATATTATCTGACGCATCCCCCCTTAACGCTAAATAATCAATAATCTTGCCAGGCGGCACACCAAATTTATCTATTACGCCTTGCGGATCTAAAACGGCATCATTCATGGTGTTAATCAACGTAATTTTGTTACTCACTAACTGAGCCATATCTTTATCACCAGTGCTAATCAATACGTCAAGATTTTCCTTTTCTGCTTGTCTAGCTAGTGTACCAATAACATCATCGGCTTCCACCCCATCAATGCAAAGTAGTGGTAGTCCCATTGCTTTTAAAATAGCGTGGATTGGTTCAATTTGTGGGCGAAGATTCTCAGGCATCGCTTCACGTGTTGCTTTATATTCTGAATAAATTTCGTTACGAAAAGAGCCACCTTTAGCATCAAATACCACGGCAACATGAGAAGAATTATATTGATTAATCAAACTGCGAATCATATTAATCACACCAACAATAGCTCCTGTTGGTTCACCTCTGGCATTGGTTAACGGAGGGCATGCAAAAAAAGCACGATAAAGATAAGAAGAGCCATCAATTAAAATAATCGGTGTGTTATTTGGCATTACAGTCACCTAAACGTTATTTAATGTAATTATTTAAGTAGTATAACCTAATTAACAATAATATTCTTACGAAGAACCATCATATAGTGTAAAGAATTTTCAAAAACGTATAAACGTTTCACATATAAAACCATATGTAAACGGCTGTATATTGCATAAGGAGTGTTATATAATATTGTATTTATTTTCGCCTGAGTATGTAATAAATGACAGAATTAAGTCTTGCTGCGCAAAAAGTAAAGGCAGCACTTGCTGCTAAAAACCTTGAAACACCATCGTGCCGATTAGCAATGGATAATGTTGAGCGCAAAGAAAAAATCGAAGCTCATTTTCGTGAAATAATGAAACTTATGGAACTCGATTTGACCGATGATAGCCTTGCAGAAACACCTCATCGAGTATCGAAGATGTATGTTGATGAGATTTTTTCTGGTCTTTATTATGAAAATTTCCCAAAAATCACGTTAATCGAAAATAAAATGCAAGTTGACGAGATGATAACTGTTCGCGATATTACACTAACCAGTGTTTGTGAACACCATTTTGTTACCATCGACGGCAAAGCTACCGTTTCTTATATTCCGAAAGATAAAGTGATTGGTTTATCGAAAATCAATCGTATCGTTGAATTCTTTTCACAACGCCCCCAAGTACAAGAAAGGTTAACGCAGCAAATTTTAGTTGCGCTACAAACATTACTTGGCACAGTCAATGTTGCTGTTTCCATTGATGCCACCCACTATTGCGTAAAAGCAAGAGGCATTAAAGACTCAAGCAGTATGACAACAACAACAGCGCTTGGTGGTGGATTTAAGACTAATCCAAGCACAAGACAAGAGTTTTTACGCACGTTAAATCACTATTAATCATTCGATGCTATTTGGTACTGTCAATACAGTACCTCTTCCTTAAGCTATCACAAAAACCAAACATCTAGCGCAAAAAGCCACTTTATATTGCGTGCATCTTAAAGAAAGATTGGTATAATTCTGGGCTACTCAATATAAATAACATTGTTTTCATGAAGATTATCCGTGGTATAACTAATTTAAAAAATCAATTCTCTCAATGTGTTTTAACCTTGGGAAATTTTGATGGCGTTCATTTAGGGCACCAGCAATTAATTAACCATATTATTAAACAAGGAAAAAAAAGAAAACTGCCTACGGTTGTGATGTTATTTGAGCCTCAACCACTAGAGTTTTTTGCACAAGATAAGGCACCGTCACGGTTAACTTCATTCCAAGAAAAAATCATTTTTATTGAAAAGTTAGGTGTTGACTATACTGTTGTTATTCCATTTACAAAAAAATTTGCCCATATGTCAGCAAATCATTTTATTCAAGATTGGTTGATTAATAAGCTACAAGCTAAATATATTACCATCGGAGATGATTTTCGATTTGGATTTGACCGTAAAGGGGATATCAATCTTCTACAACAATATGCCCACAACAACGATTTTATAGTAGAAAGCATGCCAACATTGGTTTGGAATAATTTCCGTATTAGTAGCACTGCTGTTCGCCAAGCACTTTTAAATAGTGATTTTGAATTGGCTCATTGTCTGTTGGGGCGTGATTATACAATACAAGGTCGCGTAGTCCATGGCAATGCTTTGGCTAGACAATTAGGATTCCCAACAGCCAATATCCACTTACACCGAAAAAAGCCTGCACTACAAGGTGTCTATTTTGTTAAAGTCAAAAATATCTGTAACAACCAGCATTACCATGGTATCGCCAATATTGGTTTAAGACCAACCATTAATGGAAAAAAGGCTATTTTAGAAGTGAATATATTTGACTTTTCAGAGGATATTTATGGACAATATTTAGACATAACTTTCGTCCAAAAATTACGTGATGAGAAAAAATTTGATTCATTAACAGATTTAAAACAACAAATTACACAAGATATTTGCACTGCGAAAAAGATCAGTGCACAATTAACCAATTAAAAGTAGTATCAACAAATTTAACTGGAATAAATCAGCATGACAGACTATAAAAACACATTGAATTTACCTGAAACAGGATTCCCAATGCGAGGCGATCTTGCTAAACGCGAACCTGCAATGTTACAAAATTGGTACGATAAAGAACTTTATCGCAAAATCCGCCAAGGAAAAAAAGGAAAAAAAACCTTTATTTTGCATGATGGTCCTCCTTATGCAAATGGTAAACTTCATATTGGTCATGCAGTTAATAAAATTATCAAAGATATCATTATCAAATCAAAAGGCTTAAGCGGTTATGATTCCCCGTATATTCCAGGATGGGATTGTCATGGCTTACCAATTGAACAAAAGGTCGAAGAGCAAGTTGGTAAACCAGGGGTTAAAGTATCTCCGGCTGAATTTCGCCAAATTTGCCGTGATTATGCGGCCTCACAAGTTGAACTACAAAAAGCCGATTTTATTCGTATGGGCGTACTTGGTGATTGGCAAAACCCTTATCGCACCATGAATTATGATACAGAAGCCAACATCATTCGTGCTTTAGGTAAAGTGATAGAAAATGGTCATTTAGTTAAAGGCGCAAAACCGGTTTATTGGTGTACTGATTGTATGTCTTCTTTAGCGGAAGCCGAGGTTGAATATTATGATAAATCATCACCAGCAATCGATGTAAAATTTAAAGCGGTTGATAATCAAGCCGTCGCAAATAAATTTGGTATCAATACCGATTTAACCATTTATGCTGTTATCTGGACAACCACACCTTGGACATTACCAGCTAGCCGAGGGATAGCTTTAAATGCAAATTTTGAATATCAACTTGTTCAAATCAATGATAAAGAGTGCCTAATCTTAGCCACTGATTTAGTTGAAACAGTGATGAAGCGAGCCAATATCAGCGAATGGAAAGTGTTAGGTAGCTGTCAAGGTAAGGCACTTGAATTATTACGTTTTAAACACCCATTCCTTGATTTTGATGAACCTGTGGTACTTGGCGAGCATGTTACTATTGATGCAGGTACAGGTGCAGTACATACCGCACCTGGTCATGGTACAGAAGACTTTATGGTCGGTCAAAAATATGGTCTTGAAGTAGCAAATCCTGTTGGAGGGAATGGTTGTTACCTACCGGGTACAGGTGCCGGATTAGATGGTTTATTTGTATTCAAAGCCAATAAAGTTGTCGTTGAAATATTAAAAGAGCATAACGCGTTACTACACTTCGAAAACATCGAACATAGCTATCCATGTTGTTGGCGTCATAAAACACCAGTCATCTATCGCGCAACACCGCAATGGTTTATCAGCATGGATAAACAAGGCTTGCGAACGCAATCATTAAAAGAAATCAAACAAGTTCGCTGGATCCCTGATTGGGGGCAAGCACGTATTGAAACCATGGTTGCTAATCGTCCAGACTGGTGTATTTCTCGTCAACGTACGTGGGGCGTACCTATGACGTTATTTGTTCATAAAGAGACCGAAGAACTTCATCCAGACACGTTAGCATTAGTTGAAAAAGTCGCTAAGTTAGTTGAACAAAATGGTATTCAAGCTTGGTGGGATGCCGATATTAAAGATCTGCTTGGTCCTGATGCAGAAGATTATCGAAAAGTGCCCGATACATTAGATGTTTGGTTTGATTCAGGATCGACATTCTATTCTGTCGTAGCCTCACGCCCTGAGTTTGAAGGGCACGAACCCGATCTTTATCTAGAAGGTTCAGATCAGCATCGTGGTTGGTTTATGTCTTCATTAATGTTATCAACGGCTATCAATAACCAAGCACCTTATAGGCAAGTATTAACTCACGGTTTTGTGGTTGATGGGCAAGGCCGCAAGATGTCTAAATCGCTTGGTAATATTGTCACACCACAAGAAGTTATGAACAAACTTGGGGCCGATATTTTACGTTTATGGATTGCATCGACCGATTATTCAGGCGAAATGAGTTATTCAGATGAAATTATTAAACGCGCTGCTGACAGTTATCGCCGAATTCGTAATACTGCACGCTTTTTGCTCGCTAACTTAAATGGTTTCGATCCAGTAAAAGATATGGTTAAACCTGAAGATATGGTTGTTCTTGATCGCTGGGCGGTTAGTATGGCAAAAGAAGCTCAAGAACAAATTATTCAAGCTTATGAAAATTATGATTTCCATAAAGTGGTACAACGAATTATGCAATTTTGTTCAATTGAGATGGGATCATTCTATTTAGATATCATCAAAGATCGTCAGTACACAGCTAAAAGCGATAGTATTGCTCGCCACAGTTGCCAAACGGCTCTGTATCATATTGCACAAGCGATGGTTCGTTGGATCGCGCCAATTTTATCCTTTACCGCAGACGAAATTTGGCAATATCTACCAATGACAAACAAACAAGAATTTGTTTTTGAAGATGAGTGGTATAGCTCACTGTTTACGTTATCAGATAACGAAGCATTAAATAGCGAATATTGGGCACAGATTTTAGCGATTCGTAGTGAAGTGAATAAAGTGCTTGAACAAGGTCGTAACGATAAAGTGATTGGTGGCGCACTTGAAGCGGCAGTTACACTTTATGCTAATGAAGACATCGCAGCAGCACTAGCAAAATTAGAAAACGAATTACGCTTTGTCTTACTTACATCACAAGCGAGCGTAAAACCATTACAAGCGGCGCCGGCTAATGCTGTGCAAAGCGATATTCAAGGACTGAAAATTGAACTCGCTAAGGCGCAAGGTGATAAATGCCCTCGTTGTTGGCACTATACCATCGATAATGAGCCAACCACACACTTATGCAAACGTTGTGCAGAAAATATTCACGGCCAAGGCGAAGTACGGCATTTTGCATAATGCTAAGCTATTTAGCACATTAAAATAAGCTATAGCGACGCCTTATAGCTATCTAGTACCCTTTCCGCCGACAATTGTCGGCGGAAATATAATAATGAGCACAGACTTATATGAAAAAAGATAACGGACTTTACTGGTTATTATTTGCAATCCTTGTTTTTATCACTGATATCGCAAGTAAATTTTGGATTTTAAATAACTTCTCACTATTTGAATCAGTGAACCTCTTACCCTTCTTCTCAATTACTTATGTACGTAATATTGGTGCTGCCTTTAGCATTTTTGAGGGCCAACGAATGATGCTTGCTGCTATCGCCTTAATTATTAGTGCTGTAATTTTGCATATGTTATACCGCAATACTCGCCAGCAAAAATTAGAAAACTTTTCATTATCGCTAATTTTAGGTGGCGCACTAGGTAATTTATTTGATCGCCTTTATCATGGTTTTGTCGTCGACTTTCTTGATGTCAATTTTGGTGATTGGCACTATCCAACCTTTAATATCGCAGACTGTGCCATTTGCGTAGGTATTGGATTATTTATTTTCTATAGTTATAAAAAACCGAAGAAGACCGTATAATATGCAAATTATTTTAGCCAATCCTCGTGGTTTTTGTGCTGGTGTTGATCGAGCTATCACCATCGTTGAACGTGCACTAGAACTCTTTGGAGCACCGGTCTATGTACGCCACGAGGTTGTACATAATCGCTATGTTGTTAATCGTCTAAAAGAGTTAGGGGCGATTTTTATTGAAGATATTAGCGAAGTACCTGATAACACCATTCTTATATTTTCAGCACATGGCGTGTCTAAAGCGATCCGAGAGGAGGCAAAACAACGTAAACTCCGCATTTTTGATGCAACTTGTCCACTCGTAACCAAAGTACATATGGAAGTTGCTCGATCAAGCTATCGTGGCGAAGAGGTCATTTTAATCGGTCATGCTGGTCACATCGAAGTAGATGGTACAATGGGGCAATATAGCAATCCCGAAGGTGGCATCTATTTAATCGAATCAATTGATGATGTGAAAACACTGCAAGTAAAAAACGAAAATCATCTTTGCTTTACCACACAAACAACGTTATCGGTTGATGATACAGCCGAAATCATTACTGCTTTAAAAAAACGTTTTCCTAATATTCGCAGTCCTCGCAAAAATGATATCTGCTATGCTACAACCAATCGCCAGCAAGCAGTGAAACAACTATCATCACACGCAGACATTGTTTTAGTCGTAGGCTCTAAAAATTCATCTAATTCAAATCGCCTAGCCGAGCTAGCAAGGCGAAACAGCAAGCAAGCTTATTTAATTGATTTTGCATCTGACATCAAAAAAGAATGGCTAGTAAATACACATACGATAGGTGTAACGGCAGGCGCTTCTGCACCTGAGATTTTAGTGCAACAGGTAATTGATCATTTAAAAAGCTTAGGTTGCACATCTCTTATTGAAACAGATGGCATTTTAGAAAATATCACTTTTGAAATTCCAAAAGAACTTCGAATTGACATTAAATCAACTTGAATTAAGAAGACTTCAGTCCCTCAAATTTTACTAATAATTCTTCTTTTGTTTCAATATATTCAGGATCAGCAATAATCGCATTTTGAATCGGACAAACTCGCTGACAAGTCGAATGATCATAATATCCCACACACTCAGTACATTTATTGGGATCGATTTCGTACGTGTCAAATCCCATTGAAATCGCCTCGTTTGGGCACTCGGGTTCACACATATCACAATTAATACATTTGCTAGTTATTTTTAATGCCATTACAGTTTATCTTTACCGACTATAAAAAATTTGCGACATTATAGCGCAATCACTAATAAATCCGAATAAGGATCCAATTATTGCTTGTTGAACAACATACTTACTAGTAAAAAATGCCGATTAAACATATATTTTATGTATCAAAGCAATAACTTATATCGGGTATATTTTCATAATTATTACAATTTATTAAGAATGGTTATCAATAGCATTTAGTTTATTGCGATAGAATGTTAAAATCATAATAAGAACATTAAAGGATAAAAAAGATTGTTAAAATTGATAAAAATTAAATATATATTTATGGCTATTGCCACTTTTGTAATCATTTGTATTGCATATTTAATCACATCACGTTCAGAACCGACAGTCAATTACATTACATCGCCTGTAACAAAAAACAATATTGAAAAAACAGTACTGGCCGATGGCACAATTAGTGCCTTTAAACAAGTTAGTGTTGGTGCTCAGGTTTCTGGTCAAATAAAAAAACTCTATGTTGAGTTAGGCGATGAAGTTAAACAAGGCGATATGATTGCCGAAATCGACGATCTAAAACAAAGCAACGATTTAAAACAATCAGAAGCCTCACTTAATAGTTTAGAAGCACAACGTGAAGCCAAAAAGGCAAGACTAATCAACTATCAGTTAACCTATGATCGTCAGCACAAACTGGTCAGTAAGGGAGTGGGTATTCAATCAGATTTGGATACAGCAAAAGCCGAACTTGATGCTATCAAAGCCGATATTGCTGCGCTTAATGCCGACATAGTTAAGGCGCAAGTTGCGGTTGATACAGCGAAAGTTAACTTAGGATATACTAAAATCCGCTCGCCCATTGATGGTGTAATTGTCGCAATTCCCGTCGATGAAGGACAAACAGTAAACTCCGTCCAAAGTGCACCAACCATTGTTAAAGTAGCTCAGCTGGATAAAATGACTATTGAAGCACAAATTTCTGAAGCCGATGTGGTCAATGTTAAAAAAGGGATGCCAGTTTATTTTACCATTTTAGGACAACCGAATAGACGTTTTGATGGTTTAACACTACGTGCGATAGAGCCAGCACCAGATTCAATTAATACCGAGACAACCTTGTCAGGCTCATCCTCATCAACAAAAAGCGCGATTTATTACAATGGATTATTTGATGTGGATAATCCCGATCATATTTTAAGAATTTCAATGACAGCACAAGTTTATATTGTCTTGTCTGAAGCAAAAGATGTATTAACCATTCCTTCTCAAGCAATCCAAAAAAAATTAGACAATAATAAAGCCATTGTTTATCTATTAAATAAAAATAAAGAAATTGAAGAACACGAAGTTATTTTAGGTATCGATAATAATGTCAATGTCGAAATAAAATCAGGTATTAAAGAGGGTGATATTGTTATAGTAAGTAGTATTAATGGAGCATCAATAGGTAATAATGCAAGATCCCCAAGGATTCGATTCTAATATGGCAAATAATATATCTCTTATCAAGCTTGAAAATATTGTTCGTGAATTTCCAGCAGGTGATTCAACCATACAAGTTCTTAAAGGCATAAATCTGACAATTAATGCTGGTGAAATGGTGGCGATTATTGGGGCATCAGGATCTGGTAAATCCACTTTGATGAATATATTAGGCTGCCTAGATAAACCAACCACTGGCACTTACTCCATTGGCGGACGAACAACGAGTAAATTGTCACTTGATGAGCTCGCCCAATTACGTCGCGAGCATTTTGGTTTTATCTTTCAACGTTATCATTTATTAAATGCACTAACAGCACAAGGTAATGTAGAAATCCCAGCCATTTATGCTGGCGTGACCAGTGAACAACGGCAAAAAAGAGCGGACGAAATTTTAACACGTTTAGGACTTGCCGATAAAATACATAATAAACCTAGTCAGTTATCAGGAGGACAACAACAACGTGTCAGTATTGGCCGAGCTTTAATTAATGGTGGACAAATCATTTTAGCTGATGAACCAACCGGAGCCCTCGATCGCAAAAGTGGCTTAGAAGTGATGGCAATATTGCAAGAGTTACACCAACAAGGCCACACTGTTATTATTGTCACACACGATGCAAATATTGCCCAAAGTGCCCAGCGAATTATTGAAATTAGTGACGGTAATATTATTTCTGATTCTATTAACCCCAAATACCAATCTGAACAAAGTGATAATCGTCAAATTAAACAAATCGAAGCAACTAAAACCCAAGATAACTTCTTGGCAAAATATTATCGTTTTCGTGATGCGTTTAAGATGGCTATATTATCAATGCTTTCACAAAGATTACGTACTGTATTAACGATGTTAGGTATCATTATTGGTATTGCTTCTGTGGTATCAGTCGTTGCATTAGGACAAGGCACAAAGCAGAAAATTTTATCTAACATTAATTCGTTAGGAACAAGCACACTTGAAATCTATGCAGGCTCAGGCTTTGGCGATCGCAATGCAGATAAAATCACGACACTACGCTCATCTGATGCCGATTTTTTAGCGCAACAAAGTTTTGTTCACAGCACCACACCAAATCTTGCAACCAGTGTTTATTTTCGAATTAACAACTTAGCGGTAACAGGAACAGTAAACGGTGTTGGAGAGCAATTCTTTGCTGTTCGTGGTTATACTATTTCTCAAGGAAAATCATTTGATGAAACCAGTATTATTACTTCAGCACAAGATGCGGTAATTGATGAAAACACCGTTAAACGACTATTTGCAGATCAAAACCCTATCGGAAAAATTTTAATGGCCGGCCAGCTACCTGTAAGAATCATTGGCGTTGCGACTAAACAACAACAAGGGTTTGGTAGTAATGAAAGCTTGAATATTTGGTTACCTTATACCACCGTTATTAATCGGATGGTGGGTCAAACTTCGTTAAAAAGCATCACAGTACGCGTTAAAGATCATGTCGATTTATCAATTGCAGAACAAGCCATTAATCAAATCATGTTAAAACGACATGGCACAAAAGACTTTTTCATCTTCAACTCAGACAATATACGAGAAACCATTAACTCATCAGCTTGGGTAATGACACTCTTGGTTTCAGCTATAGCACTCATTTCACTTATTGTGGGAGGCATTGGCGTGATGAATATTATGCTAGTATCGGTCACAGAAAGAACTCGAGAAATTGGCGTACGTATGGCCGTTGGTGCGCGTTCAAGCGACATATTACAACAATTTTTAATTGAAGCCGTATTAGTTTGTTTAACCGGTGGCACAATAGGTATTTTACTTTCGTTTACCATTGGATTTATTTTTAACGCTTTTGTTACATCATTTGCCATGAGTTTTTCCGTACTTGCCATTGTTGCGGCATTTAGTTGCTCAAGCATAATTGGCATTATTTTTGGTTACTTCCCAGCAAAACGTGCAGCAAAACTCGATCCTATTTATGCATTAGAGCGAGAATAGCCATCTTAATATCATAAAAAAATCCCTTTGCACAAAATAATGATGCAAAGGGATTTAAAAATTAATTGATACAGGTTTTTCTTTAACCCTGATAATTAGTTATTTTTTATTAGAGTTCGTTTTGTCTTCTATTTTTGCATTAGGATCTAATCCAGCAACAAATGAAGTCACTCTTGCATAATCCTTAATAAAGGCTGCATCACTAGTTATATTAAGTTGATTTGCTATGATAAAAAACTTACGATTAACAATAACAGTAGGAATAGACTCTGGTTTCATCTCTCTAATCGCATCACTTTGTTGTGCCATAAACGCTTTAACTAAAAAGCTATCTTTAGTTTTATCATACACTTCAGCACTGATACCTAATTTTTCAAAAACCGCTTTAATATCATCAGCTTTTTTTATTATTTTATCTTTTTGAACTGCATTATAAAGTGCATCTGAAGCTTTATCTTGAATACCAAGTACATTAGCCACCGCCCATGCTTCCGAAAGCTCTTTAGCTAATAACCCAAAGTTTTCTAAATGGTAACGTTTAAATTTAACGCCTTCTGGCAAAGCCTTACTAATAGTTTGTGAGCCATTATTTTGTATTTCAAATCTAAAACAGCTTGGGCAATTAAACGAAAAGAACTCAATAACTTCTTTATCCGGTGATGGATTAGTTGGCAATGCAGCATATTGTTTGCCTAATTCGATCGGCGCTGGTGCATTGGTAGAGGCAGTTTGTGATTCATCGGTTTTAGTTATTGTTTTTCCTTCATCTGCAAAACAACTTACAGAAGAAAGCAAAATACTAATTGCAATAAGTGTTTTTTTCATTTTAATAATTCTCCTTATTCTTTTATAATTCCACGAGCTTTTAACAATGCGGATTTAAAATCTTCTTCATAATCTTTTTTTAGACCAGGAATAGCTTCATTCTTATCCGAACCCCGCATTTTTAAATGATAAATTAAAACTTCATCGCTCAAATCTTTTAATTCACCTTCAAAACCAGCCTCTTGACCTAATTTAGCTAAAAATTGTAATAAGTTAAGATCAGAATCGCTTTCCCATGCGGGTTGCAATAATTCCACTACTTCATCAATACGATGACATTTCATAATTGTTACCTTTAGTAGATCTTCAAACCTTTCGAAGATAATGATAAATAAGCAATCATCAAAAAATGATACGCTACGACTTGCAATAACTTTGCTATATAGTAATGTTATTTTGTTTTTTCGCAACGTAAAAGAGAAATAATTTATGGAAAAACCCTCTATTACTGCAATCATTCTAGCCGGCGGTAAAAGTACCCGCATGAATGGCAACGACAAAGGACTGTTATTATTACAACAAAAACCACTTTATCAACATGTTATTGATCGCATCCAACCTCACGTTGACGCGCTCATGATTAATTGTAATCGCCATATCCAACAATACCAAAAAGCAGGTTATCCTGTATTTAGTGACGATCTGGCAGGATTTTGTGGGCCGTTATCGGGTATTTATAGTGGCTTACTACGCAGCAAAACCGATTGGAACTTATTTATCAGTTGTGACACGCCTTTTTTGCCAGATGATTTAATTGACCGCTTAGCTGTTTATACGGAAAATAACAGTGCTATTTATCCATATGATGGACAATATCACCATCCAACCATCTTACTTATTCATAAAACAACTATTCCACAGCTACAAGCTTATTTAGAACAAGGTGAACGTAAGCTGATGCTATTTTTAGAACAAATCAGTGCTAAATCTGTTGATTTTAGTGATAAAGCAGCTTGTTTTATCAATATCAATACGGTAGAGGAGCTTAATGTATTTAACCAAAAATCACATAAACAATATTTTTTCTGATCGATTTTTGACGTTTTGACCTTTGGTGAACAAAATAGCTATCGTGATCACCTCCGAGTTAGGGAATTATGAATTCCCTAACTACCCACGCTTTGGTTACAGAATATGGCCTGAAGCCACCCTGCATCGTCGATCAGATGGAGGCGCTTTTTTGACTTTTAGTGATTAAAGCACAAAGCTCGCAGATCAATCCGGCTCAGCGCCCCAACTACATGGGAGGGCGCTGTTCTTTGTTAGATTATCTTCTATCTGCACCATAACAGCCCCCCGTGGCTAATGATTAAGAACTAAAAAATAAAAGTTAAGGTGTGGTGCAAAAAACGGCAACCCGATTGTCATCAATGTTGGAGACGTATCCGCTGTGCGAGGCGACTTTGAATACCCCGTCACTCGTCCAGTAGAAGGCAATGAGGTAGTCGTAATCAAGCATACGGCCCCACTCTGAGAAAAATGCACCTATTTGTCGCTGGTAAAGATTATTAGGTGAAGACGGCGTAGCACCGACAGAACCTTGGCAATGACTTCCTGAGTACTCACCAGAACAAGCCGCATTAGTTAAATCCTTCACATGTGGCAAACGATAACCCAAACCACTACACCAGGAGGATTGGTTAGACTGAGTATCGAATTTATCCGGTCGATAGACGAACCAATGCTTCAACACAAATCCATACCTCACCTCATTACCACGACTATCCCTTCCCACTAATTCAAATGTCTGCGGCAAAGGTGGTACACTTAAAGGACTAGGATTATCTGACTGTATTTGAGCGCTATCCGCCTTAGGACCATTTAACATTACCCGTGTTACATAACTAGATTTATCATAAATCCAACCATCGTGGGGGTAGGATTGATTTGGCATTGTCCAACTCACCGTTGCTCTTATACTACCATTCGTGACAACAGACCACGTCAACTGACTTGCATCAACTCCATCTATGAGTAAATCAAAATACAATCCATCAGCACCCGTTGTTGGGAAATTACGATCATAGGATGATGGACTTGTTGACTGCGTTAGAAAACCCTTATAAGGATTCCATATATTAGATGGGCCAGCGTATTCGGGCAGATCGGTAGCCATTCTTCCACCGCCAAATATCAAATTAGGCCTTGCGAATTTCACAACCCCACAGATGATTGATGCATTCACACTGATATAATACTCCACATAACTACCATTGAAAGTACTACTATTAGGAACACCATACTGTGTTGATAAACTACCACTTGTACTACTTAATGTTACCTTGTAAGGAACATCACAAGCACTTAATGTTTCACTACGACTTACCGCATTACCATTCTTATCGGTAATACTCACCGATAAACTTCCAGTCGCAGTCACACCATTAGTACCCTGACCATCCCCATCATCATCTCCCCAATTACCTAGAGTGATTAGGTCATTTAAACTCACTGAATTTGCCCCCGACGGCACCGCCATGTGTATATCATTAAAGGTACTTCCATTGTTTAACCTTATCGGATTTGTCGAACTTGAGGTATTAGTTGATGGAGTAATGGTACTACCATCAGGCAACTCAATAGCCAATAATGTGTCAGTTGTTGTTGCCTTAGTTCGACCCCCATCAAACATTATATATGGCGCAGTACCCTCAATAGCTTTTGATGTATAAACCGATAACGCCTGTGCACTAAACGAAGAAAATAATAACAAAGGTGATAAAAATATCGATTTCAGTAAAAATGCTAATAATTTCGCTAAATTCATAGGTAAAAATAAAGCTCGTGAAGAATCTTGATGACTACAACTTTGATAACCCAAAAGATATGCTGAGGAATTACAATACATAACAACCGACCTGTTAAGTGAATTTTTATAAGAATTTTAGAATTATTTGCTCATTTAATTGATCGGACTTTTGTCCGACGGCAAAAATTATATTCTGCATCAGAATAAACAACTAGCTTTTTTTGTTGATTTTTGTAAAGTTTTGTATAGAGGTGATGTCTTGGAGAACGTTTTTTTATGTTGTTTTGAGTAAAAACAATCAAAAAAAATTTTAATAAAATCAGTATCTTTCCTGACCGATTTTTGGCGGAAAATCAGGCCTTTTTTGTTTTGGTGAATAGAATACATTGGGTGCGGTGGTTTCGGACGTTTTGACCTTGGGTGAATAAAATAGCTATCGTGACCACGTCCGATTTAGGGGATTTTTTTGCGAAATCCCCTAAAAACCCCGCGCAAGGCTGCAGAATGTGGCCTTCGGCACTACTCGTATCATCCTGATACTCGCCTCTACGAGGCCATCTTCGCTGTGCTCAGATGTTCAAATTTGTTCCAGACAAATTTGTCCGCCGCCGCTCGGTCTTAACGCACCGGCTATTATCCGTTCCAGACGGAGAATAGCCTCGCCAAACATCCCTGTTTGGCGTGCTAACCTCGCTCTGTTGTCGGCACATTCTGACGCCGGAATAAAACAAACAACATAACCATTGTTTTTGGGATGGGATATTGTGTTTTTATAATTATAGGGTTGATTGTGTTTAAATTAAACGCCTACACGGCGTTAAGGAGAGCTCAAGATTTGATAAATCTTACTGTATAAAGATAAACAACAATTTCATCTTTGAAAACCCTTTTTTTGAGGTGTTTTATAATTTATTGATTTTATTTAATTTTAAATTATCGTTAAAAAAAAGGTTTGGAGAGGTTAAATTGCTGTTATTAGGGCTCTATTCGTGTTTTTGTTGATTTGCTGTATGCCGGCCTTTGCTTAGGTTGTGTAAGTGATTGATTTAGCTTAAAAACAGCAAAATAAAAACTTCAATAAAATCAATACCTTTCCTGACCACTTTTTGGATGTAATTACATTGCTTTTTAACAAAAAACAATTCACCAAAAAACACCTAAGATTATGTTATTTGTCTTATTCCGGCGTCAGAATGTGCCGACAACAGAGCGAGGTTAGCACGCCAAACAGGGATGTTTGGCGAGGCTATTCTCCGTCTGGAACCACAAATTTGTCTGGAACAAATTTGAACATCGGAGCAAAGCGAAGATGGCCTCAAAGAGGCGAGTATCAGGATGATACGAGTAATCATAGCCGGTGCGTTAAGACCGAGCGACAAATTTGTCTGGAACAAATTTGAACACCTGAGCATAGCGAAGGTGGCCTCGCAGAGGTGAGTATCAGGACGATACGAGTAATTGCGGAGGGCAGTCGCAGGCCACATTCTGCAGCCAAAGCGCGGGATTGCTAAGGGAATTCGCTCTAATTCCCTTAGCTCGGACGTGGTCACTGCAGCTATTTTGTTCACCCAAGGTCAAAACGTCCGAAACCTTGCTGTACTATAAATAGACCACAAATTTAAACCGCAACAGCGCAACCCTAAGGGAAAATGCTCCCAACTTACGCGGGGGCTTTATTCTTTGTTAGATTATCCTCTATTTGCACCATAACCGCCCCCGCGGCCTAAGGATTAAGGAATAAGATATAAAAGCTAAGGTG
>NZ_JBXSQG010000020.1:0-26938 GCF_057063545.1 Gilliamella sp. X-23
TATAATTACCACTAGGTAACCTTATCGGATTGGCTGCACTTGATGTGTTAGCTGACTGAGTAATACGTCTTCCATCTGGCAACTCGATTGCCAAAAAAGTATCCGTATTAGTTGCCTTTGTCTGTCCCCCATCAAACGTTAAATATGGCGGAGTACCCTCAATTGCTCTTGATGTATGTGCCGTTAATGCCACAGAACCCTGTACATACGACAACAAGAGCAACAACGCGAAGAACAACGCCGATTTAAATAACAATGAAGGTTTAAATAATAACCTCGGTTTGAATAGTAATGACGGCCCTAATAACCACTTGGATATCGACGATAATTTTGCCGAACATGTGGCCGATGACCTGACCAAAGCGGTTTCCGAGAATGTCGTCGAAGGACCCGACGAAAACATCGCCTGAAAAGACCTCGATGACGGCGTCCATTTCGCTAAGCGAAATGACTTCGCTGATGAAAATAAGAACTGTGTCTGTTTTAGACTACGGTGAAATTGAAAAAGATTTTGAGCATAGGTTTGGCAGGCCAGATGCCAGATGCCAGATGCCATAAATGGTAACGCATTTCGATTATCCTGTCAAGTAATTTTTTGTTTTATTTACATTTTTTATAACTGACTGCTCGACTGACGAGCTTTCCCTTGCTTTTAAAGCGCTTAAATTATAACCGATTGATTAATAATGCGCTACTTTTTTTGTTAAAAATTTGTAAAGTTTTGTTAATTGTGGGCGGTTAAGCTTTTGGTGGCGTGTTTTGGGGAATGGTTTTGGTGGTGGTTTTTGGCTAAAAACCAACAAATAAAAAATTTAATAAAATCAATACCTTTCCTGACCGATTTTTGAGTGGTTAAATGGCTGTTATTAGGACACTTAATTCGTGGTTTTGTTGATTTGCTAGATTCAATATCTTGCCAAGATTGTGCATCAATTGATTTTGCTATTTTTAAACAGTATTTAAGATAATAAAAAAGAGGGACATCCCTCTTTTTTTATGAGCCGGCGCGATAATTAGGTGGCTCTTTGGTAATAAGAACGTCATGGACATGACTTTCTTTCATACCTGCGCCAGTAATACGGTAGAATGTCGACTTTGTTCGTAAGTCATTAATTGTTGCGCAACCAGTTAGCCCCATGCAAGATCTTAAGCCCCCCATTTGTTGGTGAATAATTTCTTTTAGTGGACCTTTATAGGCAATGCGCCCTTCTATGCCTTCTGGCACAAGTTTGTCGGCAGCGTTATCGGTCTGGAAATAGCGGTCAGAAGACCCTTTTGCCATTGCACCTAGTGATCCCATTCCACGGTATGATTTATAGGCTCTACCTTGGAATAACTCGATTTCACCTGGGGCTTCTTCGGTACCGGCAAACATTGAACCCACCATTACACAAGAAGCGCCTGCGGCGATTGCTTTAGCAATATCACCAGAAAAGCGAATTCCACCATCAGCAATAACTGGGATGTTGTGTTTTTGTGCCACTTCGACCGCATCCATAATAGCGCTAATTTGTGGTACACCAACCCCCGTGACAATACGGGTTGTACAAATAGATCCAGGCCCAATGCCAACTTTAACCGCGCTAACACCCGCATCTATTAAGGCTTTAGCGCCTTCGGCCGTTGCAATATTGCCACCAATAATTTGTAGATCAGGATAAGCCTTTCTTGCTTGGCGAATACGCTCTAGTACACCTTCTGAATGGCCGTGTGATGAATCAATTAATAATACATCCACCCCCGCTTCAACTAATGCGGCAATGCGCTCTTCATTTCCGGCTGCAGCACCAACAGCAGCACCTACACGTAGGCGGCCTTTTTCGTCCTTACAAGCATTAGGTTTTTGTTCCGCTTTGTTATAGTCCTTGACGGTGATCATGCCTTTTAGGTGGAATCGTGAATCAACCACAAGAACTTTTTCAACACGGTGTTCATGCATTTTTTTCAGTACGATTTCGCGTTGCTCACCTTCTTTTACAGTAACTAAACGTTCTTTTGGCGTCATAACAGCTGTAACGGGTAAAGATAAATCAGTTGCAAATCGGACATCACGTGCGGTAATAATTCCGACTAATTCTTGGCTTTCAGTTACAACAGGAAACCCTGCAAAACCATATTCTTTTGCCAATTCAATTACTTGCCGTATAGTTGAAGTAGGTAAGACAGATACCGGATCTTGCACAATACCACTTTCATGCTTCTTAACACGTCTTACGTGATTAGCTTGGTTTTCGATGGACATATTTTTGTGTATAAAACCAATTCCGCCTTCTTGCGCTAGCGCAATAGCAAGATCAGCTTCAGTAACTGTGTCCATTGCGGCAGATAGCATTGGAATGTTGAGCTTTATAGTTTGGGTTAGTTGAGTGCTAATATCGGCTGTGTTAGGTAATACCGTTGAGTGAGCTGGAACTAACAATACGTCGTCAAACGTGAGGGCTTCTTTAATTATGCGAGACATGACAATATTCACCATTGGGTTGGGTTGTTGATAAAATATTGCCGAAGCATTTTACTCACTTTTACTATAAAAAACCAGCGATATTTAGTGTTAGATGCGATTTATTATCAGCAAACTATTTACGATTAGCCATTAAAATGTAGTTAACATCAATATTTGGTCCTAATTGAAATTGGTTTTTTAATAAATGGTATTCCATTCCTATTACATCACCAACAATAAGTTCAGCTTGTTCAACAAGTGTCATTAATTCTGATGGGCGAATAAAACGATTAAAGTCGTGCGTACCTTTGGGCACTAGGCGAGCAATATATTCTGCCCCATAAATTAATAGTAATTTGGCTTTATGATTACGATTAATGGTCGATAAAAACAGTTTGCCTTCGGGTTTAAGTAATGTTGCACAAGCTTGAATAATCGAAAACGGATCTGGCACGTGTTCTAACAACTCCATACAGGTAATCACATCATAATGCCCAGGGTATTGTTGTGCATGATCTTCAACCGTTTGTTTTTGATAATTGATCGTAAGGCTATTTTGTTCGGCATGAATTTTGGCAACGCTAAGCGATTCATCTGCAAGATCAATGGCGGTCACATTTGCCCCTAATTTGGCTAAGCTTTCAGACAAAATCCCACCACCACATCCTACATCAAGTACGGTTTTGTTAGTTAACGATCCGCATTTTTGTTGTACATAATCCACTCGCAATGGGTTGATTATATGTAGTGGTTTGCATTTGCCATTTGGGTTCCACCAATCAGCAGCAAGTTGTGAAAATTTGTCAATTTCGTTTTGGTCTATATTTTGTGACATGATGGCTCTTTAATATCAATAAAATCTAATATCAACTATATGCTATGTGTTTGTGATTATCAATAAATGGCCCAAATTATTCTTCTTTGTAAGATAGCAACCCATTGCAATCATCTTAAAATTGAATATGATACCTGTCTATTTGACCTGCTAAATTTTCATACAGATTTAACTAATAACCTGAATAATATCTTGTTTATAGGTTTATTTCATGGCATGATCAAAGGTTTATTAACAAAAAAAACGCTATTCACAACGCTGAATTAAATTAATAAGACTAAAGGAAAAATATTAATGAGTACTGGTACTATGAAAAAAAACCACTCACAATGGAGCTCGCGCATGGGATTTATGCTTGCTGCGGCAGGTTCTGCTGTTGGGTTGGGTAATATTTGGAAATTTCCATATATGGCAGGTCAAATGGGCGGTTCTGCATTTGTACTTACCTATTTACTATTTATGTTTCTTATCGGCTTGCCGATTTTAGTTTTAGAATGGCTAATTGGCCGTCGCGGACAAAAAAACCCAATCCATACAATGGAAGATGTCGCTGTTTCAGAAGGCCGTTCAAAATCTTGGCGCTGGGTCGGTATTATTGGTGTAGTAGGTTCTTTTTTAATCCTATCATTTTATAGTGTTATTGGCGGTTGGGCGACCGATTATATTTTTATAGCAGCTAAAGGCTCATTTGATGGAGCAAGTGGTGCAGTTACTCAACAAATTTTTGATGATTTCCGTGGTAACGTAAGCCATTTATTAACTTGGCATACCATATTTATGGCCATCACTGCACTTATCGTTGCGTTAGGTGTTGGTGCTGGTTTAGAGCGTGCTTGTAAGCTGATGATGCCAGGATTAGGTATTTTATTATTAATTCTTGTTGGCTATGCGGCCTATGCTAGCGGTCCATCTTTTGGTGTTGCATGTGAATTTTTATTTTCACCTAATTGGTCAGCGTTAAATGGCACGGCTATTTTAGCGGCATTAGGTCATGCATTCTTTAGTTTATCGTTAGGTATGGGTATTATGATGGCATATGGTTCATACCTAGGACAAGACGTCAACTTATTGTCAACTGCGCGTACAGTTGTAATATTAGACGTTATTGTTGCCGTATTATCTGGTTTAGCTATTTTCCCTTTAGTTTTTGCTAACGGTTTACCTCCAGCAGTAGGCGAAGGCCTTATTTTCGTTACACTACCAATTGCATTTGGTAACATGGCTGGTGGTGCGATTTTAGGTATATTGTTCTTTATCTTCTTAACTTTTGCAGCATTAACGTCTTCTATTTCGTTACTTGAACCAACCGTTGAATTATTAGAAGAAAAAACTCCACTAGGCAGAAAAGCAGCAACCATTACAAGTAGTATTGTCATTTGGGCTTTAGGTATTGCTTGTTTGTTATCCTTTAACTTATGGTCCGATGTTAAACTCTTTGATAAACACATTTTTGATTTATTAGACTATTTAACAAGTAAAATCATGTTACCAGTGACTGGTTTAGGCACTGTGATATTTGGTGCTTGGATGATGAATCAAAAACGCATCCGCTCAGAGTTAAATTTAAGTTCTTTCTGGTTTGGTGTTTGGACTTTATTATCACGATTCGTAATTCCTGTTGCGGTGATTTTTATTCTTGTTTACGGGTTAATGTAATTGTAATTTAGTGTAACGTGTTTTTTTAGTTTAAAGCCTTGATTCATTCAAGGCTTTTTTTTGCCCTATTTTTGCGGCAGTTTTAGTTAAGTTTATTAACAAAAAATAACCAAACAATGTGTAAGAGATAAATTAATTTTCCTATTTCTATTGAAATCTTTTTTTTTATTCCCATATAGCAATACATCAATAAATCAAATCATTATGTTAATTTTATTCGATTAATACTAACTGACAATGTACTAAGTAGGCAGAGTAAAATAATAAAAGTTGTTATTGTCGTGAGAATTAATTGAAATAGCTAAATATAATAGAGGTACTAGTCAATGAGTAAGCAAGGCACTGAAACACGCGGATTTCAATCCGAAGTTAAACAAATTCTACATTTAATGATTCACTCTTTATATTCAAATAAAGAGATTTTTTTAAGAGAGCTTATTTCTAACGCATCTGATGCGGCCGATAAACTCCGCTTTAAAGCACTTGAAAATCCAGATCTATATGCGGGTGATGGTGAACTTGGTGTGCGTATTTCGACCAATAAAGAAGCCGGCACTTTAACGATTGCCGATAATGGTATTGGGATGACACGTGATGAAGTGATTGAAAACTTAGGTACGATTGCTAAATCGGGCACTAAAGCGTTTTTAGAATCGATTGGTAGTGATCAGGCTAAAGATAGTCAATTAATTGGTCAGTTTGGTGTAGGTTTTTATTCAGCATTTATTGTTGCCGATAAAGTCACTGTTAGAACACGCGCAGCCACTGCAAAAGCTGACGAAGCAGTTATGTGGGAGTCAGCCGGTGAAGGTGAATATACAATATCTGACGATAATAAAGAAACTCGTGGTACCGAAATCACTTTACACTTAAAAGAAGACGAAAAAGAGTTTTTAGACGATTGGTGTTTGCGTTCTATCATTAGCAAATATTCTGATCACATTTCACTTCCTGTTGAAGTGCAAACCACTGACGAAGAAAGCAAAGAAGTTAAATGGGAAAAAGTCAACAAAGCCCAAGCACTTTGGACACGTAGCAAATCAGAAGTCACTGATGAAGAATACAAAGAATTTTATAAACACCTGTCACACGATTTTGCTGACCCATTAAGCTGGAGCCATAATCGTGTAGAAGGTAAGCAAGAATATACTAGTCTACTTTATATCCCAGCAAAAGCACCTTGGGATATGTGGAATCGCGATAATAAACACGGTCTAAAACTGTATGTACAACGCGTGTTTATTATGGATGATGCAGAACAATTTATGCCAAACTATTTACGTTTTGTTAAAGGCTTAATTGATTCAAATGATCTACCATTAAATGTATCGCGCGAAATTTTGCAAGACAACAAAATCACCCAAAACTTGCGTAATGCGTGTACTAAACGTGTGTTACAAATGCTTGAAAAACTTGCCAAAGACGATAAAGAACAATATCAACAGTTCTGGAGTGAGTTTGGTTTAGTATTAAAAGAAGGTACTGGTGAAGACTTTGCCAACCGTGAAGCAATTGCTAAATTACTTCGTTTTGCGTCAACTCACACTGATAGCGATGCGCAAACTGTTGCGTTAGATGATTACATTAGCCGTATGCAAGAAAATCAAGAAAAGATCTACTATATTACCGCTGACAGTTATGGTGCTGCTAAAAATAGTCCTCATCTTGAGCTATTCCGTAAAAAAGGCATTGAAGTATTATTGTTGTCCGATCGTATTGATGAATGGATGATGAGCAATTTAACTGAATTTGATGGCAAACAGTTCCAATCTATTAGTAAATCAGACGAATCTATCGAAAAACTTGCCGATCAAGATAGTGAAGAGCAAAAACAAGTTGAAAAAGAACTTGAACCATTTATTGAACGAGTCAAAACTGCATTAGGCGATAAAGTAAAAGATGTTAAATTAACTCATCGGTTAACTGATACACCAGCAATTGTCACCACAGCCGCTGACGAAATGAGTACACAAATGGCTAAATTGTTTGCAGCAGCAGGTCAGAAAGCGCCAGAAATCAAATACACGTTTGAAATAAATCCAGATCATAAATTGGTTAAACGTATTGCCGATACGCAAGACGAAAGCGCATTTAACGATTGGGTTGAACTATTACTTGATCAAGCTTTACTTGCTGAAAAAGGCTCGCTTAGCGATCCAAGCAAATTTATTCAAACTATGAATAAATTATTAGCGCAATAATTCAGCTAAATAACAAAACATTACCCGATACGCTTAGTCGATCGGGTTTTTTTATAATATTAAGTATTTGTCAATAACTGATCTAGCAAAAATATGATACTTATCACACTTTTTTATATTTCTGCTTTCTATTTTTTGAGTGCGATTGATAATAGCTTATCTAAAAAGTTAGATTAAAGATAATGAAAGTTCATAAAATACTAAACAATAACGTTGTTGTAACAATCGATGAAAAAGGGAAAGAGCTTATTCTTACTGGCCGTGGCATCGGTTTTAAAAAACGCGAAGGCGATTTAATTGATTCAAATCTTATCGAAAAAAAGTTTTCACTAGAAAACAAAGACACAGCATTCAAATTTACCGAGTTACTGTCTCAGATCCCACTTGAGGTATTAACCACGTCTGAAGTTATTATTAATTATGCGAAACAATTTATTGAAGGTAAATTACAAGATAGTATCTATATTTCGTTAACCGATCATATTCATTCAGCTATTGAACGCCATAAGCATGGCTTTGATATTCCTAATGGTTTTTTATGGGAAATCAAAAAATTCTATCCCAAAGAGTTTAAAATTGGTTTATATGCTCTATCAATAATTAAAGAACGCCTAAACGTAGAACTGCCAGAAGACGAAGCAGGTTACATCACATTCCATATAATTAATGCACAACTTAATGGCACTATGCCTAATATTGTTAATATGACAAAAATCATGCGCGAAATACTCAATATCGTAAAATACCATTTTAACTTTGAATATGATGAAAACTGCCTATCTTACCAGCGCTTTGTCACTCATTTAAAATTTTTTGCACACCGCATACTAAATCAACAATCCCAACCACAACAAGATGCTTCTTTATATGAAATTATCCGCCAAAAATACAAAAAAGCCTATTTATGTACTAAACAAATTGATCTGCATTTGATACAACAATATCGGCATCCACTTTCGGATGATGAAAGTCTATATTTAACCATTCATATTGAACGACTGCGTACAGAACTTAAAAATTCATAATGTGAAGTAAATCACACTTTTGTGATCATTATTATAGAAGTCTTATCTGTTTTGTAAATTTGTGCTAATCTAAAAACACTAATTGGATTGTTACTGCAAAGTTAAAAAACGTTTACTTTGCAAGCAAAACCTAGACCCAAAGCTTGGGGTCTAGGTTTTTTTTTGTCAAAAATAAGGATAAGGTATGAAAAACAAAGAGCTTGCCGAATCAATAATTAATAATATAGGTGGTAAAGATAACATCATCAGCCTAGTGCACTGCGCAACTCGTTTACGATTCGTCCTAAAGGATGAAACAAAAGCTGATGCCGAAGTGCTAAAAAAACAAAAAGGTGTAATAACCGTTGTACAAAGTAGTGGGCAATTTCAAGTGGTAATTGGCAATAATGTTGCTGATGTTTATAGTGACATTATGCAGTTAACTCATCTCAACGAAACCGACAACAAAAAAACTCAATCAAATAAAAAATCGGGGTTATTGTCGAAACTAATCGATTTAGTATCAAATATTTTTATTCCTGTGTTAGTCGTCATGGTGGCAGGTGGTATTTTAAAAGGAGTATTTGCGCTATTACAAACAGTAGATATTGTCCAAAAAGACACACCAACTTTTAAGTTTCTAGATGCAATATCCGACGCTCCACTCTACTATTTACCGATGATTTTAGGATTTTCTGCCGTTAAAAAGTTTGGTGGTAACCCTTATATGGGGTTAGCTATTGGCGGTGCATTGCTTCACCCAAGTGTAAGCAACATGATACCGGCAGGCAAACTTTTGCTAAAAACTGAACTATTTGGCATTCCGATTGACTTAATTCCTTATGGCTCATCGGTATTCCCTGTTATTTTAGCTGCGTGGTTTTATTCGTTATTAGAACGAAATTTATATAAAATCATGCATGATTCATTCAAAAAATTCATTGCACCATTACTTGGCTTCATTATCACAGTGCCATTGACCTTTGCGCTTATTGGACCTGCTGTAACTTATGGTAGTGCTTGTATAGCTGCCGGTATTGAATATTTGTATGCACTTAACCCAATTATTGCATCGATGATTTTAGCACCACTTTGGCAAGTATTGGTGATTTTTGGTATTCACTGGGGTCTTGTTCCGCTTTGTTTAAACAATATAGCAGCTGTTCATCAAGATTTTCTATTACCAATATTATTTCCAGCAGTATTTGCACAAGTTGGTGCAGTATTTGCTGTAATGCTAAGAGCAAAAGATCCAGAATTTAAAGCGCTAGCAAGCTCTTCGGTATTATCTGGTATTTTTGGTGTCACTGAGCCGGCTATTTACGGTGTTAATTTACCACTTAAAAGACCATTTATTATCGGTTGCTTATCGGCAATTATTGGTGGTGCAATTGTTGGTTATTACCATACTGTGATTTATTCCTTTAGCTTTATTAATGTCTTTTCATTTTTACAATTAATTTCACCTGAACACGGCATTGATGAAAAATTTTACGCAGTTGTATTTGGTTGTCTTATTTCATTTATCGTTGCCTTAATCGCTACTTATCTGTTTGGCATTTCGCAAGATAAAATTAGCATGATATCAAAAAATGATACTCAAAAAGACGAAGCAAATAACCAAGACAACACCAACAAAACCAATACCGATAGCGTCACTATTTTCAGCCCAATGTCAGGCAAAGTTATCCCACTAAGCCAAGTTAACGATCCTACTTTTGCCAATGAATTGATGGGTAAAGGCATTGCCATCATCCCAACTGTTGGTCAAGCCGTAGCACCTGATGACGGTGAAGTAGTATCACTATTTAGAACAAAACACGCGATTGGTTTCCAAACCAATTCCGGTGCCGAAATATTAATTCATATTGGTATTGATACCGTAAAATTAGACGGGCAACACTTTCAAGCGCATATCGAAGCAGGAAGTAAAGTGAAAAAAGGCGATCTATTAGTTAGTTTTGATATCGACGCAATTAAACAAGCAGGATTTGAAGTAACCACACCGATAATTATAACTAATACTGATAATTATCAAGATATAGAGTGTATTTTTAAACAAGATATTACCAAAAATGGTGATGCATTATTATCGCTATCAGCAAATAAGGAGTAAAACATGTCAACACAATTTCCTAGTGATTTTTTATGGGGTGGTGCTATTGCCGCCAATCAAGTTGAAGGCGCATATCGCAAGGCAGGTAAAGGATTATCAACATCAGACTGCACACCTAATGGACTGTTTGGCGATATTATTGATCGAAACAAACACGATATTAGCAGTATAAAAGACAACGCGATTGATTTTTATCACCGTTATCCAGAAGACATCGCTCTATTTGCTGAAATGGGTTTTACCTGTCTGCGTACATCTATTGCTTGGACGCGAATTTTTCCCAATGGCGACGAACAGCAACCAAACGAAGATGGTTTAGCGTTTTATGATAAGTTATTTGACGAAATGGCAAAACATAATATCACGCCACTTGTCACCCTATCACATTACGAAATGCCCTATAACCTTGTAACAGAATACGGTGGCTGGGGTAATCGCCAAGTGATTGAGTTTTTTACTCGTTATGCCAAAGTCGTCTTTGAACGTTACAAAAATAAAGTCAAATATTGGTTAACATTTAACGAAATCAACATGTCATTACACGAACCATTTACAGGTGTAGGATTAGATAGAAACAGCACAAAACAACAAATCTACCAAGCTATTCACCACCAGCTTGTTGCCAGCAGCCGAGCCGTTAAATTATGTCATGACATCATCCCTGATGCTAAAATCGGTAATATGCTACTAGGTGCTGTTGCCTACCCATTAACACCAAAACCAGAAGATGTTTGGGCTACACATCAAGAAAACCACGGTTGGTTGTTCTTTGGTGATATTCAAGTTAGAGGTTATTACCCAACCTATATGAATCGATTCTTTAAAGAACATAACATCAAGCTCGATATTACTGAACAAGACAAACAAGATCTAAAAGAAACCGTCGATTTTGTTTCGTTCAGTTATTACATGAGCTGCTGTGCAACCGCTGACGAGTCGCAAAAGACCAAAGGTAATATCTTAGATATGGTACCAAACCCTTACCTTAAAGCCTCAGAATGGGGATGGCAAATCGATCCTGTTGGTATTCGCTATCTACTTAACTTACTTTATGAACGTTATCAAAAACCATTATTTATTGTCGAAAACGGCCTCGGTGCGAAAGATACTCTCGAAGCTGATGGTACTATCCATGATGATTACCGTATCAATTATATGAATGATCACTTAGTACAAATCCGAGAAGCCATTAACGACGGCGTTGAAGTCATGGGCTACACCAGTTGGGGACCAATCGATCTTATCAGTGCCTCAAAAGCAGAGGTAACTAAACGTTACGGCTTTATTTATGTTGACCTAAACCAAGATGGTTCTGGCACATTAAAACGCTATAAAAAACAGAGTTTTTACTGGTATCAATCAGTAATTTCATCTAGGGGTGAGAATTTAAAATAGTCAGATAATTTAAGGGGAATGATGATAACTAATTCCCCTATTATCCTAAAATAAAATTTGCAAAATGAGTGTGCCCTACTAATCGTTAGCCTCTCAAGGAATATAGCATGAAGAAAAAAACAATAAAAACGTTACTAACCAGTACGTTAATTATTATTACAGCTCTACTAACCAGTTGTGCTCAGCACTCACCTAAGGAAAAAGATAACAATACTGATGGTGATATAACAATCTACTTTGCTCGCCATGGTAAAACCTTATTTAATACCTATGATTTAGTACAAGGTTGGGCTGATTCGCCGCTTACAGAACAAGGCATTGAACTTGCACACTATCTTGGCGAAGGATTAAAAGATATCCAGTTTGATGCTTATTATACAAGTGATGCAGGACGACAACGCGAAACCATGCAAGAGCTTCTTAAACAAAAAGGTGTTAAGGATTATAACATTCGCGAACTTAAAGGATTACGTGAAGTATTTTTTGGCGGTTTTGAAGGTGGACCAAATAAAAAAATGGTTCGTGATAGCATGAAACTAGCAGGATATAACTCTGTCGATGCGTTTTATAAAAATTACCAAATTGGCAACCTAACTATAGATGTAATGATAAATTCAATTGCCAAAACAGATCCTAAACACCAAGCTGAAAGTTACCAACAAGTGAAGGCAAGAACACAAGATGCGTTAAAAACCATCATCCAAAATGCACAACATAATCATGAAAAAACCATTCTTGCTATTTCATCTGGAATGTCAATGCAGGCGATGATTTATGATCTTACTGACAACAAAGATAAAAATAAACCGCTATCAAATGCAACAGTTGTCAAAATTACCTATAAAAATGGTCAATATAACGTGAGCGAAATTGGCAACATGGCATATGTCAATAAAGGCAAAGCTACATTAAACAAATAAAAATATAATCCATACATAATGGAATTCACTAGATAAAAAATTAATTTTAATTTTTTATTTAAACATAAGTTAGGAAATACAATAATGAAAGTAAAATATCTCACACTTGCATTGCTGAGTCTGTCAACTTGTTCGGCTCTAGCGGCTGAAGTGAATAATGATTCAGCCTTATATAATACTTTTTTCACAGATTCTAAATTTGATTTTTCTACACGTAATCATTGGAAATATTTAAAAGAAAATGCATCCCAACCCAAAGAAGTACACAGTGCTTGGGGGCAAGTATTTATTTTTGATTATAAGTCTGGCTATCTATTTGATACTATTGGATTTGATATTACCTATGATAACGTAATAAAATTGGGAGCCAGTGATTACTTTGCATCCCGTAACTTACTTTATAATGATGGTAAAGGCTATAACAAACACAACGCTCAAGGTTTTAATAAATTTACCCAACGTTATGCAAAAATTAAACTAGGAAACGACGACTTTAATTTAAAGGGTAAAGCGGGCTGGCATAGTTTGAAAGACTTTGGAATAATAAGTTCATCTAAACATCTTACTCGTCATAGCTATCTTGGTTATAGTGGTACACTAAAATATGATAACATCTACTTTTCATTAGCATATATCGATAGTACCCTCCCTCGAGAATCTGCTAAAAAATTACATTTTTTAACAGCCGACCGTAAAAAAGTCATTGATAATATTTCAACTGCTGAAATCGCTTATAAAGATAAAGATCTAACTTTGGATTATTCTTATGGTGTTGCGAAAGATTACCTAAGGCGCCACGTAGTTGAGTTATCCTATAAACCAATGCAAAAATTGATTTTAGGCGGACAATTCTATGGAAGCTATGCACTTGACAATTATGACGCCATGAAACAAAACAAAAAAGAGTTTGAAGATCATGCATGGCATTATGCAACTGATGTCGAATGGAAAGAAGATGACTGGAGCGTCAAAATTGGCTTAGCTTACACTGATGCTAACAAACACAATGCGATTGGATATTATAACCGACATTTAGGTAAAAACACCCGGGGTCGCTTTAATGGGTTAGCTGCGGCAGGTGCTGACTATATGCGCGATGGAGAACTAGTCTTGACCAGTGTGTTAACTTACGACTTTGTCAAAGATAACAGCACTGGATTATATATGAACTATGGTGAATTTAATTACAAACATGACACACTAAAAAATGGCGAAATAAATATTTTCGACATATGGAAACCAACCAGTGGTGCATTTAAAAACCTATCTATTTTATCTAAAGTAGGTTATGGATGGTCTTACAAAACCACTAGCGGGTCAGATATTACACCAAAACTCGATAAACATGGCAAAGCCCAACGCTCACCAACACTTTCTGCAGAAACTGTTATTGATTACCGATTTAACTTGTTATAAATAAGGACAAAACATGAAAAAATTTATTATATTAATCAGCTCATTAATCATTGCTATTTCAACTATATCACAAGCTTTTGCTGATGATGTTTACCTTTACGTCACTCGGCATGGCAAAACCATGTTCAATAACGTACATCGTGCTCAAGGTTGGTCAGATACACCACTAATAAAACCCGGTGTTGAAGTTGCCGAGCAACTTGGCCGTGGTTTAAAAGATGTCAAATTTATTGCTACTTATTCAAGCGACTTGGGACGTGCACGTCAAACAGCTCGTGTGGTTTTAGAATCTAAAGGCGATACAACCATTAATATCAACGAAATGGAAGGTCTACGCGAAACCTGTTTTGGTGAATTCGAAGGCGATCTTGATCCAAACATGTGGACCCCTGCTGCACAGCATTTAGGTTATGCAACGGATAAAGATTTAATGGCGGATTTCGCAAAAGGAAACATCACCCTTAAAAAAATGATGGATGCCATTGCCGCTGTCGAAAAATCTGGTGAAGCAGAAGATTACAATAAAGTAAAAACACGTATGCAAGCCTCGTTAAAAGCCATTGCCGAATCAGCTAAAGCACAAGGTGGTGGTAACGTTTTAGTGGTATCTCACGGTATGGCTATCATGGCTATGGCTGAAGAATGGTTAGATAAACCAGTGACAGAGGGACTTGGTAACGCAAGTGTCACTAAAATTCGTTATACTGATGATGGAAAATTTATTGTCGAAAGCTTAGGCGATATGAGCTACATTGAAAAAGGCAAAAATAAAGCTAAATAACCATAAAAAATATGGCTCATTGATGAGCCATATTCCCTCTTAATTTACTATTCAAACAATATTGATAAATAAATTAGTAGTAATTATCATCATAAACAAGCATAATTTAACATCGTTTTTATCGAATAGAGTTAAAAGACAAGATGTTTTATTTATGCAACTATTCATCCCCAATGGGATTAATTACTCTAGCCAGCCAACAAAATAAGTTAGTTGGAGCTTGGATTGAAGGCGAAAAATATTTTGGTCATACAATTAACACTCAAACAGAAGAAAAACCTAATTTAGCTATTTTTAACTCGACCAAAAAATGGCTTGATGATTATTTTTCAGGAAAGAAACCGAATCTATCTCAACTTAAACTTGCACCAAATGGCTCCCCTTTTCGACAGCTAGTATGGGAAATTTTATGTAATATCCCGTATGGCAAAGTCACAACTTACGGCGATATTGCAAAACAAATTGCCCTTAAAACAAACAAAACAAGCATGGCTAGCCAAGCAGTAGGCGGCGCGGTTGGGCATAATCCAATATCCATTATCATCCCTTGCCATCGCGTCATTGGCGCAAACGGTAATTTAACGGGTTATGCAGGGGGGATAGATAAAAAAATTCAATTGCTACAACACGAAGGGGTCGATACCACACTATTTTTTGTGCCTAAACATGGTCATTTAAACACAATCTAAAAAAACGAAATCTTTTTAATTTGTTTATTTTAGGTGATTGGTTATTTGTACATCATATTTACTTTCATCTATAATATTTACCCAACTTGGTATAATGGGCGTTCGACAGTAATAATTAGCTGAAGACTGTATATCTTTATTTCTAATTTTTTGAAATTCTGGCGTTTGAGGATCATCAAAGAGCTCAGGATCCCGACGACGATTCATTTTGAAAAACAAGAACTCTTCATACCAACTGTTATGTAACCACGGTTTTGAATAACCTAAAGTGGCATAAATACGGTTACAAATAAAAGTTGACCGCCCACCAAAAACGAAGAAGAAAAAGAACACAAAAGCAACAAAACCAATACAGCTTGTTGTGGTAATGTCGATCACTTCTAAAGAATCCCTCTCATGATTGAATAATATGCTAATGAAAATCAAAACATCGGTACATAATATTATCGATCCAACACCAAACATACAATACTTCAGCAATTGCAACGTCGAAAGACCAACTCCTTTAGGAAAAAATAAAGCATGATATTTAGGAAAGCGGACGGCATAAGCTTGATATTTATTCTTATCAATTTGTTTGACGACCATTTCGACGTAATCACCATTTTTAAAAGCGACATTTTCTAGCTTACCTTTAACTTTGACATTACCGATATAACAAACAAACGGCGTACCTTTTAATAGCTTGGTTTGTAGTAACCCAAAAGTAAATAAACTAAGGACAAATTCATAAACAAACTTACATATAGCTGCGGTTATTAGAATAAATCCCGCCATCATTTCGATAAATAGCCCCCAAATTGACTCAATAAAATCACAGTCTTCAGTTTTTTTATTTTGATCCTTTTCTTTATCTACTCTCAATATTTTTAAACGTCTTACTTGACCTTTTAATAAACTATACTTCCCCATTACCTTTTTTACTCCATTTAAATAGGCTTTGCTTTTTTTAAGCTAAAGCCCAAACCATCCATAGTTAAATAGCGTGATAAATATCGGCATTATAAGTGTTAACAAAAAACCTTGAGCAATAGCAGCAGGTACAATAGCTATCCCACCACCTTTTTGTAGCATGGGTAGTGTAAAATCCATTGATGTTGCACCACATAGCCCTAATGTTGTTAATTGATGGCGCTTAATCAACGTTGGAATTAAAATAATCGCACACAATTCTCGTAACATATCATTTAAAAACGTGGCACTTCCAATAATTGGGCCATGAGCCTCAGTCATTAAAATTCCTGATAATGAATACCATCCAAAGCCAGATGACATGGCAAGACCAACGCGAACAGGCAAGTTTAAAATAAACGAGGCAACAATCCCGCCCAATAAAACGCTCATCACAACCAATATGGATGTGGTCATCCCAACTTTATTGAGTAAAATTTGTTTAATCGAAATATTATTACTGCGTAATTGAATTCCGACTAGAAATAATAAAAACACCAGTACAATTTGAGTTACACTTTCAGCATATTGCCAAATAAATAATGGCAATAACCCACAAATAAACCCAATAATTAATGCAATACAGACACGTAATGATTCAAAGATCATCTTAAAATGTGACGTATAAGTTTGATTTACATTATCAGTTTTGGAAGTAGAAAAAAAATCAAACATCATTAAAACAACAAAATTCCCGCCAAACGTACAAATAAAAAGAACAATTGCATAATATAAAATAATTTGCAAATTAGTGGTCAAATTATCTAAATGAGCAAGTTCAGCACCCATAATGAACAAAATAAGGTAGATCATCCAACTCAAAGTTAGATTAATTTTGGACATCCATCTGTTGTTTTTAATTTTAATTAAATAACCTAAACCCAACGGTACTAGCGCAATAAGAAGACCAAAATACATATTTTATTCCTTAACTATTCCTTGCTTTTATTGTTAAACTAGAGAGTCAAATATACGTTTTAATCTATTACCACTAATCATTATGTTAATGATGCTAACGTTTGCTCAATATTAAGTTGAAGCTCATCCAATAAAGCATAACGATTACGGTATTCTGAACGTTTTTTACTGGCAATTTCTTCAATTGATTTTCGATTAATTTGGTTTGGCAGTATAAATAAGCCATTAGCATCTTGTTTTCCATCAAGGGTTAACCAAAAATCGTCATAATCAGACAAAATGCGTTCTTGACGGCTATTATAGCGCCAATTGTTATAGATATGAGTTTTGTTACCCACAGCAACAATTTGCGTTAATTGATAGTAACGGGCAATAGTTAATGCAGCTTCAACTGCAACGCGTTTAGGGAATAACCCATAGCAGGCTTTAGTCGCTTTTTGTACACGAGCACGTGCGTCATCGTGTCCTGTGCCTTGTAATCCAGCAATAAAGAGCGTTGGCTTGCTTTGATATTCAACAATTGAAAACGTTAATGTAGCTAAATCAATCCCATCGCTATCATAAAAATAAAGGCTCACTTCGCCTTCTCTGGCAAATTTGTTACGAGCTTGAATGGCAATTTGGATATTTGTTTCATTTTTAACAGTAACATTCGCCAATACAAAAGGTGATTGCGGATTATAAAAAGCTTTAGTTACGCTATCGGGTTGTTTTGCTAAAAAATCATAATGATAGGCCAATGCATCATAACGTGCTTTTTGGCTCAAACAAGATGCCAAATACGGTCGCTGTAATTTACATGGTAAATTAGTTTGGCACGAAAAATAATAGCCAAGCAATGGATACTGTCTTAATTTATCAAGCCATTTGAAAGTAATTGGGCTTAAGAACAAGGTTCTTAAAAAAAACTTATAACGATAGGTCGGGTTAAGCCATAATTCGTTTAGCGATAATTTACCGGTATAGAGCCAGTTAAAGAGTTGCCATTTACTTTTTGGCTGAGACATATTCGTAATATTATTCATAAGTAGAACTTTAAATCGAGTTAGTTATTTTAACAATTATAGGGCGACTAAATTAATCAATACGGATTAGTTATTAATAAGTCATAAAAAAATCAAACGATAAGAGTACAACACAACTTTAGTTGGTGCAACTATTCCTACATTAAGTAGGTCTAAATTATATGAAAATAAAAAACGGTGAACTGGTCACCGTTTTTTTAAGTGATAATTTAGTTTATAAAAACTAATTATTGACCTTTAACTTCTTTTAAACCATTGAATGATGCTTTTGAACCTAAAGCTTCTTCAATACGGATTAATTGGTTATATTTAGCAACACGGTCAGAACGGCTCATTGAACCAGTTTTAATTTGACCAGCAGCTAAACCAACTGCTAAATCAGCGATTGTTGAATCTTCTGTTTCACCACTACGGTGAGAAATAACAGCAGTATAACCCGCCTCTTTCGCCATTTTAACCGCTGCAATAGACTCAGTTAATGTACCGATTTGGTTAACTTTAACTAAGATAGAGTTAGCGATACCTTTTTCAATACCTTGTTTGAAGATTTTAGTATTAGTTACAAATAAATCATCGCCCACTAATTGAATTTTGTGACCTAATGCTTTAGTTTGGTATGCCCAACCTTCCCAATCGCTTTCATCTAAACCATCTTCGATTGATACGATTGGATATTGTTCTGTTAAACCTTCTAAATAATGAGTAAATTCTTGCGCAGTGAACTCTTTATTACCTTCACCTTTTAATACATATTTACCGGTTTCTTTGTTATAGAATTCAGAAGCTGCACAGTCCATCGCTAAAGTAATGTCTTTACCTAATACATAACCTGCTTTTTCTACTGCTTCTTTAATGCAAGCTAACGCTTCAGCATTTGAATCTAAGTTAGGCGCAAAACCACCTTCATCACCAACAGCAGTGTTCATGCCTTTAGCATGTAATACTTTAGCTAAGTTGTGGAACACTTCAGAACCCATGCGAATTGCTTCACGTACTGTTTTAGCACCAACTGGTTGAATCATAAATTCTTGTAAGTCAATATTGTTATCCGCGTGCTCACCACCGTTGATGATGTTCATCATTGGTAATGGCATTGAGTATTGACCCGGAGTGCCATTAAGGTCTGCAATGTGTTGATAAAGTGGAACACCTTTAGCAGCTGCAGCAGCTTTAGCGGTTGCTAAAGATACAGCAAGAATTGAGTTAGCACCTAAATTAGATTTGAAATCAGTACCATCTAAGTCAAGCATGATTTGGTCGATAGCAGCTTGATCTAATGCATCTTTACCAACAACTGCTTTAGCGATTGGTCCATTTACGTTTTCAACTGCTTTTAATACGCCTTTACCTAAAAAGCGAGATTTGTCACCATCACGAAGTTCTAACGCTTCACGTGAACCCGTTGATGCACCTGATGGAACAATTGCAAGGCCAACAAAACCACCTTCTAAATGAACTTCGGCTTCAACAGTTGGATTACCACGAGAGTCGATGACTTCACGACCATGTACTTTAACGATTTTTGCCATGTTATTTTCCTCTATATGACAGATATATTAAAAATATTAATTCAAAACTATTTTTGTTGCTGCTCTTGATAAGCTTTGGCAGCTTTAATAAAACTACTAAACAGTGGGTGTCCATCACGTGGTGTAGAGGTGAATTCCGGATGGAACTGACACGCAACAAACCATGGATGATCTGGAACTTCAATGATCTCAACCAGCTTTCTATCCGTTGAAAGACCAGTCACTTTTAACCCAGCTTTAACCACTTCAGGTAATAAATTATTATTCACTTCATAACGATGACGATGACGCTCAGTAATCGACTCATTTTTATACATATCGTATACTAATGAATTAGGCTCCAAATGGCAAATTTGCGAACCTAAACGCATTGTGCCACCTAAATCACTATTTTCATTACGTTGTACTACATTGCCAGATTCATCGCTCCACTCTGTGATTAAAGCAATAATTGGGCTTGCACAATCTTTAACAAATTCGGTTGAGTTAGCATCTTTAATACCTGCAACATTACGTGCATATTCGATCATAGCCACTTGTAAACCAAGGCAAATACCTAAATATGGGATTTTGTTTTCACGCGCATAACGAGCTGCCATAATTTTACCTTCAACACCACGATAACCAAATCCACCAGGAATTAAGATCGCATCCAAGCCTTGAAGTAATTCTACACCACGCGATTCAAGATCTTCTGAATCAATATAACGAATATGCACCGTTAAACGATTTTTTAATCCCCCGTGTTTTAACGCTTCATTCACTGATTTATAAGCATCGGGTAAAGCGATATATTTACCCACCATACCAATGGTTACTTCACCCACTGGGTTGGCTTCTTCATAAATCACTTGTTCCCATTGCGATAAATCAGCTTCTTTACATTCAAGATTAAATCGTTTGCAAACGAAGGTATCTAAGTTTTGCGATTTTAATAACGCAGGTATTTTGTAAATAGAATCAACATCTTTAAGCGAAATAACAGCACGCTCAGGCACATTACAAAATAGTGCAATCTTAGCCCGTTCATGGGCAGGAATAATGCGATCAGAACGGCAGATTAACACATCCGGTTGAATACCAATTGACAGTAATTCTTTTACTGAATGCTGTGTTGGTTTGGTTTTAACTTCACCAGCAGATGCTAGATAAGGTACTAACGTTAAGTGCATAAATAACGTGTGTTCACGACCCACATCCACGGCTAATTGACGGATGGCTTCTAAAAATGGTAGAGATTCAATATCACCTACTGTACCACCAATTTCAACAATGGCAACATCAAAACCTTTTGCCCCATCAATCACGCGTGATTTAATTGCATTAGTGATATGTGGTATAACTTGAACCGTTGCCCCTAAATAATCGCCACGGCGCTCTTTGCGTAACACATCAGAATAAATACGACCTGTAGTGAAATTATTTTTTCGCGTCATTTTAGTGCGAATAAAACGTTCATAATGACCCAAATCAAGATCGGTTTCAGCACCATCTTCAGTCACAAACACTTCACCATGTTGAATAGGACTCATTGTGCCCGGATCGACATTAATGTAGGGATCAAGCTTGAGCATGGTGACTTTTAAATTGCGGGCTTCTAAAATTGCAGCGAGAGATGCTGCGGCAATGCCTTTACCAAGAGAAGAAACGACACCGCCTGTAACAAAAATATAATTCGTGACCATTAATATTAGACCATTATTAATTTATTAGAACAATATTGCATCGATTTTTAGACATCAAAACCAATACAACATACAAGAATCAGACGGGAATGCAGTATAACAGAATCCGCCTTACCTCACAATTGAATAATGAGTTTTAATTGATGTTTTCATTGTATGGATTTGTAAAATTTTGTCTGTTTTATTTGTTAATAGCTCAACATAAGGTGTTTAGATTAATAGGTAAAATAGCCACATTGCATAGGCTATTTATAGCCGTAATATTATATTGCATAGTGGCGCGTTTTTATCTATTCATTGTTGAATATACAATATTCAACAATGTCCTAATCTGGAATATTATCCTTGCATTTAATAAATTCTTTAAGCTTTTCCATACTTTTGATTTCTAGTTTTCCTTCGTTTTTTTCAACGATATCTAATTTAACTAACTCACTTACAGCTCGACGATAAACACGATCTGTGGTACCAAAACGTTCAGCTTCTAGGTAGTTTTTTTGGAAACTACTTACTGGATTTATATTTAAATGATGCTGATAAAGATCGAACGCAATATTATAACAAATTGAATATAAAGTTCTCTTTAAGAAAATATCTAAGGTATCTTGATAATCAAAAGCAATTGCACTAGCAAAAAACAGTGCTAATTTAGGGTGTTCAATCAACGATTGATATAATTTATCGGCGCTAACAATTGACAATGTTAACGCTTCCTCAGCAATGATATCAAATTGGCATAGATATCCTGTAAAGAATTCCATTTCACCAAGAACGTGTTCATCACAATCAAGCGTACCAAGATGAAAACGACGTCCATTAGCGGCTTCGTAACGGATAGAAATCGTTCCATTATAAATTAGAACTAAATCATTAACTTTACACCCCTGACGGAACAAAATCGATTTTTCATCGACAATTTTAGTTTCAACAACACATTGTTTAATAACGGATTCAATCAGATTATTGTTATTTTGCCAATATGTACTAAAACGACCTTTATTTAAAGACTTTAGCTGCATATAATTTTAGCCACCACCGTATAACTTATCGTTTTTATTCAAAATTTTTTAAATATAACATTATTTTAATTAAAATTTATAACTAAGACTAAAATAATGACCGATACCGCTGGTTTTCCCTGCTCCAGATTTATTTTTAATCAATGACATATTACGGAAATACTTTAATCCATAACCTAGTGCCATATGATCAGTATGCCAATAAAATCCATTATACCATTCAATAGCATTATTACTATAAAGTGAGTTATTGGTTATTTTATTGGCGCCAAATTGATAATCAAAATAGCCTTGATAATTGATTGTACTTTGATTAGTAAATTGATAAATGGGTTTTGACCAACTTGTTGAATACATATAACCATCCCACTTACCTTCATTAGGTTCATTATAGTTTTCACGAACATAGCGCGCATAAACGTTCATACCCATCATACCAAACCACGGCACATCCACATCGGCGCCTATTCCTAAATATTGTTCAAACAACTCTCGATCACCAATATTATTTACACTAGCAATATACAGCTCTTTAACAGCTCCGAACGAAAAATCTGATTGGAATAGACCATCAAGTGAAATTCTTGGTGAAATTTTGGCAAAGAAATTATCACCACCATATCGATCATCATGTTTACGATCAAAAATATCGAAGATATCAACATAGCCATATAGATCCAAAACACCATACCGAGCACCAAACTCCGTCTCAAGATACGTATCATTTTTTATATCATATGGTATTTTAGCATCAACACTTTGCATCAAATTTAACTGCAACCAACCATAATCATTTTTATGTAAGTTACCATCTTTATAATCAGCAGCATTAACGTTAGCAACACCAAACCAAATCAAAAGCATGCTTAATGTTAATTTTGATAATTTATAATAATTCCTCATGATATTTCCCTTCACTTCAGGTTATTTTTCCGTTTCAACAACTGAGAAATAACCAACATTACAATAATAACCGCATAAAAAACTGGAATTGCATTCATAATAATTTGCGTACCAAAATATTCTTGGAATAAAGAACTAATTGCAGGACTAAACATTGCCCCAGCACTACCGCTAACAAGAATAAAAGACACATTTTTACTTGATGCATTTTTAACAAATGTAACCCCATAGGCAACAAAAGAGTTATATAATGCAGAACAAACAAATCCATAGCCATAAGTGAAATAACTAATGTGATTAAGATCTTGAGTATTAACAATCGCAATTGTTATAACAAAGGCTAACAAAATGATTGTTATAAAAAAATGATGAATTTTAACTCGTGAAACAATAGCGGTTGAAACTAACGCCCCAATTAATGCAGCAGCCCAATATTGCGTAATGATATTTCCGGCCTCTTCAAAGCTAATCGTAAATTTTTGACTAACAAAAAGTGGTGCCCAAGTTAGAAAAGTGTATAAAGCCAACATAGCCAAAAACAACCCTATGCCAGCCGATAAAATGCCAAAATTCCATTCTGATTTTTGATTATTATTTTGTTTTTCAATTTCTTTAGAAGCTATCATCAAATCAAAATTGGTAACTAAAATAATCACTAGCGTCAATACCGCAATAAGACCCACAGTTAAATAGCTACTCGCCCATGATAAAGAATGGGTTAAAGCATAAGTGGTAATAAGCGGAAAGATAACACCAGCAATATTAAACGTTGCATCTTGCACAACCAACATAGTACTTTGAACTCTATTTTGCCAAATAGAAACGACTATTGTTCCAGCAATACATAGCCCAACACCACCACACAAACCGATTAATGACATACAAATATCTAACACTATCAATGAATTAGTGAAATACAACATCAATGTAGATACAACAATAAGTGTGTAACTTAATAAAGTGATGCGTTTGATACCAATAATATCAATCAAGAAAAAAGCTAAAATAGTACCAACTAACGCCCCACCATTAAGTAAAGAAAAGATAAAAGCAATCGTACTGACATCAGCATGAAAACATTGTGCAATCGGTTCGATTAACATACCAAATTGGCTGGCAAAACCCGCCATAATAAAATTAGCCAAAAAACTAATTAGGGTGAGTAACAGCTTATGTTTCATAACATTATCCTAAAAATGATTTAGCATGGTAATTTAAGGTTTAATAGCAACTTGTAAGGCTAGCTTAATCATATTGTTAAATGTCAGCTGTCTTTCTTCTGCAGAGGTTTCCTCGCCAGTTAGGCAATGATCAGAAACAGTTAAAATAGCTAAAGACTCAATATTGAATTGTTGAGCAATACCATATAAACCGGCCACCTCCATATCGATACCTAGAACGCCTGATTTTTCTAAAGTACTAATTAACGATTCATCAGGATCATAATAAAGATCACCACTAAAGACATTACCAGCCTTAACGGGGATATTCATAACTTTGGCAGTTTCATAAGCACTATGTAATAAAGAAAAAGTAGCAGAAGTAGCAATGTTATAACCATTTGCTCTTTTTTGATTAGTCATTGAATCAGTCCCAGCGGCAACGGCTAAAATCACATCACGCATTTTTACGTTGTGCTGCGTTGCACCTAAACTACCGATACGAATAATACGCTTTACATTAAAATCATTGATTAATTCATGGGCATAAAGCGTAATTGACGGAATCCCCATACCGTGTCCCATAACAGAAACAGGAATACCGTTATATGTTCCGGTATAACCTAACATGTTACGTACATTACAAACTTGCTTTGCATCTGTTAAATAAGTTTCGGAAATAAATTTTGCTCGCAAAGGATCACCAGGCATAATAACGGTTTGAGCAAAATCATTTTTCTTTGCATTAATATGTGCTGTCATAATATTTCTTAACTGTTTGAAAAAATGACCTTAAGTATAGTAATGTTTTTTCTCTTTCAGCTAGGACATAAGTCCTAACTCTATGTTCTATGCCACATTTTTACAAAATTGCTTGATGGTTAACGTGTCGTTAGATGAATTAAATTGGGGGTGGTGGTTTTGGCTAAAAAACCACCAAACAAAAACTTTAATAAAATCAATATCTTTTCTGACCAATTTTTGGGCGGAAAATTAGTTTTTTTTGTTTTGGTGAATAGGATGGATTGAGTGCAGTGGTTTCGGACGTTTTGGCCTTTGGTGAACAAAATAGCTACAGTGACCACGTCCGAGCTAAGGGAATTAAAGCGAATTCCCTTAGAAATCCCACGCTTTGGCTACAGAATGTGGCCTGCGGCACTACTCGTATCATCCTGATACTCGCCTCTTCGAGGCCATCTTCGATTTGCTCAGATGTTCAAATTTGTTCCAGACAAATTTGTCCGACGCCGACGCTCGGTCTTAACGCACCGTTTGTGGACGCGCTCCCGGCGCACCACAAACTCGCCAAACGTCCTGTTTGGCGTGCTAACCTCACTCTGTTGTCGGCACATTCTGACGCCGGAATAAGACAAATAACATAGCCATCGTTTTGGGATGGGGTGTTGTGTTTTTGTCAGGCGGTTTTTGTTAAAAAAACAGCCAGAAAAACTTTAATAAAATCAATACTTTTTTTGACCACTTTTTGTGAGTAAATAAGGTGTTTTTTTGTGAAATAAAAATGTTTAAATTAATGCCCTTTTTTAATTTTGTTTTTGTTTTAGATTTAGCCTTAGCTTAAATCCTCATCATTCACCTGCGCCATAAACCAATGTTGCCAACCAGTGGTCTGCTTTTGGATGTTGTCGATGGATTGGTTGAATGAAGCAAAAGCACCGTGTGATATCATTTTCATTTTCCAACCTACACACAATAGCCCCTTGATAACATCTAACGAGGCGCGAATATGTTGTAACTGTTTAATGGCGGATTGGCATTCTTTGATGTTATCTCGGTCAACTATATTAGATAATACTGCAGAGCGAATTGCCTCAGTTAGCTCGGTCAATATCGCTTCGCCAGTGGTAAATTTAAAGGACTTTGGTAAGTGGCAATGCGTTTGCCAATAGCATTGGTATAATGTCACTAAATCATTAAATATTTTAGGCTGAACAAAAGTTGATTGAGTAAGGTTAGGTAATTTATTGTGCATAATAGTCCTACAAAACAGAAAACCGTTTACATCTATTAACTCCAATTCACTCATAGCAGAGCACACTGTAATAAGGCCTCGGTGCAAACAGCATAGTTGCTATTGGAAATGCTGTTGCGGTTAACGTTGCCGTTGTTCGAGTTGACATTGAAGCCATTGCTACCTGTTGCGTCGCTCGTCCAGTAGTTGTTGTTGACGAAGCCCGCATCAGCGTAGTTGTTCATGTTGCTCGTTTTTGCACCTTAATCTTAATACTACCAGCTTACTGCGTTGCCGCATTCGCCCTTAAATAACGTAAAAAG
>NZ_JBXSQG010000021.1:0-25314 GCF_057063545.1 Gilliamella sp. X-23
TTGGCACTGCGTTAGGGTAACGTTTATTGATGACATTAGCCGGAAATCCACCACATACAATAATTTGGTCGAGTTTTTTAATATGCTTGATTATCGGCTTTAGGTTAAATCCTAATAATTGACTCATGACATAAAATGACTGGTTATAAGCCTTTAAAAAAAGACCTTCTTTCAAAAAATGTATCGGATTTTCACTTAATGCTAATTTTTGTTCTATTTCCATTACATGACTTCTCTTTATTTATTTGATTTTACCCCTGAGCCACCGCCATCGACACTTTCAGCGTCGCCGGCGGCGGGGGCGGCGCGATTGTGGCTTCGCCGCAACAGCGCAACCCTAAGGGAAAACGCCCCAACTTGCGCGGGGGCGTTATTCTTTGTTAGATTGTCCTCTCAGGCTCCATAACCGCCCCCGCGGCCCAAGGATTAAGGACTAAGAAATAAAAGTTAAGGTGCGGTGCAAACAACAGCGTGGTATCCAGTGTCCGAAACGCTTACGATATCGCCGAGGCCCGAGTAGACAGCCACCGGACAAAACACGTCAGTTGCTGATGAAAATCCTTCGTCACCTGTACAGTAATGATTGTATATGAAGCCCGCATCAGCGTAGCCGTTCATCCAGCCCCATTCCGAGAAAAAACCAGCACCTATGTGACGCATATAATTATTAACAGATGAGTTAGGCGTTGCGCCAGAAATAGGATAATGACCAGTTCTGACTGCATTGGTTAAATCCCTTACCCTAGCAACACGATACCCCAAATTACTACACCAAGTGGATTGCTTAGACGGTGTGCTACGCCAATCACCCCGATTGACGAACCACTTCTGCAATACAAATCCATACTTAGCTACTACATTACCACTTCTATCTCTACCCACCAACTCAAAGGTCTGTGGCAAATTTGGTACACTTAAACGACTAGGATTATCTAACCTCTGCTGAGAATCACTTGCCTTAGGACCTATTAATGTTACCCGTGTTACATTCTTAGATTTATCTATAATCCAGTCATCATGTTGTACGGTACGTCCAATCCATACTTCTTGGTGTGAATCTGTACGCGGCCTTGTCCAACGCACTGTAGCCCTTATACTACCATTCGTGACAACAGACCATGTCAACTGACTTGCATCGATGCCACTAAGCAACTCTAAGTCAAAATACAATCCATCTGAACCTGTAGTTGGAAAGTTTAGGTCATAAGACGATGGATTTGTAGACTGAACTAAAAAGCCCTTTGTAGGACTCCATATGTTAGATGGACCGGCGTAGCTGGAATTGTCTACATAGGTATTGTCGTAAGGAGGACGCCCAAGGGTTACACTAGCACCAGTACCACCAAAGCGCAAATTCGGCCTTACAGAGCAGACTTTTGGCGTTACCGGTGGGGAAAAATAATACGCCACACTCTTATTAGTAGTTGAAAATACACGACGATTTGGCACGCCATACTGTGTACTTAAACTAGCACCATCGGGGTTTAAACCTATTGTTACCCTATAAGGCGCCTTACATGCATCTAATGTATCATTAGGACGTACAGTATTTCCATACTTATCATCTAATGAAAGCCATAAAGTCCCTGTCGCCGTTACACCTCCATCTCCATCATCATCTCCCCAATAATGATAAGTATTGACTAAATCATTTAAACGCACAAAAGTGGTCGATGGTGGGAAAATAGTCTTTATATCACCCAAAGTACGCCATGTTGATAATACTATTGGATTTGTCCTACTTGATGTATTCGTTGACGGCGAAACCTTTGCACCATGAGGCAACGTAATAGTGAACAACGATTCAAGGTCTGTTACCTTGGTTTGGCCTCCATCAGACGTTAAATATGGCGCACTTCCCTCTATTACCCTTGATGTATGTGCCGTTAACGCCTGTGCTCCCTGCATATAGGACAATAACAACAATGCCGCAAAGAATAATGCCGATTTAAATAACAATGAAGGTCTAAACAATAATGGCGGTCTTAATAACCACTTGGATATCGACGATAATTTTGCCGAAGAGGTTGTCGAAGAGCCGCCGAGAACATCGCCTGAAAAGACCGCGATGACGGCGTCGATTTCGCTATGCGAAATGACTTCGGTGATGGAGATAAGAACTGTGTCTGATTTAGACTACGGTGAAATTGAAAAAGATTTAAGGTATAGGTTTGGCAGGCCATGTGCCATGTGCCATGTGCCATAAATGGTAACGCATTTCGGTCATCCTGTCAAGTAATTTTTTGTTTTATTTACACTTTTTATAACTGACTGCTCGACTGACGAGCTTTCCCTTGCTTTTAAAGCGCTTAAATTATAATCGGTTGATTAATTATGCGCTAGTTTTTTTGTTAGTTTTTTGTAAAGTTTTGTTAATAAACTGGGTTGGGTGGTGGTTTTGTCTAAAAAACGCCCAACAAAAACTTTAATAAAATCAATACCTTTCCTGACCGATTTTTGAGCATTTGATAGCGTGTTTTTTTATAGAAAAGCCCCCCTCAATAAAAACCATACGCCATTTTCAAAAATTATATTTGAAAAATAACAAGAAATTAACCTTATTTTATTTTAGAATTAGGTGTTAATAAAAATAATCATTAATTTTACTATTACCATTATTCAATAAACGCTCACCGTCAATAATGAATAAATGGAATATTGTTATTACTGAGGAAAGGAAATAAATAAGTGATAAGAAAAAGATTAAAGAGCGCTTTATATCTAATAAGTTTGGCTTGCTTTTCAATGTCGTCGTATGCTGATGATGCAAGACTTTATGTGCCTTATAAGAATTTGTTACTTGATCGTAGCGGTAAGGTGATTGTCGATAATGAGGGGGATGGAAACTCAATAACTTATAGGGATCATTATTGGATTATACAAAAAAGTAATGATGTTTTTTTTAATAATTTTAATCAAGTTAACAACTTTGAATATTCTTTTGATAAACAGGGTGATATTTTAACTTTCAAACCCGGTGGGTCGTTAACGTATTTAGGTAATGAAAGAATTGCTTATGACTATCAAGATACCGGGGTATCGGTTTTAATTGATACCGATGGTCATTTAATTACCCCCAAAGGCGTTTATTATAAAAAAATCAATCCATTTAATAATGGTTACGCCGAAGTAAAAACGCAAGATAATAAACGGGGGTATATTGACTTGCAAGGGCAATTTGTCAGCAAGAATCCCAATGAGCTAAACACCAAATACAATCCACATTGCCAAGACGCCACCCTCGATAAAATCATGCAGCTGTGTGACAAACATAACAGCAAATATCTTATTAATAAAAAAACCGGTAAAGAAGTGGATATCGGTAAACGAGCATGGGAGATGAATAGCTATCATTTTGATAATAATGTAGATCTTTCTGGTCAATATTTTTGGGTGCAAAATTATCAAGATAATTATATGGTATATCAACTTTACGATTACGAAGGGACAATGCTCTATGAAAATAGCTTTTATCAAGTCGCCCCTTTTTATGGTTCGGTAAGTTGGGTTAAAAAGGATAGTAATGAAGATAAGTATCGTTTAATTAATGCTACAGGCGAAACTCTCGACAAATACGATGACTATAGTACCGTTCAAGTCGGTGATCATGTGCTGTTTTATGCTAAAACCAAATTACCAGAAAAAGACTATAAAGATGAAGAATTTTTAACCAAAATTTTGGATCAGGATGGTCATGTTTTATTCTATGAAGATAAAATCGATGAAACTCAAAACAGTGCTTGTAAGCAAGATTTGATCGTTTTAAAAGATCCCCAAGATAACATTGTATGGCCTTTAGACATTGAAAAAGAGTGCTTATTAAACCGATATGTGAATGAATCGGTCGTAATAGATACTTGGATGGATAAAAAATATAAGGTCGTTGACATTCCCAAAGATAAAATCGGTGAAATTGCCAATTATTTTGTCACTAAAAAACAAAATGATAAAAACACCAATACAATCAATCATACCAAAAATGAAACCTATTTAGCCGGTCCTGAAACGGTTAATATTAAAGATATTGCTGATTTAACTATACCAAATGGTTATATTTATTATGAGTGGCCTTCACTTGAAAAAAACTGTAATCGTTTTTTGATGCCAGCATATAGCAATAATAATCAATTGTGTATTTCTGTACATAATGTTGGCTATATTGATTTAAAGGCAGAAAAAAAGCTGTTTGATGATCCTCTGCGTCTGCAAGAAATAAAAAATAATTTACAACGCAAAGTGATAAATTACCGCAATCGCTATCAACATTTTGAATGGTTAATAGAGCCACAATTAGATGTTGAAAACCACACAATGAAATTTGGTTATCGTTATATTTTTGAACGTATCGGCGAAAATAACAGACAAGAAGTTATTACCGGTCAGATTATTGCTCAAGTCATTTTTGTTAAAGATCATATGATTGTTTTAACCACCCCGCCTAACAATATGTTAGCTAATTCTGCGCTAATGGAATTTGATTGGGCTAAGCAAATTAAAGTACGACCAGAATATCAATTTGATAAGCAACCTGTTTATCGCTGTAGTCAATTTGCGTTAACAGATTCGGCACTTTCTATAGCAAATTTTGATTATCTGAATAAGGGACGTTGCTTTCCAATATCATTAACTGAACTTATTGATGCAACGGAACAACAAAATGATTCAGAAGAATTAACTAACTTGCAAAATGCATTGTTTTTTGAACCATTTTATTATCATTCTGATACAGGTATAGGGCGTTAAAACTTTATGAAATTTAAGAAATATATATCATCTTGTCAGTTATGTATGGCATTGATGTTAACCATCGTTAGTAATCAGTCACGTGCTGATGCGACACTTAATTTAACATCTGAACAGTGGCAAAAAGAAATTCAACAACGTTTTGATGCAATTAATGAGAATGGTGAACCCGTTGAATGCGTTGTATTTACACGCATTGATAATTTCCCTTATCACTTTGATTATTCTGTCTTAGTATCAGAGCCTCTATTGATGGCGGTCGATGCCGAATTAGTGGATGAGTCGATCAAAGAGAGAAGTCACTATGAGCAAAATTATCGATACACTTATCACCTCACCGAAAAAGGGAAACGCTACTATAAAACTTGGCCTAAATTACGGCATTCTGGTTTTTGTTTTGGTAAGGTCACGGTTGAAAAAATAAGCAAAACCGATAAAGATGGTAATTATGTTACTGTTGAGTACCAATATAAAGTGGAAGATTTTCCTGCCAATATTGAGCCTCTTTTATCAAAACAAAATTCGTATATTAATAATCCATCAAAGACCGCAATCGCTACATTTAGTTTAGATAAAAACAATCAGCTTTATAGCGTGTCAGGAATTGGTTTAATTACCCACATCTACGAAGGATGGCATCAATAATGAAATTAAAAACACTATTTATGTTGCTTTGTGGTTTGTCGCTTGTGGCTTGTGATAACAACATCAATAAAGATGAATTACAATCGACAATCAATAAGAATCAACCATTGTGTTATTCTTTACCTGAAGAAGTAAGACAATTCCCTAAAGATATTTTTGATGACAATATCGTTGAAGATAATCTGAATGATGAACTAGTAGATATTTTTGTCGATTTAAACTTATTAACTAAACGTAAATTATCCATAACCAAGTTGGATGGGTCATTAACTTATGCCACAAGATATCGATTATCCCAAGAAGGTAAAACGTATTTTAATCCAGAAAAAGGCGGTTTTTGTTTTGGCAACATTAAAGTCAATGATGTGTATAAAACTGAATCGAGTCCAACAAGGTATAATCAACGCAGTAGAACATCAAGATTGGTCTATTATCATTATTCATTTAGCGATATTCCTGACTGGGCAAAAGATAAACGCCTTACACAATATTATATAACTCCTTCGCTGAACACCGAACGGCTTTATGATGCAAAGGCAATTCATTATCAACCTAGTTTATATTTTTCTTCGTTTGAAGTTGATAAAACTCCATTAATCCAACCTCGCTAAATTGATGGAAGATCGTTATCTATTTTGTAATTTAAACTTGAACAAGTAAGACATAATAAAATGAATAATATAAGAATATTTTTTTTATTGGCCATATTTTTGGCTTTCCCAAATTGTACATTTGCAAGTGTCATCTATCAAAAAGATTGGTATTTAGCTATCGAAAAGAAAGACAGCGTTGCCCAATATAAAATCGCTGAGGCTTATAGCCCTTTAACAAAAAACGATAGTTATTATTGTCAAACTGATCAGTTATATTTTAGTCATCATGATAAAAAATTGTCAGGTTGCCGCGATAAATCGGCCGATAAATATATCGAGTTTTTAACAAAATCGGCCGAAAACTTATACCCTATCGCCCAAAAAGATTTAGGTATTGCTTATATTAAAGGCGAATTGGTGCCTAAAGATATTAAAAAAGGGCTTTATTGGTTAGAAAGAGCTGCCTCACCGATTCCAGATAAAGCAAAATTTCGAATCGTTGAAGGTACATTTTGGTTAGCACAGCCAAATGGTAAAAAAATTGGCGTCGGCGAAGCCCATTATTGGTTAGGATTGCTTTATCACGAGGGGACAGAGGTTAAAGCCGATTATGCTAAAGCAATCAAGCATTATAAAATAGCTAGCACAAGTACCGATTGGGGATTTTATAATCTTGCACAATATCAACTTTATAAACTCTATCAAGATAAGCTCAATGACCCCAAAAAGTCGCTCTACTGGCTTGAAAATACAGCAAATAATACCGGAAAATTTGTTGATGAAAAAACATTAGATACGTCAATGCAAATGGCTAATTACTTTTTGGAGGGTGGGCAACCCGACGGTTCTAAATTAGATACTCCTAATTATCTTTGGGCAGCAAAATGGTTATTAAAAGTAGCCGAGCAATCTAACATATCAAAAGAGTCTAAACAGATAGCAGCTTTCCAGTTAGGGTGGTTTTATTTAAATGGTTTAGGTGTAGAAAAAGATATTGAAGAAGCAATAAAATATTATCATTTAGGCATGTACCAAGATGACCTAACAGACTATCAGATGAACTTAAAAAAATATAAATACGTTACATCTTCAACTGATATGTCATTGCAAAATCAATTTTTACATCAAGTTATTACGCCATTTTATATAAACAACTTTGATATTGCTAAAGCCCAAAAGGTTATCGACGTTGTTTTTGCAGATAACCCTAAAGATAAAGAAGTTTTTTATGAAAAATTGATAGAAGATCTAGTCGAAACACTTCAAGTTGAGAGTTATGCCCTTTTACGTGAATTTGAATCTATTCCTCTTTTGCTGAAACTTGCCCAACAACAGGAAATAGCTTATGGTTTTTATCGTGATGCTAGAAATATTGAAGGTAAAACAACTAATGAATTGATAGATCTTTATCAATCAGCATTAAAAATTGAACCCAACAATCCGACAGTGCTTTATCAATTTGGTACGTTATATGACTTTATTCTTGAGGATGAAAAGACAGCAATCACCTATTACCAACGAGCGGCTGAATTAGGTAATTCAAAAGCAAATTATCGGCTAGGTGCCATTTATTATTTAGGCAAAGGCGTTGAGCAAAGTTATCATGAGGCTTGGCAATATCTTGATTTGGCAGCTAAGCAAGGTTATCAACCCGCACAGGATTTTTTAATCACAATTGATAAATCTCATCCTGAATTTGATTGGTTAACAACCCAATACCTTAACCATCAACAAGTGTACCGTTCCCCAACGGTTATGGTTGATGGAATGGATTGGTTACAAACTCAAAGCGAAGTGAACCAAAACGATAAAGCCACATATCACCAAATAAGACATGATTCACATGGGAATGGGCTAAAAACGTATCAAGGTTGTAAAGCCGCATTGTCACTTGCAGCTAATGGTGATACTTTTGCACAAGGTGAGTTGTTAAGTCAGATGAATAACGGTGCAGATTCTTTTATTTGTACACCTAAGAAAGAGTTGCTCTTTAGTTGGATTGATAGCAGTAATAAAAATGATAAAAAGAAAGCATTTTTAAAAACACAATATTACAAATTGTCAAAACAATATGAACAATTTCATGCAATGCTTAAAACTCAAGTTGCAGATAATAATCCTTATGCAATTTTTGAACTGGCACAAAAACAGGTTACTTTGCCAAATAATACCGTGCTACCTTATCTAAAAACATCACTAAAATCAGGCAGCCCTGCTGCTGCAGGGCTTTTAGCTTTTTATTATGAAAATACAAATATTAATACGTTTGAATATACTAAATTAGTTTTATTACAAAATGATTTAAGGCAGTACCATTTAGATCCTGAAATTAGCGAATACTATCAAACAAATCGCTTCTCAAAATACTTTTATGCAAATTTACAATTATCCTCGAATGATATTTATAAAATGTGGTTTGAACTTGCACAAATGCATGAGCAAGGTAAAGAAATCCCTCAAAATAATGTGTTAGCTTTAGTTTGGTATCGTTTGTTAGTTGAATATAATCAAACCAAAGCAACAACAAAAGTAGCGCAAATCAGTGCTCAATTAACCGAAGAACAACAAGCAGAAGTGAATAACATATTAAGCAAATATCGTAATTTATATCGTTTTCTTCCGTTAACACATTTAGATATAAATGAATAACTAGCTAAGTATGATAATGCTTAACTAAAACAAATAAATCAAACCGTCGCATTCAATGCAGGCTCGTGTTGTGATAGTGAGTTAATATAGGTAATAAGATATGAGTAATATTGTTATTGAAAAAAAAAGTAAATCAATTAGCCACAAAGTACTTTGGGTATTAGGAGCTATTTTTCTAGTATTGGTTATTAGTGGTGGCTACTATTTTTTTAAAAGTAATGCTTTTGTTGCTAGTCAACCAGTATCTCAACAGCCAGTATCTCAACAGCCAGTATCTCAACAGCCAGTATCTCAACAGCCAAAAAATATTAAAATTACTTATGTTATACCTCAATTTTTTGGTTATTATCAGCATCCTATCGTATTCAATTGTATTGATTCTATTGAATACGATGGAAAGCGCATTGGAATATCCAAAATAGACTATTATGAAGATAGTCCAAAGGAGCTACAAAATATACGCGAAAATTGCATACCTTTTTAAAGGTAAAATTGATATTAATAAAATATTCAAATTTAAGAATGAAAAAAGACGCAAACTGCGTCTTTTTAATATTGTTTGATGTTATTAAAACTAAAGCGTCTTTAACCACGCTTTAACATCTTTACCTAAACTTTTGTGGCGCATTGCGTATTGAACAAAGGTTTGCACATAACCGAGTTTATTACCACAGTCGTGGCTACGACCTTTTATGCAATAAGCATCAACACTATCTTCTTCAAGTAGCATGGCAATTGCATCGGTCAATTGAATTTCACCACCTGCGCCTAATGGTGTTTTGGCAAGTAAAGGCCAAATCTTTTCAGATAATACATAGCGTCCAACTACCGATTGGTTTGATGGTGCTTCTTCAACTGGTGGTTTTTCAACAACGCTATACATTTGTGCAACATTACCAGCAGATAACGTTTCACCACGACAGTCAACAATACCGTAAGAAGAAACTAGCTCTTTTGGCACTGGCTCTACCATGATTTGGCTGTGTTTGGTTTCATGGTAATTATTGATCATTGCCGCTAAATTATCGCAGGTCAAATCACTTTCGTATTCATCAATAATTACATCAGGTAAAACCACAGCAAACGGCTCATCGCCAACTAAAGGATATGCACATAATACCGCATGCCCCAGTCCTTTAGCTAAACCTTGGCGAACGCTGGTTATTGTGACATTTTTAGGTAAAATGCCTTGTACTTCTTGCAATAACTGACGTTTAACACGTGCCTCTAACATGGCCTCTAATTCAAAACTAGTATCGAAATGGTTTTCAATTGAGTTTTTTGATGAATGAGTCACAAAAATAATCTCAGTTATGCCAGCTGCAATACACTCTTTAACCACATATTGAATAAGTGGTTTGTCAACAACCGGAAGCATCTCTTTTGGAATTGCTTTAGTTGCAGGTAACATGCGCGTACCCAAACCGGCAACAGGGATAACCGCTTTTTTGACTTTTCTACTTGCTGAACGTTCTAAATTTGATGTCATTTTATTTCCTTAATACAATTAACCAACAGTGGAGCTATAGGTACCGTCACTACGGCGACCATTAACAAATGTATTTTTGACTCGCACTGACTTTAACACATAAGCAATCCAAATACAGGTATAAATGATTGCTATAACAATATCTTTTATAAAAGAAAACTCGAATTTAACTTCAAATGGTAACACGATAAAAAGATACCAACATCTTTGAATTAGCTTAAAAACAATAAAACTGCTACTAAATATAATAAAAAAGTTAGGAAATTTATAACTTTTAGTAAAATATAAAAATATAATATAAGCGTTTAAAAGCAAAAATAAACAATTTAGCCCCATGTCACCTAAAATAAACAGACCCAAATGAATTGTGTGCATTTCCGAGTATGGATCCAATAATTGTGTCCACACGCCGATAAAATTAATCGCATTTAGTCTAGAAAAAGTAACATATCCAATAAAAATAAAACAAAAAAATAATTCAATACCAACTAAAATTAGCCAACCGCCTAATCCTTTAAGTTCTTTTTCCTTTATCATTTTTATTCCTGTTTAATGATTGATAAATCATTAGATTCGATGAGTAAAGGATTATCCCTATCTTTGGCTAAAGAATCAATAGAGATATAAACGATTTGGCAGTTCTGTAACAGTGCTTGCCTTACTACGAATTTGGCTTTACGGTCACGAGCTTCTTTTTGAGCTTTGCTGATGTAAAGATCATCGTATCCATCATCATACAAAGAAGCCCTTTCGAACAAATTTGGTGCTCGCCAAAATGTTTCTTTAGGATAATCTCGCACCAAAATTTGATCGGTTAATTTACCTTTTATTCCGGCATAACTACTTGGTAAATGTTTGCTTGCTCGGCTCTGGGCAATATAAACATGCTGATAATTTTGTATATTTGAGGGGAGTTTATTTAATAAAAATTCAAGACCCGATAGGTTTGAATACTGGCAATTTTCCAGCGTTAAAGGTGCAGTTCGATAGTTTAACGAACCGCACCCAACAAGTAAAAACAATGTAAGTATAGATAAAATACGTAACATTTTTACTCTAAAACATAGTTAAAAACGGAAATATTGCTAGGCATATATAACCTTAGTTACATTTTATCACTCACTTTTTCGGCAGTATGTGAAATGGCTTTTCCGCCAGATTGAACATCTTGACCAACACCTTTAACAGTGTTACATCCAACAACAAGTGTTGTCATAGCAATACCAAATATCAACATTAACATTTTATGGAACATACAATATACTCCTTTTAGTAATATGATTATTTTAATGCAGCAAATGCTTCTGCCACACGGTAGATATTATGGTGATTTAAACCCGCTACACACATCCTTCCGCTGCCCACCAAATAAACAGCAAAATTATCTTTCAATTGTGTAACTTGCTCTTTACTAAAACCGGTATAACTGAACATGCCTCGCTGTTTAACCAAATAATCAAAATTACGGTTAGGTGCAGCAGTTTTTAATAATTCAACCAACATTGTACGCATAGTTACAATGCGATTTCTCATTGATTCGACTTCTTTAAACCATTGCGCTTTAAGCTCTGGATGATTTAATACATAACTCACTAATTGCGCACCATAAGCTGCTGGGCTTGAATAATTCTGGCGAACGGTGGCTTGTAACTGCCCTAATACGCAGGCAGCGACGTCACTGTTATCGCATAAAACGGATAATCCCCCAACACGTTCACCATAGAGTGAAAATGTTTTCGAAAATGAGTTACTGACAAATCCACACAATCCTGTATCTGCCATTTTGCGAATCGCATAGGCATCATCGTCAATACTTTTGCCAAAACCTTGATAAGCAATATCCATAAATGGAATAAGATCACGGGCCTTTAACACCTCGATCACTTTATCCCACTGCGTATGTGTTAAATCAGCACCGGTTGGGTTATGGCAACAAGGATGAAGTAACACAATGCTTTTAGCTGGTAGTTGATTTAATGTTTCAAGCATTGCTTCAAATTTTACGCCACAAGTTTGCTCATCAAAATAGGGATATTTGTTTACCTTAAACCCGGCACCGCTAAAAATAGCGATATGATTTTCCCATGTTGGATCGCTGACCCATACTTCAGATTTTGGGAAATAGCGAAATAAAAAATCAGCCCCTATTTTAAGAGCACCTGAACCACCTAACGTTTGTATCGTTGCGATACGTTTATCTTTATAAGCCGAATGATCTTCACCAAATAATAGAGACTGAATTGATTGGCAATACGCAGGCAAACCACTCATTGGCAAATATAGCTGTGCACCTTGATTGAGATGATAAATATCATCACGAGCAGTTTTTATACACTGCAATTGGGGAACCACGCTATTTTCATCATAATAATAACCAATACTTAAATTCGTTTTATTATCTCGGCTATCATTCATAAACTCAGCGACTAACGATAAAATGGGATCCCCTGCATACGACTCTACTTTTTCAAACATGATCACAATCCGATTGGCACAAAAACAACAATAAATATTTGTAGATTATTGCACCAACTCTATTGGCAATCAATCATTAAATAACAGTTTAACAATAAATAATTAATTTGATTTTTGGTTAGAAAATGGCTGTATTTTTGATAATAAAAAGTAAGCGATGGGACAACTAAAAATATAATGTGTTTTGACCCACTTTTTTATACTAAAACGTAGGTTTTCCTAAAACTTTTCGACAAAAATTAGCACCTTTTGGTGCTAATTAGGTAAGCAAATTTATTTAGCAGCAATAACTTCAATTTCGACTTTAGCATCTTTAGGAATTCGAGCAACTTGTACGCAAGAGCGAGCAGGGAAAGAGGCATTATTTTCAGTAAAAAATGCTTCGTATACCCCATTTACCGCGGCAAAGTCATTCATATCAGCTAAAAAAATAGTTGTTTTGACGATATTACTGACTTGATAACCGGCCGCAGTGACAATCGCTTTAACATTGGCTAAACTTTGTTTGGTTTGTTCTTTCACACAACTTGGCATGTCACCTGTGGTGGGGTCCAGTGGGATTTGTCCTGAGGCAAATAACATATTACCTAAATCGACCGCCTGAACATAAGGCCCAATTGCAGCAGGTGCTTTGTCAGTACTAATTACTTTTGCCATACTCTGTTCTCCTTATTTAATCTACCCAACTTTTTAATAACTAAAATGGTTAAGGTATTTGCTTCTTGTTTGTCCTCATTTCAACAGGATCGCAATTTGCTGTCAAGCCGGCGTAAAATTATGATCGTGGGACTTATTGAAATTTTCTGATATGATAATTACAATTTTTTATTTATTACGAGAGTTAATATGTTCGAGAATTTAACCGACCGTTTATCACAGACATTTCGCAATATCAGTGGTCGTGGACGACTATCTGAAGACAATATTAAAGATGCACTACGCGATGTACGTATGGCATTACTTGAAGCTGATGTCGCCCTGCCAGTAGTTCGTGAATTTATTAATCAAGTTAAAGAAAAAGCTGTTGGATTAGATGTCAGCAAGAGTCTAACACCAGGTCAAGAATTTATCAAAATAGTTCAAGATGAACTTACCCGTGCAATGGGGGAAGTCAATAGTTCACTCAATTTGGCAACCCAACCACCTGCGGTGATGTTAATGGCAGGGTTACAAGGTGCAGGTAAAACAACCAGTGTTGCTAAACTGGCTAAATTTCTAAAAGAAAAACAGAAAAAGAAAGTACTTGTGGTGTCTGCCGATGTTTATCGACCTGCGGCAATCAAACAGTTAGAAACACTGGCTAAAGCGATTGATGTTGAGTTCTTTCCATCTGATATTACTGAAAAACCAGTCAGTATCGTAAATAAAGCTATTTCTCATGCAAAATTACAATTCTTTGATGTACTTATTGTCGATACTGCGGGTCGTTTGCATGTTGATAACGACATGATGGATGAAATCAAAGCGCTTCATCAAGCCATTAATCCAATTGAGACATTATTTGTGGTTGACGCCATGACCGGGCAAGATGCTGCCAATACGGCTAAAGCGTTCAATGATGCTTTGCCACTTACCGGTGTAATTTTAACCAAAGTTGATGGCGATGCGCGTGGTGGTGCGGCGCTATCTATTCGTCATATTACTGGTAAGCCGATAAAATTCTTAGGGATGGGCGAAAAAACTGACGCTTTAGAGCCGTTTTACCCCGATCGTATTGCTTCGCGCATCTTAGGTATGGGTGATGTACTCTCTTTGATTGAAGAGTTGCAGCATAATGTCGATCGCGAAAAAGCAGAAAAAATTGCTAAAAAACTGAAAAAAGGCGATAAGTTCGATTTTAATGACTTTCAAGACCAACTAAAACAGATGCGTAATATGGGTGGAATGGGTACTCTGTTGGCTAAATTACCTGGTGTTGGTCAACTTCCTGATCATATCAAAGCGCAGATGGATGATAAAATCACTATCAAAATGGAGGCCATTATTGGTTCGATGACATTAAAAGAACGCGCCAATCCAGAAATCATCAAAGGTTCACGTAAACGCCGTATTGCAAATGGATCGGGCACACAAGTACAAGATGTCAACAAACTATTAAAACAGTTTGAAGATATGCAGAAAATGATGAAAAAAATGAAAGGCGGTGGCATGATGAAAATGATGCGCCAAATGAAAGGACTAATGGGCGGTGGAATGGGGTTCCCACCTCGTTAAGGCGTTATAAATCAATTTTTCTCTGAGCGATAATCATCGCTATCTTTGTATAAGCTGTTCATAAAAATATCGCGCGGATAAACAGCGCGATATTAATTTTAATAAATTAATCTTGTTACTTATTTTCTGGGTTTGGTTTAACCGATTTAATCTTTACTGGACGACTCATGGTTAGCACGGTGCCTATTGATGAGATAATAATGAAAATAATGGCTAGCCACTGGTTGTAAGTTAACTGTTCATGCAAAACCACTAATCCAGAAAGCGCGGCAAAAACAGGTGACAAACTCATTAATGTACTAAATGTTTGCGCTGGTAATCTCGGTAAAGCAATCATATCTAATCCATAAGGAATCGCCGATGCTAATAACGAAACCACGAAAACCAGAGGCAGTAATTCCAACGAAAACATTGTGCTACCACTTTGCAAAATACCAATAGGAAATAAAAAGCAGGTAGCAATCACCGCCCCAACAGCAACACTTGATGCACCATAAAGCATGCTAGCTTTACGTCCAAACAAAATGTAACACGCCCAACCACTTCCAGCTAACAATGCAAATAAAATCCCTATAGGATCTAAATTGTCTGACACTTGATAAAATGGCAACAGCATGAAAAGACCAACAATAGCAATACTAAGCCAAATAAAATCAAGTAATTTACGTGAAGAACACATTGCAACCATAATCGGCCCCGTGAGTTCAATAGCAACAGCAATCCCCAAAGGCACTCTTGCAATTGCGTTATAAAATGCTAAATTCATACAGCCAATTGAAATTCCATACAAAAAAATATATTTCAATGCCTGCTTTGTCATTGTTTTACGCCATGGTTTGAAGATAAAGATCAACATAATTGCCGAAAAAAACAATCGCCAAGCCGTCATTCCCTCTGGCCCCAATACGGGAAATAAATATTTAGCGATAGATGCACTGCCTTGAACTGAAATCATCGAAATAAAAATTAACAAAACAGGCCAAGACCTTTTAAGCATAAATAATCACCATAATTAAATTGTGAAGTTATTAGAAATAAAACTTATGATAAATAATTTCAGAAAACGATGCGCTTAAACATAAAAGCGCACATAACAAACTAACTTATTAGTTTTCTCTTTTTACTGATAATAAGGCAAGAGCTTGTAACGCTTCTTTATAAGGCGAATCGGGTAAAATAGCGATAACATCAAACGCTTTTTGCGCTTCTTTTTGAGCGGTTTGTAACGTAAAATCTAGCGAACCACATTCCTCCATAATTTGTAAAATACGATCTAATAAGTTACGCCCATTACCCTGCTTTATTGCTTGGCGAATTAATTCCGCATCGTGAAAATTTTTAGTGTGATGCATCGCATGTAAAAGAGGTAAAGTAGGTTTGCCTTCATTAAGATCATCCCCTAAATTTTTACCTAATTTTTGATTGCTATCAGCACTATAATCTAAAAGGTCATCGATAATTTGAAAGGCTGTGCCTAGATATTTGCCGTATTCCTGTAAAGCCAACTCTTGCTCTTCATTTGCACCAGCTAACACAGCAGCAGAATGCGAGGTTGCCTCGAATAAACGAGCCGTTTTGCGATAAATTACCTCTAAATATTGTTCTTTGGTAATATCAGGATCGTTACAATTAATAAGTTGTTGTACTTCGCCTTCAGCAATAACATTGGTGGCAGTCGACATAATTTTCAAGACTTTAAACGATTCTGTGCGCACCATCATTTGAAAAGAGCGTGTATAAATATAATCACCTACAAGTACACTAGCAGCATTACCAAAAAGGGCATTTGCCGTTGATTGACCACGGCGTAAATCCGATTCATCAACAACATCATCATGCAATAAGGTGGCTGTATGGATAAATTCGATAAAAGCTGCAGTGATAATATGCTTATCACCTTGGTAATTGAGTGCCTTAGCAATTAATAATGCAATAACAGGGCGTATGCGCTTCCCACCACTACTAATAATATAATTGCCTAACTGATTAATTAAAGCCACATCAGAACTTAGTTCTGCCTGTATAGCTTTGTTGACTTTAATAAGATCTTCTTTAACAAGATCGAGTATTTGATTCATTGATGGAGTATTCATCAGCCTAACCACTATAAATAATTGATATTTATTTTCTATTATCTGATAAATATTATTTGGCAACAAGGTGTCATCTATCATATTTTAAAAAAGACTACAAATGATAAGCATTTTCATTTAGAATAATTCCCTTAAGTTGAAAATGATAATCATTATGAAAATTAACTTTGATATAGACATCAATGATACCAAGGCGCCTTTAAGCCCAACTAAAAAGAAGACCCAAAATGCCTATGTATGTGCATCAGTTTCTGTACTGTCTCATCTTGTATTATTTGCACTACTATTTAGTTCTGTCTTGCTTGCCCAAAATATCGTAGTCGACGAAGGTGATAATTCAATTAAAGCTGTCATGGTCGATCTATCACTGTTAGCAGCACCAGAACAATCCCTAGTAGAAGATAAACCAGACATTCAAGGGGTAGAAAATAGCGAACTTATTGATAACCAAAAGATCGAAGAAACACCAATACAACCGGTTATTGAACCAATTGTCGAACCTGAAGTTAAAGAAGAAAAAACAGAATCCATTATTGAAAAAATAACCGATAAACCGACCATTGAACCCAAAAAGAAAATTGAAGCAAAAAAAGAACCAAAACCGAAGAAAAAGCATCCCCCAGTTCAAAAAGCATCGCATCAGCAAGTTAGACAAGAAGTGATTAGTGAAAATATTGCTAATACTTCTGTTGCTCCGCAAATTTCAGATAGCCGTCGATATTCAGGCAACCCTTCCCCAATAAGGAGAAATCAACCAGAGTACCCACGCCGAGCGCTTGATATGCGCTTAGAAGGTTATGTAGTAGCGCTGTTTGATGTAAACAGTGATGGACACGTTGAAAATATTCGTATTATTGAAGCAAATCCTAATAATATTTTTAATCGTTCTGTCATTAATGCCATGAAAACGTGGAAATATAAACCAATTGCAGCCAAAGATCTGAAAATAAAAATTATCTTCAATCGCGATAAATCAATTAGTTTAAATTAATCACAACAAATAAAACCGCTGTAACATCTATTTCTATAGCATCTGTATAGTTAATAAATGGCAGCGGCAAATGGTAATCACCTAAAAATCACAGCAACAACATGGCTAATGAGTAAGTTTGTTCCCCATCAGTTTTTCAATCTCCGCAGGACTTTTAGGGACATCACTGGTCAAAACTTCATTTCCTGATTGAGTAATTAAGATATTATCTTCAATTCGAATGCCGATACCTTTATATTGCGCTGGCACATCGGCATCTTGATTAATATATAAACCCGGTTCCACCGTTAACACCATGCCCGGCGCTAAAATTCGATCTCGATTGCTACCCACATCGTGCACATCAATCCCCAACCAATGTCCTAAACCATGCATATAAAATGTGCTATAAGCTTTATCAGCAATTAAAGTATCAATATCGCCATGCATAATACCTAATCTGATTAAACCTTCGACCATTGTTCTAACGACATAATGATTCACCTCCATAATAGAAGTTCCTGGCTTTAGTAACTTAATGGCTTGATATTGTGATGCTAAAACAATATCGTAAATTTCACGCTGAGCTTGACTAAATTGACCATTAATAGGAAAGGTACGAGTTATATCCCCCGCGTAATATTGATACTCACAGCCAGCATCAATCAAGACTAGATCGCCCGCTTTTAACTGTTCATTATTATTCTCATAATGCAATATACAGCTATTATTACCACTACCGACAATAGTATTATAAGCGGGAGCGCGTGCACCATGCCAAGCAAATTCATGTAAGATTTCAGCTTCCAGTTGATATTCAAACATGCTCGGCTTACATTTTTGCATAGCACGAATATGCGCTTTTGCGCTAATTTGACAAGCTTGACGTAAAATAGCCATTTCAAAGTCTGATTTAAACATACGCATTTCATGCACTATTGGTCGCCAATCAATAATACAATTGGGTACAGAAAGATTCGTTCTATAACCTTGACGCAACCTCCTCATTGCATTATCAACAAAATTATCAGCATATGCATACTGTTGATCAGCATGATAAATGATTGTTTTACCATTTAATAAATCAGGTAATACAGTATCAATTTCATCAAATGGATAAGCTTCATCAACCCAAATAGCATCTACTGCTGCCTGTTGTCCTAACCGATAACCTGTCCACGTTTCGGCTAACCGCTCTTTTTTACGATTAAATAAAACATATTTAGGTGTATTATCTTGTTGTTTGACAACAGCAAAAACCGCTTCCGGTTCAGCAAAAAACGTAAAATACCAAAAATCACTATTTTGCCGATATGGATAATGTGTGTCATTACTGCGCGCCATTTCTGGAGCAGCAAAAAAAAGTGCAATACTATTTGTTGCCATTTGGGAAAGTAGCTTTTCCCTGCGAGCCAAAAGTTCTATTTTGATATTGCTGTTTATCATTGTCATGACCTTAATAGAGGTATAATTATTAATATTAATGAATTGTTGGGGAGATATCCGTCTCATTAAACTCATCGAAACAAAGCATAGCCGTTATGCGGACATATTCTTTAATCTCTTCAAATGCAAAACCGAGCTCTTGTTCATCGTCGCTTTCGTCATAACCTAATTTCACTATTTGGCGTAAATCATAAATTGCTTCGCCAACATCGTCTTTAAGGCGATTAATTTTGGGTTGCGCAAGACCAATACCAAGCAAAAAATGGTTAACCCAACCAACCAAATCATCGATTTGCGCAAACAGATCATGGCTACTGAGTAACAGTTCAAATTCAAAGTTTTCATTAAAAAATTGTTGTTTAGTTAAATGATAGAGGTTTTTAATTTGCTCATCTAACGACGCGTCAAACTCTTGTCCATTATTCAACATATCTTTAACTAACGAACGCCAGCTCTCATCATGATTACCACCAGCTAAGATACCAGAAAGAAAACCATGCAACTCAGCAGCGGTAATACCTATTTTATTTTGGACTAGTTGACGATTAAATTCATCGTAATTAATAGTATCTGACATAAACTCCACCCTAATCTTGTCACATCACTGAAAATGCACTATGCACTTTCTTCGATTATTAGTATATAATCCGTATCTAATTATAAATAATAAACAGGTTACTGTGCTTTATAAAGGAATTATTTTGAACATTGTAGGATTAATTGCGAAATTGCCTCTGCAACGATTATGTCTATTATGCCTTTCAGGATTAGGATTAGGATTAGCATTATCGTTAGCGTCCTGTAGTTCATTTTTACCAAATAAAGGCATCATTATTCTTGATGTACAAGATAAAATACATACCAATGTAACCAGCCAAGATTTACCTAAATCGTATAAATTAGGTAATAGCGAACAAGAATTACAACGATTCGAAACCTTCTGCAAAGAAGAAATTCACGTATCACAGCTTGATGGTAGTGAAGAAATCGTTTTTGAAAATATTAAACACGGAATCCATGGGCAGGTAGAATTTAAAAACTGCAGTGACAAAGTCACTCGTATCTACCGATACTGATAAATTATAGCTAATACAATTGACTTAATATAAAAGAACAATGAAATCTTACTAGCCTTTCAGGCAGTTTTTATTTATATTGGTCGCTGAAATAAAAATATTTTGGGAGTAAAAAAAATATGTACACACAAGATGTCACCATTACTGCATCTAACGGCCTTCATACCCGCCCTGCTGCGCAATTTGTTAAAGAAGCCAAAAACTTCAATGCAGAAATTACTGTCACATCTGATGGAAAAAGTGCAAGTGCTAAAAGTCTATTTAAATTACAGACGTTAGGTTTGACACAAGGGACAACAATTACTATTTCAGCCGAAGGCGAAGACGAAAAAGAAGCAGTACAACATCTAGTAAAATTAATTCCAGAATTAGAATAATCTCTCCCAATTAGATATGAACGGTTTTAAAATTGAATAAGGATTAAATGTTATGGTATCAGGTACACTTGTTTCCCCGGGTATCGCTTTTGCTAAAGCGCTATTATTAAAAGAAGAGCCTATTGTTATCAATAATAGACAAATTCTCGATAACAAGATTGACGCGGAAATTGAGCGTTTTAAGGAAGCTCGAGAAAAATCAAGCAAACAATTGCATGCGATTATGGAACGAGCAAAATCTACGTTAGGCGAAGATAAAGCAGTCATTTTTGAGGGGCATATTATGCTTCTTGAAGATGAGGATCTTGAGCAAGAAGTGATTTCTCGTATTCAAAGTAAACATTCAAGCGCAGATGCCGCTGTTCAATCTGTTTTTGAAACTCAAGCTAAAGAACTAGAAAATTTAGATGATGAATATTTAAAAGAACGTGCTGCAGATATTCGTGATATTGGTAAACGATTGCTTAAAAATATTTTAGGTATCGAAATCGTTGATTTAAGTGCAATCAGTCAACCTTGTATTTTAGTTGCAACTGACTTAACACCATCGGAAACAGCTCAGCTAAACTTAGAAATGGTATTAGGTTTTATTACTGATGCTGGTGGGCGGACTTCACATACCTCAATCATGGCTCGCTCTTTAGAAATCCCTGCTATCGTTGGTACATCTAATGCAACTCAAGCAATCAAACAAGGGGATTTTATTATTTTGGATGCGATAAATAATGCTATTTATATCAATCCAGATCACACCACTCAAGAAAAATTAAAACAAGTTCAAACTAAATATATTAGCGACAAAGAAGAACTAGCTAAATTGAAAGATCTACCCGCAGTAACACTCGATGGTCACCAAGTAGAAATTTGTGGCAACATTGGTACTGTGCGTGATATTGCAGGTGCTGAACGTAACGGCTATGAAGGTATTGGTCTATACCGTACTGAATTTCTATTTATGGATCGCGAAGCCTATCCTGATGAAGAAGAACAGTTTAAAGCTTATAAAGAAGTGGCCGAATCTACCAATGGTTTATCTGTAATTGTCCGTACTATGGATATTGGTGGTGATAAAGATGTACCTTATATGCATTTACCAAAAGAAGAAAACCCATTTTTAGGCTGGCGTGCAATTCGTATTTGTTTAGATCGCAAAGAAGTTCTTCATGCGCAATTACGCGCAATTCTACGTGCATCAGCATTTGGTAAATTACGCATTATGTTCCCAATGATTATTTCTGTGGAAGAAATTCGTACATTAAAATCTGAAATCAATATTCTTAAAGAACAATTAAATGCCGAAGGTAAAGCATTCGATAAAAATATTGAAATCGGCGTAATGATTGAAACTCCAGCAGCAGCCGTAATTGCACATCATTTAGCCAAAGAAGTAGATTTCTTTAGCATTGGAACCAATGACTTAACACAATATACGCTTGCTGTTGATCGTGGTAACGAATTGATCTCTCATCTTTATAATCCATTTTCACCTTCAGTGTTAACACTGATTAAAAAGGTTATAGATGCTTCTCATAAAGAAGGAAAATGGACTGGTATGTGTGGCGAGCTTGCTGGTGATGAAAGAGCCACAATTTTATTGCTGGGTATGGGGCTTGATGAATTTAGTATGAGTGCCGTATCTATTCCTAAAATTAAGAAATTAATTCGTAACACTAACTATGAAGAGGCGAAAAAATTTGCTGATACTATACTAGAAAAAGCAACCTCTAAAGAAGTTATTGATTTGATTGAAAATTATGCTAATGAAAAGCAAATCTGTTAGGAGACAATAATGGGTCTATTCGATAAAATTAAGCAATTTGTATCTGATGATAATAAAAACAGCATCGAGATTATTGCCCCTTTAAGTGGTGAAATTGTCAAAATCGAAGATGTACCAGATGTGGTTTTTGCTGAAAAAATCGTTGGCGATGGTGTTGCAATCAAACCATCTGGGAATAAAATTGTTGCACCATTAAATGGAAAAATTGGCAAAATCTTCGAAACCAACCACGCTTTTGCTATTGAATCAGATGAAGGCATCGAACTTTTTGTTCACTTTGGTATTGATACCGTAGAACTAAAAGGCGAAGGCTTTACTCGAATTGCAGAAGAAGGCCAACAAGTAAAAGTAGGCGATACCATTATTGAAATCGATCTACCACTACTTGAAAGCAAAGCCAAATCAGTGTTAACACCTGTGGTCATTTCGAATATGGAAACAGTCGTTGAGTTAACCAAATTATCAGGCTCTGTCGAAGCAGGTAAAACCCCAATAATGCGAATTAAAAAATAAGCAAACACATTCTTCCACATAAAAAAACCTTCAGCCTAAACTGAAGGTTTTCTTTTATCTAAATAAACTCACCAAGTGGCTAAAACAACCTAACGCCACTTCTTGTATTGGTTAATTAAATTATTGGTTGAATCATCATGAGAATTTACAGGTTTATCGTCCGCTAATTCAGGTAAAATTCGTCCTGCTAATTGCTTACCAAGCTCCACACCCCATTGATCAAAACTGAAGATATTCAAAATAACGCCCTGAGTAAATATCTTATGCTCATACATCGCAACCAATGCACCGAGCGTATAAGGTGTGATCTTTTTCACTAATATCGAATTCGTCGGCTTATTACCGTCAAAAACCTTAAACGGAACAATAGACTTCACCTCATCAAGCGTCTTACCAGCAGCAATAAATTCTTGCTCAACTTGTTCTTTTGTTTTACCAAAAGCTAACGCTTCTGTTTGAGCAAAAAAGTTAGATAGCAATTTAGGGTGATGATCACCAATCGGATTATGGCTAATCGCCGGTGCAATAAAATCGCAAGGAATAAGTTTAGTACCTTGATGAATTAATTGATAAAACGCATGTTGACCATTTGTTCCCGGTTCCCCCCAAATAATTGGACCGGTGGTATAAGGTGTTTTATGGCCATTGCGATCTACACTCTTACCATTTGACTCCATATTTCCTTGTTGAAAATAAGCAGCAAAACGATGCATATACTGATCATAAGGCAAAATCGCCTCGGTTTCAGCACCACAAAAGTTATTATACCAAATACCGATTAAGGCAAGCAAAGCGGGGATATTTTTATCGATTGGCGCACTTTGGAAATGCTTATCCATCGCATGGCCACCTGCCAAAAATTGCTTAAAGTTATCAAACCCAATGGATAACACAATCGACAACCCAATCGCCGACCATGACGAATAACGTCCACCGACCCAATCCCAAAATTCAAACATGTTGGTTGTATCAATACCAAATTTTGCAACTTCCTTCGCATTGGTTGACAACGCAACAAAATGCAACGCAACCGCTTTATCATCCTTAGCTGCATCAAGTAACCATGCACGTGCTGTCTGCGCATTAGTCATAGTTTCTTGCGTAGTAAAGGTTTTAGAAGCGACTAAAAATAACGTCGTTTCTGGATCCAACCCTTTCAGCGCCTCAACAACATGTGTCCCATCAACATTCGACACAAAATGCATAGTTAAGTGATTTTTATACGGACGTAATGCTTCAGTAATCATATGTGGACCAAGGTCAGAACCACCAATTCCAATATTCACTACATCCGTAATCGCCTTACCGGTGTAGCCTTTCCACTCTCCACTAATAATTTTTTTACTGAATGATTCCATTTTAGTTAAGACAGCGTTAACATCATCCATCACATTTTTACCGTCTACATAAATTGGAGTATTCGATACATTGCGTAAGGCCACATGTAATACAGCTCGATCTTCGGTGCGGTTGATCTTCTCGCCACTATACATAGCCTGCGTTGCGCCAGCCAGATCACATTCGTCAGCAAGCTTATAAAGCAATTCTAACGTCTCTTGTGTAACACGATTTTTTGACAAATCAACCAAAAACTCATCTTCAAAAGGAATACTGAGCTTTTCAACGCGTTGAGATTCTTCTTTTAAAATCTGGGCAATGGTTTTGGTGTGATGTTTTTCATAGCTAGCTTGGAGTGATTTCCAAGACGTAGTAGTAGTTGGGTCAATTGACTTTAACATAGTTATTCCTTAATAATATGGGATTGTAGCCATGATATAACTATGCCTAACATGATGCAAGATAAGGATCTTATCGATTAAAATGAAATTATTTTTATAAAAAACAACAAAATAAAAAATTAAATAAAATCAATTACTTTCCTGACTTATTTTTATTAGATTAAAATCTTCAACATCCATGTTTACTATTATTAGATGAAAATAGTTAATGAACATGTCTTTTGGTTAGGCTCTAATTGATATTATTAGGTGGTAAGGTTAATAGTGTTTTGTGGTTAAATAAAATGATGTAATTAACTAAATACTGTTAATTCAATATAAAATAAAGCTAAATTAAGATAACCACAAAAGCAAAAAAGCCCAGCATGACTGCTGGGCTCTCTCTAATTTAAAAGTCTGGCGGCACCCTACTCTCACATGGGTAATACCCACACTACCATCGGCACTACGGCGTTTCACTTCTGAGTTCGGCATGGGGTCAGGTGGGACCACCGCGCTATTACCGCCAGACA
>NZ_JBXSQG010000022.1:0-23281 GCF_057063545.1 Gilliamella sp. X-23
TAAATTTGTGGTCTATTTATAGTATGGCAAGGTTTCGGACGTTTTGACCTTTGGCGAATAAAATGGTTACAGTGATCACGTCCGAGTCAGGGAATTAAAGCGAATTCCCTGACAACCCACGCTTTGGCTACAGAATGTGGTCTACGGCTACGCTACTCGTATCATCCTGATACTCGCCTCTTCGAGGCCACCTTCGCTATGCTCAGGTGTTCAAATTTGTTCCAGACGCAGCACAAACTCACCAAACATCCCTGTTTGGCGTGCTAACCTCGCTCTGTTGTCGGCACATTCTGACGCCGGAATAAGACAAACAGCATAACCTTAGGTGTTTTTTGTGAGTTGTTTTTGTGTAAAAAGGCAATGAAATTACATCCAAAAAGTGGTCAGGAAAGATATTGATTTTATTTAAGTTTTTGTTTTTGTATTTTCAAGGAAAATCAATCGCTTACACAACCTAAGCAAAGCGCCGACATACAACAAATCAACAAAACCACGAATAGCGCCCTAATAACAGCAATTTAACCGCTCCAAACCCTTTTTTTAACGATAATTTAAAATTAAATAAAATCAATAAATTATAAAACACCTCAAAAAAAGGGTTTTCAAAGATGAAATTGTTGTTTATCTTTATATAGCAAGATTTATCAAATCTTAAGTTCCCTTAACGCCGTATAGGCGGTTTAGAAATAGTTCATCAAAAATATCAAGTACATGCCCTGCCTTAACGCCGTGTAGGCGTTTAATCAAAATAAAATCAACGAGATAATTATAAAGACACAACAATCTTTCCAAAAACGATGGTTATGTTGTTTGTTTTATTCCGGCGTCAGAATGTGCCGACAACAGAGCGAGGTTAGCACGCCAAACAGGGATGTTTGGCGAGGCTATGCTTCGCCGGGAGCGAATCATAGCCGGTGCGTTAAGACCGAGCGGCGGCGTCGGGCAGCCGCAGGCCACATTCTGCAGCCTTGCGCGGGGTTTTTAGGGGATTTCGCAAAAAATCCCCTAAATCGGACGTGGTCACTGTGGCTATTTTGTTCACCCAAAGCTCAAACGTCCGAAACCACCGTACCGAATCCATCCTATTCACCAACCCCAAAAGGCCTAATTTCCCGCCCAAAAATCGGTCAGAAAATGTATTGATTTTATTAAAGTTTTTTATTTTTGTTTTTAACAAAAAAACAATATCTTATTTTCTTTACCTCATTCCGACCCCAAAATCCACCGACCCCCTAAGCATTAACACAAATATGACTCCTTTCACAAAAACCCTAAAACTCAAACACAGATTTTTATCTGTACTATTTCAAACAATTACGCCATAATGTTATAAAAATAACAATATTTGGCTACATTTGTTATTTTTATAACATCCCTATTTATTTACATACTAATAATATTTAATAAAACATTATTACAAAAACATTTTAAGGATCTCGTTATGAGTTATGCAAAGTATATTGATCATACTTTACTTGCAATGAACGCAACAAAAGACCAAATAACAAAACTCTGTGAAGAAGCCAAACAATATCATTTTTATTCGGTTTGTGTAAATTCAGGCTATGTGCCTTTAGCGGCAAGTTTACTTAATGGCAGTGATGTCAAAGTGTGTGCAGTAGTTGGCTTTCCACTTGGCGCTATGCTGACTAGCGCTAAAGCGTTTGAAACCGAAATGGCGGTTAAAGCTGGCGCGCAAGAAATCGATATGGTTATTAATGTAGGTTGGTTAAAAAGCAATGATTTCGATGCCGTTAAACAAGATATCGAAGCGGTGTTTAAAGCTTGTGGCGTTGTGCCATTAAAAGTCATTTTAGAAACCTGTTTATTAACCAAAGAAGAAATTGTTAAAGTTTGTACAATTTGTAAAGAAATTGGCGTTGCATTTGTGAAAACTTCAACCGGCTTTAGCGTGTCGGGTGCAACTGTTGAGGATGTTAAATTAATGCGTGATACTGTAGGTAAAGAGATGGGCGTTAAAGCATCGGGCGGTATTCGCGATCGTGCAACTGCTGAAAAAATGATTCAAGCAGGGGCAACGCGTTTAGGTGCAAGCGCAGGCATTGCTATTGTATCGGGTGATACCACATCATCAAGTAGTTATTAATTAATAAACTTATCAATAAGCGACTTTATGTCGCTTATTGATATTGATGGAATCTGAATGGAAACACAATCGCAAAAAAGAATTAATGACCTCATTCAAATTTTAAAAAAAACAGATAAGATTCATTTAAAAGAGGCAGCTAAGTTGTTAGCGGTTTCCGAAATGACCATTCGACGTGATTTAAGTAACATCCCTACATCATTAACGGTTTTAGGCGGTTATATTGTTAGTGAAGTTCGTCATCAAGCAACGCAATATTTTGTTTCCGATCAGCAAGATAAACAAGTTAACGAAAAGCTACATATTGCTAAACTAGCTAGCAAACTTGTTTTTGCAAACGATACCGTCTTTTTTGATTGCGGTACCACAATCCCTTTTATCATTGATGCTATTGATGATGAAATCACTTTTACCGCTATCTGTTATTCATTAAACGCATTTTTAGCATTACAAAATAAACCTAATTGTAAGACAATTTTATGTGGTGGTTATTATCAGGTTAATAATGCTATTTTTACCGCTATTGGACAGTATTGCCAATTAAATTCGATTTGCCCAAATAAAGCGTTTATTTCGGCTGCTGGGGTTGATATATCACGAGGAGTCACTTGTTATCATTTTGATGAACTTGATATGAAGTTGCAAGCCATGAAACAATCTGATCAGCGTATTTTGATTGCCGATCATACTAAATTTAGTCAAGTCAAGCCGGCTTTGATTAGTGAATTGACGCTGTTTAATCAAATTATTACCGATAAAGCTCCGACTAAGGAATTTATCTCTTTTTTCAATAACCATAATTTAAAACTAATGTATTAATATGAAAAATATCACAATTTTAGGTTCGACTGGTTCAATTGGTTGCAGTACGCTAGCGGTTATTGCTCAAAATCCTCATCTGTTTAAGGCGTATGCCTTAGTGGGTGGTAATAATGTTGCCAAAATGACTGAGCAATGTTTGGCATTTAAGCCTAAATACGTTGCCATGGCAACAGCGCAAGCGGCTAAGGAACTAAGAGCAAATCTTGCTAATCTAAAATTGGATATTGAAGTGTTAAGCGGTGAACAAGCCATTTGTGATTTAGCGCAGTTGCCCGAAGTCGATCAAGTGATGGCCGCTATCGTTGGTGCCGCTGGGCTAAAACCAACTCTTGCGGCAATTAAAAAAGGTAAACGTATTTTGCTTGCCAATAAAGAATCACTTGTGACCTGTGGGCATCTGTTTATGCAAGCGGTTAAAGAGTATGGCGCTGAGCTGTTACCTGTGGATAGTGAACATAACGCGATTTTTCAAAGTTTGCCAATGGCGGTACAGCATCATTTAGGTTTTGCTAATTTGGCTGAACAAGGCATTACTAAAATAGTTTTAACGGGTTCGGGTGGGCCGTTTCGCGATTGGGAATTCGATAAGCTTGCATCGGTTACGCCTGCGCAAGCAGTTGCACATCCTAACTGGTCGATGGGTAAAAAGATTTCTGTGGATTCGGCAACCATGATGAATAAAGGACTTGAGTATATCGAAGCTCGTTGGTTATTTAATGCAAGTGCCGACGAAATGGAAATTATTATTCATCCGCAATCGATTATTCACTCCATGGTACGTTATCAAGATGGTAGTGTGGTGGCAGAACTAGGTGTGCCTGATATGTGCACACCAATTGCTTATGCTATGTCTTACCCCGATCGGGTTCCATCCAGTGTACCGCCTTTGGATTTTTGTCAAATTTCGGCTTTAACGTTTAAACAGCCTGATTTTAATCGTTATCCTTGTTTAAAATTGGCAATAGAAGCATCCAATCAAGGGCAAGCTGCCACAACGGCACTTAATGCAGCCAATGAAATTGCGGTAGAAGCTTTTTTGCAACATGAAATTGGTTTTATGGATATTGCCAAAAATGTAGCAAAAGTATTAGATCAATTAGCTTTCCCTGAGCCAAGGACAATTGATGAAGTTTTTATGATTGATCAGTGGGCAAGATCGCAATGTGGTCAGCACTAAACGCGATTTGATTTTTATAAACAGTGAGTTAAATAGGTCGTAAGGGCAGCCAATCGCAATGACGTTTTGAAAGTATTATGTTCAATGTTGCTGCCCTATTCATGCTTTTCTTGACTAAGCGATTTGTTTAGCGGTTAATGTTGGATTATCGCTAATAAAGGATTGTAAAAATCTGCTATCGGGTAGTGCAGTTAACGCGCCTTTTTGGGTGGTCGCTAAGGCACCACAAGCACTAGCTATCGTCATCATGCTTTCTAACATGAGTTTATCTTCAGGCATTCCTGATGAGGCAATACTGCTAAGTAGTCCTGCCACAAAGGCATCGCCCGCACCGGTAGTATCAATACTATTTACATGGTAAGAATCAAACGAAAATGTTTTGCCTTGCCATAAGGCAATACTGCCATCTTTACCTTTAGTAATTAACTTTAATGGCGCCTCATAGTGTTGTTGTAGTTTACTTAATGCTTCATGCCAGTCATTGCATTGCGTGAGCCAAAATAGTTCTTCATCTGATAGCTTAAGGATATCGGCATCATGACAAAATTGAGTTATAGTTGTGCGCATTTCATCTTTATTTGCCCACATCTGTTCACGCAAGTTAACATCGAAGCTAATTAAGCCATTTTTAGCGGTAAGGTTTTCAATGGCGGTTTTAAGCGTTTGCCGACAAGTGTGTCCCACGAGTGCCAAAGAGCAAAAATGCAAAATATCTTGGTTAAAATCAGGTATCGCTTGCTGAGACAAAAATTGATCAGCAGAAGGTGAAACCAAAAAAGTAAAACTTCGCTCCCCATTTTGACCTAAATCAACAACAACCGTACTTGTTTTATGGTGATCATCTTTTTCAAGGCTTTGGCAATCAACATGATATTCAAGGAACGTTTTTTCCATAAAATGACCAAAAGGATCATTTCCAACACGGCCAATAAAAGCGGAAGGTAACCCCAATTTTGCAATACCAATTGCGACATTAGCCGGTGCACCACCCGCACAAGCTTGATAATTCATATCGCCAAATGGCAATAAATCAATAACGGCATCTCCAAGAGACCAAACTTTAGTATTATTCATTTTATGACTCAATTTGTGGTTAGTTAAATTCAGTGAATATATTTCGGTTTTTGTATAAATAAGTTAGGGTTTTATTGTTTGATATATCTTGATCAAAGGTTAATAATAGGATAAATCGTCGATCAAAAAAATCATGGATAATATTTAAAAAGTATGACATTTGTCACATTGTTGGTGAGCTATTTTACCATAGGTTAATGTTAACAGGTAAATCCGGCTACGATTAATGCTATCAAATATTGGGTTAATAAGGGGATTGTATGTCTAGTGCTATCGATAAAGCTAACCAAGCGGTTAACAAATTAGCGCAGCTTGTTAATAAGCAGTATTACCCACATTTTCATTTAGCGCCACAATTTGGTTGGATGAATGACCCTAATGGGTTGATCTATTTTAAAGGGCAATATCATGCTTTTTATCAGCATCATCCTTATGATGAAAGCTGGGGGCCAATGCATTGGGGGCATGCTGTTAGTGATGATTTGGTGATATGGCATAGATTACCAATCGCAATTGCTCCTGATCAAGAATTTGATAAAAGCGGTTGTTTTTCGGGCTCTGCTGTTGATAACGATGGTGAGCTGTGTTTATTTTATACTGGACATGTTTGGTTAAGTGGCCAAGGTGATGACGAGCAGATAAGCCAAACTCAATGCTTTGCAAGTAGCCAAGATGGTATTCATTTTGAAAAACACGGTACGGTACTTGCGCCTAAAGATGGGATTATGCACTTTCGTGATCCCAAAGTTTGGCAACAAGATGGTCAATGGTGGATGGTGGTGGGGCAACGAACCCCAGATAATGTGGGAGAGGTGTTGCTTTATCGTTCTGGTGATTTAACAAATTGGACGTTCGATCAGGTTGTTGTGAGTCATATCGATCCAAATGTGTATATGCTTGAATGCCCTGACTTCTTTCCCCTTGGTGATAAGTGGGTGTTGATGTTTTCACCACAAGGTATGAAAGCGAAGGGCTATCAATATCGTAATTTGTTCCAATCAGGTTATATTGTGGGTAATTGGCAACCAGGCGAGCGATTTTCAATCATTAAACCGTTCCAAGAAATGGACTTTGGACACGATTTTTATGCACCGCAATCATTTCTTGCGGCTGATGGGCGTCGTATTGTTTTTGCTTGGATGGATATGTGGGAATCGACCATGCCAAGTAAAAAAGATAAATGGGTCGGCGCTTTTACTTTGCCGCGTGAATTGTTTTTAGATAAGGATAATTATGTTCGTAATCGCCCCATTAAAGAACTTGAAGCATTGCGCGAAAAACCAGAATCGCTAAGTAATATCCTCTTAAAAAACGAGCTTAAAAACACCGATATTCCATCGATTAGCTGTGAGATTAACGTTGAGTTTGATTTAATCCAAAGCGATGCCGAGCGTTTTGGTTTACAGCTTACAGCCACTAAAGATGGTAAACAAGCAACGCTACTATATGTTGATTTACAATCCGAGCGAATTATACTTGATCGCAGTTTGTCCGGTCTTGAATTAACCGGTTATCGTAGTGTACCGCTGCCCAAAACAGATAGGCTAACTTTGCATATTTTTGTTGATGCCTCATCTGTCGAGGTTTTTGTTAATGATGATTTGTATAGTCTCACTAGTCGTATTTACCCGCAATTACCGGCCGAGCGAGTCATCAACCTCTTTGCTGAAAACGGAAAAGCGAAAGTGACAAAATTGGAAAGTTGGCAATTGCAGTCTATTTATGCGTAATACCAATTCACTGCCTTTTGGCAGTGAATTTTTGTATTAAAAATGCTCTATTACACATAATCACAAACAATAAATCATGATTTAAAACTATCAATGCAGCGTATTATTTTTTATTACCTATTGGTTTAGTGATTATTTAGCGTTTGTTTCGCCTTGGGTTTATCATAAACGCCAAAATGGTCTACAATTGTACTACTGGCTTTATTTAGCCCTAACACTTCCACTTGTGCCCCTTCTTTGCGGAATTTAATTACCACTTTATCTAAAGCCGCTACAGCGGTTATATCCCAAAAATGTGCATGGGTAAGATCGATGGTTACCTTTTGTAACACCTCTTTTAAATCAAATGAACTAATAAATTTTGCCGAGGAAGCAAAAAATACTTGTCCATATACGGTATAAATACGTTGTTCCTTGCTGGGTTGCTCAGTTTGAATTTGTAGGTAATGAGCGACTTTATTGGCATAAAATAGTGATGCCAGTAATACCCCAACAAATACGCCATAAGCAAGGTTATGGGTAAATACAACGACAACTACAGTTGTGATCATCACAATATTGGTTGAAAGTGGGTATGATTTAAGGTTTTTAATCGAGTCCCAGCTAAAGGTACCAATGGAAACCATGATCATCACTGCTACTAACGCAGCCATTGGAATTTGGCTTACCCAGTCTTGTAAAAAGACAACTAATACTAAAAGTACCGTTCCGGCTATAAATGAGGATAGACGCGTTCGTCCGCCTGACTTCATATTGATAATTGATTGCCCAATCATTGCGCACCCCGCCATACCGCCAAAGAAGCCTGTCACGATATTGGCAATACCTTGTCCCTTGCACTCTCGGTTTTTATCACTCGGTGTATCGGTAATATCATCTACAATGGTTGCGGTCATCATTGATTCTAATAAGCCGACAATGGCTAATGAAAGAGAGTAAGGCAGAATAATCAATAAGGTATCAAGGTTAAAAGGGACATTGGGGAGTAAAAACGTAGGCAAGCTGGTGGGTAATGTACCCATATCACCCACCGTGCGTATATCCATGCCAAAATACATATAGATACCGGTAAGAATAAGAATGCAAAGTAGCGGTGAAGGAATCATTTTTCCTATTTTGGGGATATAAGGGAATAGGTAAATAATGCCAAGCCCAGCAATGGTCATTGCATAGACATGCCATGTGACATTGGTTAGCTCAGGAAGTTGTGCTAAAAAAATTAAGATGGCTAATGCATTAACAAAACCCGTTACCACAGAGCGAGAAACAAAGCGCATTAAGTTTCCTAATTGAAGAAAACCGGCAATAATCTGAAAAATACCGCATAAGATTGTCGCGACCAGTAAATATTCAACTCCATGTGATTTAACCAGTCCGGCAATGACGAGCGCCATTGCACCAGTAGCGGCAGAAATCATTCCTGGGCGACCACCGGCAAAAGCAGTAATAACCGCTATACAAAAAGCCGCATACAGCCCCATTTTAGGGTCAACACCGGCAATAATTGAAAAAGCAATTGCTTCAGGAATAAGGGCAAGTGCTACAACGATGCCCGATAGAACATCATTTCTGATATTGGAAAACCATTGTGTGCGTAAAGATTGCATTGAATTTAATCACCACTGAAAAAAAGGAAAATTGCCGCGTGAAGCAATGCATTTATAAGGTTATCAAAAGTTGATAGGAAAGATATGACTTCTGTGCATCACGCGAGTAACTATAATTATTATTAATAGAAAGAACGCGCAAAAAGTTACACAGGTATACTCCATAATGAAATTATATTTTTATAATAATAGAACTTAACCCATTGTACAATGGCTAATTTTCTTATTATCGTTGAAAGTTATAATATTTTATTGCTTTAAAAATTTTAATCTAACCATACAAATTTAAATGATGCCGATGTCATAGATCTATTTATTATAGGATTTAATGACGGCATTAACCGTCATCATTAAAAGCAAAATAGACAAAATTGAAAATGGGATTAGGCATTGGCGGTTTAACAACGTTTTAGATCTGTTTTTTTATGCCTTTATTTGGTTTGAGCTAATATACTTTATTTCACTTACAAAGAGGCTCTTTTTAAATAAGGTGATGCTATCTGTATTGGCCCTTTTTGGCTTTTTAAGGTGATGATAAATGAATACAAAACTTGCTTCTAGGTTAAGTTTGCGAAACAATGTGAACAATTTTAGTTATTGTGTATAAGGACTTGTTGTGAGCGATGCAAAAATAGTTGTAAAACCCGAACGGCTGTGGCAAACCATTCGGCAAGAAGCCTTTGAGTTAGTTGAAAGCGAGCCAATGCTGGCAAGTTATTTCCACGCGACTTTACTCAATCACGAGGATTTAGGCAGTGCATTAAGTTATATTTTAGCTAATAAACTGGCAACACAAGTAATGCCTGCTATTGAGATTCGTGAGATTGCTCGGCAGGCTTATCAAGCTGATCAAAGCCTGATCCAATCTGCAGTAAGTGATATTATTGCAGTTTATATTCGTGATCCTGCAACCAACTATTATTCAACCCCTCTCCTTTATTACAAAGGTTTTTTATCACTACAAGCTTATCGAATTGCACATTGGCTTTGGAAGCAAAACCGTAAATCATTGGCCATTTTTTTACAAAGCCAGATTGCGATAGTGTTTGGTGTAGATATTCACCCTGCGGCAAAAGTTGGTTGTGGGGTGATGTTTGATCATGCAACAGGCATTGTTATTGGTGAAACCGTGGTAATTGAAAACGATGTTTCTATTTTGCAATCCGTCACCTTAGGTGGCACCGGTAAACAAAATGGTGATCGTCATCCCAAAATTCGTGAGGGTGTAATGATTGGTGCGAATTCCACGATTTTAGGTAATATTGAAATAGGCAAAGGCGCTAAAATTGGTGCGGGTTCAGTTGTGTTAGATCTTGTGCCACCGCATACCACCGTTGCCGGTGTGCCCGCAAAAGTAGTGGGTTGCCCTGATTGCGATAAGCCTGCTTTAAATATGGATCAAGATATTTAATTGCGATGCGTATAATGAAAAATGCCGTTGATTTGTATCGACGGCATTTTTATAACGGATTATTTATTGTTAAGATTTACATCCATGGTTGGATATGGAATATTAATATTATTTGCAGTTAATCCATTTTTGATATTTTCAAGCAGATCCCCTTTTACTGCTCCGTAGTTTTCATTTAATGTCCAAACTAATACATTAAAATTCATTGAGGAAGCATCTAACACATCTAATCGAATGGTTGGTGCTTTGGTGGTCAATATGTTTTGTGTTTTATCAACCGCTTGTTTTAACACTTGGTAAACTTTTTGAATATCAGAATCATAGCCGACATTAATGACCAAGTCTAAACGCCTTTCCGGCAAACGGGTATAATTGACAATATTGGTATTGACGACTTGACTATTGGGTATCACCACTAATTCGTTGGTTGATGTGATCATTGATGTTGAAAAAATTTGTATTGAATCAATCACACCTTGTTGGTTATTAATCACAACCGTTTCGCCCACTTTAAACGGGCGGAAAATAATTAAAATCACCCCAGCCGCAAAGTTAGATAGCGAACCTTGCAACGCCAAACCAACCGCTAAACCAGCCGCACCAATGATAGCAACAATAGAAGCCGTTTGTACACCTAATTGGCCTAAAACCGCCACTAATGTCATGACAATAACGGCATAGTACGACAAAGCACTGACAAATTTAACAACCGTTGGGTCAACGTGCCGTTTAAATAATATCCGTTTTAATTGGTTGCTAATAAATCTAGCAATCGTTCTACCAATAACAAAAATAAGAATAGCAAAGCAGAAATGAGCGATATAGCTAAATACAACCCCATCATATCGTTTGATAAAGTTAAGGGTGTAATTTAAGAAACCTTCAAAATTCATCTTATTATCCTCAGTAATTCGGAATAGTAATTTCTATCAATGTGTTTTAGTGCAAAATTGGCTAAACCAGTTGTTTAACTAATAAAGTCCAACGTGTATCAAAATTAGTAGTTGGTAGATATTTAAAACCTGAACGAGAATAACGCGCCATCATGCCTTCGCAAAAAGCCAATAACTGACTAGACAAAATCCGTTCATCTGTGATGAAAGCAACACCTTCACGTATTTTGCGCTCCCGTAAAACTTGTTTGATTTGGATTTCAATTCGTTCAAATAGTTGGCTAATACGTTCTTGTAATTGGTCTTGTTCAAACATTAATGCATGCCCCGTCATAATTCTGGTTAATCCAGGGTTTTTTTCAGAAAAGCCTAATATCAACGCAAGAATAAGTTGCAAGCGTGTAAAGGTATTGGGCTCTTCTTGCATAATGACATTAATGCGCGACAACAAAATATCTTCAATATAGACAATTAAGCTTTCAAACATTTTTGTTTTACTTGGAAAATGTCGATATAACGCCGCTTCAGAAACACCTACTGTTGCGGCTAATTTAGCCGTTGTAATGCGTTGAGTGCCTTCATTAGATTCAAGCATTTTTGCCAATGCCTGTAAGATATCTTCTTTGCGATTTTTATTTTTATTTGTCACAATCATTTTTTACCCGAATGTCCAAATCCACCTTCTCCGCGTGCTGATTCAACAAATTCATCAACAATATTAAATTCTGCCTGTACAACCGGAACAATAATTAATTGGGCAATGCGATCGCCTGCCTCAATAACAAAAGGCGTTTGACTACGATTCCAAACAGGAACAAATAACTGGCCTTGATAATCCGAATCAATCAAACCAACCAAATTTCCAAGCACAATACCATTTTTTGAACCAAGTCCAGAACGTGGTAATACTAAGGCAGCTAAACTAGGATCAGCAATATGCATCGATAAACCTGTTGGCGTTAAGATGGTTTCGCCGGGTTTGATTTCGGTGGTTTTATCAAACATTGCACGCAAATCAATACCTGCTGAACCTTCAGTTGCATAGGTAGGGAGTGGAAATTCATTTCCTAAACGTTTATCTAATACTTTTATATCAATTTTTCTTTTCATCATGACTCGCTTTATATCGTTTTATGACTGCTTCAAGTAACTGTGTTGCTAATTGTTGTTTGTTGCTTAATGGTAACGTTTGCTCACCATTTTGCCAATATAGTGTTAATGCATTTTGATCAGAATTAAAGCCGATGGTTTTGTCTGAAACGTCATTAGCGCAAATTAAATCTAGATTTTTTGTAGTTAATTTTTTTAGTGCATAAGTTTTGACATCATGAGTTTCGGCGGCAAATCCTACCACAAAAGGACGATGCGTTTTGAGTGCTGCGACACTTGCTACAATATCGGGGTTTTTTACTAATTCAATAATAAGTTCGTTATTATCGCTGGTTTTTTTGATTTTTTGTGTCGCAATTGTTTTGGCATGATAATCGGCAACCGCTGCGCACGAAATAAAAATAGTTGATTTTTGCGCGCAATTTAATGCTTCTTCATACATCTGTTTAGCGCTTTTAACGTTAATTCGGTTGACACCATTTGGCGTATCTAAATGAACCGGTCCACTAATTAATGTAACGGTAGCGCCCATTTGTGCCGCCGCACTGGCAATTGCAAAGCCCATTTTTCCTGAACTGTAATTACTAATGTAACGAACTGGATCGATTTCTTCGATCGTAGGGCCTGCCGTGATGGTTATGGATATACCTGAAAGCGCAGCAGTGGTTGTAAAATACTGTTTGATATTATCAACAATCGTTGCAGGTTCTAGCATTCGCCCAGGCCCTATATCACCACAGGCCTGAAAGCCGCTGTCAGGCCCTAAAATTAAGGTATTTCTTGAGGCCAATACTGATAAGTTATGTTGCGTTGCTGCTGCTTTATACATTTGTTGATTCATGGCTGGCGCTATAACAATTGGCGATGGGGTTGCTAAGCAGACTGTTGACAGCAGATCATCAGCAATGCCGTTAGCCATTTTGGCAATAATATTGGCCGTTGCTGGGGCAATGAGGACTAAATCAGCCCATTTGGCCAGTTCAATATGGCTCATAGACAGCTCGGCTGATGGATCAAATAAATCACTTGATACCTGATTGCCCGAAACCGCTTGTAACGTCATTTTGGTAACAAAATGGCTAGCAGAATCAGTTAAAACGACACGCACTTGTGCGCCACATTTTTTTAAATGACGAACCAGATCAGGGCATTTATAAGCAGCAATGCCACCTGTAATGCCTAATAAGATACGTTTTCCTGATAGACTCATGATCAAGCCTCCTTCTCACCTAAATGAAAGAGCTATATTACCACAATTCAGTTAGATAATAAGTAGCTCTTTCGCATTGGCTAATGTTGCATCAGTAATTTTGTCGCCACCTAATAACCGAGCAAGTTCATTTAAACGACCAGTATTATCTAGTTTTTGCATATCAGTTGAAGTCTGTTTGCCATTGGTCTGTTTGTTAACAAAATAGTGCTGATTTGCTTGCCCTGCAACTTGTGGCAGGTGAGTTACAGTGATCACTTGCGTTGATTCACCCAGTTGCCTTAATAACTGGCCGACTTTAGCGGCAGTTGGTCCACTAATACCGACATCAATTTCATCAAATATTAATGCTGGCGTATCCATTTTTTGCGCTGTTAAAACTTGAATGGCTAAGGCAATACGTGATAACTCACCACCAGAAGCCACCTTAGCAAGCGGTTGTGGACTTTGCCCTGCGTTGGTGCTGACTAAAAAGGTGACTTGATCGGCACCGTCTTCATTTAATCGGTTTTCGTCAAAAGTGATATCGATACTAAATTGTCCATTAGGCATGGATAAGTCATGCATAATAGTGGTTACTTTTTTGGCTAATGTTTTGCTTATCGTTAATCTTTTTTGATGCAATTTTTGGGCAATGTCAACAGCGGTTTGATGATATTTGGTAATATCGGCTTTCAGTTGTTCGCTTTGTTCATCTTGCTGATTGATCTGTTTAAATTCAGCTAACAAGGTTTGATGTAAATCGGGCAATGTTTCAGGGGTGACATGGTGCTTACGCGCTAAAGCAATTTGTTTTGATAACCGCTGTTCAAGTTGCATGACTCGAGCAGGATCGAGCTCTAAACGTTCACTATAATGACGAAGTTCATCGCTTGCTTCTTTAATTTGGATTGATGCCTCTTCCAACATGTTATAAACATTATTTAACGCAGGATCGAGCGAGGTTAGTTCTTGAACACTATTTTTAACACTACTAAGCAAATTACTGACGTTATATTCATCGGCTTCATCTAACAACATCACAGATTGTTGGCTTAGATTGATTAATTGTTCACTGTTAGATAATCGTTTGTATTCTTCGTCAATTTGTTGATATTCCCCTTCAATTGGCGAAAACTCATTAAGTTCTTTTAATTGGTATTGCAAAAGCTGCATATGCGCATCACGCTCTTGTCGTGAGGTTTCGTACTGCTGATAAGCTCGTGTTGCTTCTTTCCACTGTTTATAGGCTTGCTGCATTTGGGCGAGCAACGTGGGTTCATTCATATAATGATTTAGTAACAACTGTTGATAATCACTGCGTAACAGGCGCTGATGTTCATGTTGCCCATGAATTTGAATCAACATTTGCCCCAAATCTTTTAATTGCGAAATAGGTACCGCACGACCATTAATAAATGCTTTAGAACGCCCATCTTGATTAATCACTCGGCGTAAAATGCACTCATTACCCTCATCAAGTTGATTTTCGCGTAACCAAGCAAAAGCCGCTGGCGTATCATCAAGCACAAAACAAGCCGAAATATCAACACGATCAGCCCCATGCCGAATAGATGAAGCATCAGAACGATTACCTAAACATAATCCCAATGCATCAATAGCAATCGACTTCCCCGCGCCCGTTTCACCCGTAATGGCGGTCATCCCCGTAGTAAAGTCAACAAGAAGTTGATCTACAATAGCAAAATTATTAATAGTTAGTTGAGTTATCATAATAAATTAATACATAAGGCTAGTTATCATATTGGCAGTATAGCAGTAAAAATACTGTAAATAAATACAGGGTGTTGTTTTTATTTTTTGAAATGTTTTGGGGATATCTACAAGCGCTATTTATATGAAATCGAAACTATTTCACCTAGGAGGTATGCAACTTTTTGATGTTATTTACTATTTGGTTTGTCAAAATTACTATCATTTATTGAATTTTGATTTAAATAGTCAATAAATTATTAAAGTTAAATGGGCTTTAAGGACAAAGAAATGTATCTCGATTTTTGTACACGGTTTATGTACATTCCTCTTTTTAAACGATCATATTGTAACTATCCCCTAAAATAGTACAGTAAAAGAGTAGAAAATTCTCTTTATTAACCCACAGAGGATTTAAATATGAAAAAAATGACTGAACATCAGATTGTATCTATTACTAAATATTTTTTCTTAACAATAGGATTCAATGTATAACTTAGAACTCTTACACTTAGTCCTAAACGTTTATGAGCATCAAAAATCAAACTACTACTTAAATTATCTAGCTTCTTATCCATTTTTCTATCTCCCTAAAATGATTAATTAATATAACTGCCTCTCGTTCTACGGTCTTAACAAAACTATTATAAATACGAAGTCTATCTTGAGTCGTCAGACTTTCTATCTGCTGAAAAATACTATTTATGTCATGTTGTATATCTGGTATAAAAGAATGTAATAGTTCATCCATATATTTCTGAGAAGAAAAATGGGGGCCGTAATAAACCATAGCACCATAAAGAAGTGGTTCAAATAAACTATGTCCTTTTAAAGAGGAGTCAAAAGAACCAAATACAATCGATGCGTGTGACATAGAATAAATGCGATTCAAAACCCCATAACTTTTTACAAAAACAATATCTGACAATATATTTTCAATATCGTTACATTCCGATATAACCTCTACTTGATTATTATATTGCTTTTTAAGCACCTGAATAAAATCATCAAAAAAATTAATATGTCTGGGCACAAGTATTATTTTATAATCAAGATGAATTAATTTAGATAAAAGAACATTAACAGTATTAAGTTCATTGGGATGAAAATTAGAAATTGCTATTACTTTCCTTTCGGAAGTGATATTTTCAACACCATTAACGCGAATATTTAAGGGAAGTTTGTAGCTAGGGACAACCGACACATTAATATCTGGCATTATATGTAGCAGTTTTGTTCTAAGGTCATCTGTTTGTACATAAGCATTTTTAATTGGCGAAAACATTAACTCTCTATAATACCTGTTACTAAGACGTTGTATTGTTTTATCTGAAATATGACCATTTAAAAGTATCACCTCTCGCTTTAGCATATTCATTACTGCAAGAAAGTTTGGCCAAAAATCATGCTCAATAATTATTGCTTTTTTGATATGAAAGTGACTAAGAAACAAAGTTTGATGAATTAATGAATCAAAAGGAAAATATAATATTTTCAAATTCAGTTTATTCTTATGTAGTTTTTTATAAGCCTGAATAGATGTTACTGTTAATATAATATTTTCATTTGATTCTGGTTCAAATGAATTAATTAAATTAATTGCTGCATCAACTTCTCCTAAAGATATTGCATGAATCATTATACAATTCTTTTTATTCCATCGATGAAACAAAGAAGTAAGAAAATAATGTTGACTAATATGTTGTAAATTATCTCTAGTTTTAATATTTTGTTTACGAGCCTTAATAAAAGAATAAACAGCAAGCACAGGCAAAAATATTAACAAAAACTGAGTGACTATCAATAAACAATATCTAAATAATTTATCCATTTTTTCTCTATCGTTTAAATAAAACTGTAACTATCCCCTAAAATAGTACAGCAAAAAAATAGAAAATTCTCTATGATAAAAGTAAAAGAGGATTTAAATATGAGAAAAATGACTGAACATCAAATCGTAGCTATTTTAAAAGAAGCTGAAGCTGGTATTCCCGTTAAAGAACTTTGCCGTGAATATGGCATGGAGAATTCAACTTTCTATAAATGACGGGAAAAATACGGCGGAATGGAAACTTCAGACATCAAACGCTTAAAGGAGCTTGAAGCCGAAAACCGTAAACTTAAACAGATGTTTGCCCAGCTCAGTTTAAAAGCTCAGCTTCAGGAGGAAATCATAAAAAAGCTCTAGAGTCTACTAAGGCACGGAAAACTTGGGCAGTGCAATTGCAAGAAAGTCATTTCATCACCAATAACTTTTACACCTCCCCCAACTTATTCTTCTTTTATCTAAAATTACACAGGAGTATAATTTGAATACATATCTATCATAACAACGGGAACCTAAGTATGTTTGGAAATAAAACAAATCGTCAAGTTATTATTTGGACAACAATTATCGGCGGATTTTTCAGTTCATTAGTAAAATGGGGTTCAGAAGTTAATATGCCTCCACGAGTACCTGGTGAAATTTCTCCACCTGCGGCACATATTGATGCATGGCTGGGTTGGCTTGGGATTAATTCCCACTCGCTTGATTATATTTACCAAGGGGCAAGCGTTTTAGGTGCTGTGACACTTTATCACTGGTTATTTAGTTTTGCTTTTGCCTTTGTTTATGTTGCAGGTGCATATTATTGCAACAAAATCCGCTTATGGTATGGGGCATTGTACGGCATTATTATTACTGTTGTGATGCACGGCTTTTTAATTCCATTGCTTGGTTTCCGCCATCCTGCTTATGATGCGGAAGGTACGGTTGGTTGGTTATGGAACTTAAATGGTTATGAACTTTGGAGTGAAATTCTAGGTCATATCTATTGGGGTGTATCGATCGAAGTGTGTATGATTGCAGTACTTGCTCATTTTGCAAGACCAATTCATGGTGAGTGGCGTCAATAATTGGCTTAGCTTTCATCAGTTAATATTAAATCCTACTATTTAACCATAGTGGGATTTTTTATTTGAATTGATATAGTTAAAAACTATAACAATCAATAAAAAACTAGAATTATTCAATACCTATTTTTTTTGTTATCTTTTTATCACTATAAAAAAATGGATAAAAGGAAATAAAAATGAATACTGCTGTTATTGGATATCCTCGTGTTGGTAAGCTTCGTGAACTTAAATTTGCAACAGAAGCCTATTTTAAAGGTAATAAAACTCAAGCCGAATTATTAAACGAAGCCAAAGCGTTACGAGCTGAGCATTTAAAACAACAAGCTGCTCAAAAAATTGCTTTTATCTCATCTAATGATTTTTCATTCTATGATGCGGTGTTAGATACAGCGTGTTTACTTAATGTTATTCCAAAACGTTACCAAGATTTAGGTTTACCTGAACTTGACCGTTATTTTGCTATGGCACGTGGTTATCAGGGTGAAAAAGGCGATGTGCGTGCACTGGCTATGAAAAAATGGTTCAATACCAATTACCACTATTTAGTACCTGAAATAGAAGATTCAGTACAAATTAAGTTAACAGGTACGAAACCTTTTGACGAATATCAAGAAGCGAAAGCGCTAGGTGTGCAAACCAAACCGGTTGTGGTTGGGCCGTTAACCTTTTTTAAATTAGCGCAGTATTTAGGTAAAAAACAGCTTGGTGATTTTAAAGCGGATATTATTAAAGCTTATCAAGAAATCATCCAAAAATTCACAACGCTTGGCGCTGAATGGATCCAAATTGATGAGCCAATTTTAGTGACTGATCTAAATAAAGATGATATCGCCTTATTTACCGAACTTTATCAAGCGATTTTATCAGTTAAAGGTAACACCAAAATTGTTCTACAAACCTATTTTGGTGATGTGCGTGATTGTTATAAAGAACTTGTCGCTTTACCTTTTGATGGGATTGGGCTTGATTTTGTTGAAGGTAAACAGTCATTAGCTTTACTTGAAAATAATGGCTTCCCTGCTGATAAAGTATTATTTGCTGGTGTTGTTAATGGCAAAAATATCTGGAAAAACAATTACCAAAAAACTTTAGCTTTACTTGGTAAAATCAAACAAAAAGCCACAAATATTGTCATTAATACGTCTTGTTCATTACTGCATGTTCCTTATACATTGCAAAATGAAACCAAATTAACCATTCAACAACGTGCTTATTTTGCTTTTGCTCAAGAAAAGCTACAAGAACTTGCTGAACTAGGTCAGTTATTTAAAGAAGCAAATCCTGAAAATAATGCGACTTATAAAGCTAATCAAACACTATTTACCCGTGAACGTGAAGGTGCAAACCACGCGGTTCGCCAAAAAGTGGCGGCATTAAATGCGTCTGATTTTACCCGTTTACCAGAGTTTTCAGTGCGTGAAGCGGCGCAGAAAAAGGCCTTTAATTTACCACTATTACCAACTACAACCATTGGCTCATTCCCACAAACACCTGATGTGCGTTTAAATCGTGCTAAATTCAAAAAAGGCGAAATTTGCTTGAATCAATACACTGAATTTAATCAACAAAAAATTGCGGAGTGTATTAAATTGCAAGAAGAGATTGGCATTGATGTGTTAGTGCACGGTGAATTTGAACGTAATGACATGGTTGAGTATTTTGGAGAAAGCTTAAATGGCTTTGTGTTTACCGAAAAAGCTTGGGTACAATCTTACGGTACACGTTGCGTTAAGCCACCGATTGTTTGGGGTGATATTTCACGATCTAAACCGATTACGGTTGAATATTCAAAATATGCACAAAGCCTGACTGATAAACCAGTTAAAGGGATGTTAACTGGACCGGTAACGATTCTTAACTGGTCATTCCCACGTGAGGATATTTCGCAAAAAGAATCGGTATTCCAAATTGGATTGGCCATTGGTGATGAAGTGTTAGATCTTGAAGCTGCTGGCATTAAGATTATCCAAATTGACGAAGCCGCGTTAAAAGAAAAATTACCACTGCGTAAAGCGGATTGGAACAGCGAATATCTTGATTGGGCGATTCCGGCATTTAGATTAGTACACAGCAAAGTCCAAGCTGATACTCAAATTCATACGCATATGTGTTATAGCGAATTTGCTGACATCATTAAAGATATTGATGCCATGGATGCTGATGTAATTTCGTTCGAAGCTTCTCGCTCTAATCTGCAATTAATTGATGTGCTCAATGCCAATAATTTTAAAACCGAAGTTGGGCCGGGTGTTTACGATATCCATTCGCCACGCGTTCCACCTGTTGCTGAAATTAAAGCGACGATCGAAAAATTACTGGCGAAGATCGATAAACAAAAATTATGGATTAACCCAGACTGTGGTTTAAAAACACGTGGTGAAAAAGAAGTGGTTGAAAGCTTACAGCATCTTGTTGAAGCTACATTAGCAGTAAGGAAAACACTCAATTAAGCACTGTTTTATAAAGAACTGAGCTTATTTATTAAGGCATCGTATTTTACGATGTCTGACAATTCCGCCGCCTATTTGGGCGGCGGAAATGTCAATAAGGAAAATAAGCGATATAACGAATGGATGATACAAATGAAAACAAATCTATTATTTAATAAAAAAACGGTGTTCTCTTTTGAAGTTTTTCCACCTAAAAAAACATCACCTTTAGAAACCATCTACAGCACTCTGCGAGAACTTGGTTATTTTAAACCTGATTTTATCAGTGTCACTTATGGTGCGGGTGGTAGCTTAAATGGACAAACCACCATTGATATTGCCCACTCGGTGAAACACACTTATGGCATCGAAAGTGTTGCTCACTTACCGGGCATTAATTTTGATAAAGCCGAGATGCAAAAAATCCTACACGACCTTAAATGTGCAGGGATTGATAATGTGCTTGCTTTGCGTGGTGACATCAGCCCGAATGTACCGCCCAAAGATGATTTTCGATACGCCAGCGAACTGGTAACATTTATTAAAGAAAACGGTGATTTTAACGTGATTGGTGCATGTTATCCAGAAGGACACCTTGAAGCATCAACCCTAAAACAAGATCTGATCCACCTAAAAGAAAAGGTCAATGCGGGTACTGATCAACTTATTTCACAGCTATTTTTTGATAATGACTATTTTTATGCATTTTTAGATAAAGCACACGATATGGGCATTAATGTACCGATCGAAGCCGGCATTATGCCAGTGACCAATAAAAACCAAATTGAGCGCATGGTATCGATGTGTGGGGTGAATTTACCGAAAAAATTCAAACAAATGATGGAAAAATATGAACATCATCCTGATGCATTTCGTGATGCGGGTATTGCTTATGCCATCGATCAGATTGTTGATTTAGTTTCACAAAATGTGGATGGCATTCATTTGTACACCATGAACAATAGCTACATAGCCAGACGCATTAGTGAAGCTGTTGCAACATTATTAGCTGTGCCAAAAACAAAATAGTGATTTAGAAAAAGGATATATCAAGGATTGATAGGAATTGGTTGCGGGGGCTGGATTTGAACCAACGACCTTCGGGTTATGAGCCCGACGAGCTACCAAGCTGCTCCACCCCGCGTCAAAGAGGTGACCATATTATAGTAATTAAATAATAAAGCAAGGTTTGTTTGATGTGAAAGCATCATTTTTAAACAAAAATGACAATATACTTGCTAATTCTAATCTAAATACAGCGATAATTTTAAAATCTTTACATCAGCGATAATAAAAAACATCAAAATTGACTAAGTCCTTAGTGTATTCAAATAACCTTGAGTGGTTTGTGTGGGATATTTTTTGTTAAAAAACAACAAAATAAAAAATTCAATAAAATCAGTCAGGAAAGGTATTGATTTTATTTGAGTTTTTGTTTGTTAGTTTTTAACCAAAAACCACCAGCAAAAGTCGTCCCCAGCAGCCCGCCAACGTAGGCTGACTCTATCTTTAACAAAACTTTACAATTTTTTAACTGAAAAAGTAGCACATTATTAATCAAGCGATTATAATTTCATCGCTTTCAAAGCAAGAGAAAGCTCATTAGTTGAGCAGTTAATTATAAAAAATGCAAATAAAACAAAAGATTAATTGACGGAATGAACGAAATGCGTTACTATGGACAGGATAATCGAAATGAGTTGCCATGCCTGGCACCTGGCACCTGGCACCTGGCACCTGGCACCTGGCACCTGGCACCTGGCACCTGGCACCTGGCACCTGGCCTGCCAAACCTATTTCTTAAATCTTTTTCAATTTCACTGTAGTCTAAATCAGACACAGTTCTTATTTTTATCACCGAGGTCATTTCGCGTAGCGAAATCGGCAACTTTATCGGCAGGGTTATCGTCGAGGTTGAGGCGCTTACCTTTTCTATTTAAATTACCAAACTTATCCCGCTTACTTAGATTATTTAGATTACCTAAATTATCGTTGTTTGTGCTGTTCTTGTTGTCATATACACAGGGTTCTGTGGCATTAACGACACATACATCAAGAGCAATTGAAGGTACTCCGCCATATTTAACGTTCGACGGTGGTCGAACAAAGGCGACAGATACAGACAGTTTGTTGTCTATAAGGTTGCAGGATGGCCAAGTCATCATGCCGTCTACGAATATATCAAGTGTATCAAATCCAATAAGATTGCCTTATGCAGGGAATACTCTGGGAGATATAGATATGATAGTCCCATCATCAGTGAATTCAGTGAGTATAAGTGATTTGGTCACTAGGTATAATTATTGGCGTGATGATGATGGAGATGAGCCGGCTGTAAATGGTGTAGCGGGGTATATATCGGTATCATTTACGGATAATAATGGTAATACAGTAAGTCGTAGTGATGTATTAGCTAAATGTAAGGGTCCTTATAGGGTAACCTTAAGAAGTTCAGCGGGATATTTAAAAACACGGTACGGGATTCCTAATAGGACTGATTTTAGCAGTCAGACGGTGATATATTATATCAACCCGTATGACAATAGTCTTGGTATTTGTTACTTTGTGAATCACGCAAGGCCGGTTACTTCTTATGGCTCAGCCGATTCCGCCGGCCCAGCTAACATATGGGATTTTCATAAGGGTTTTTTAACTCAGTCAAATGATTCATCATCTTACGACCGAAATTTCCCAACAACGGGTGCACATGGGTTGTCTTTTGAGTTAGAGATGCCAGAAGGAATAGATGGAAGTCAGTTTACGTGGTCTCCTGTTTCTCGTGGTGGAATAACAGCTACAGTTAACTGGGAGCCAAGTGGGACGAAGGTAACATTAAGCGGTCCTAGGGCAAGTAGTACTCAAATAAACTCAAGTAATCCTAGTCCGCTTACTCCGTTGCCATCTTTGCCACAGACCTTTGAGTTGGTGGGTAGGAATAGTAGTGGTAATGAGGTGAAGTATGGATTTGTGTTAAAGCAGTGGTTCGTCAATCGTGGTGATAAAGAGGATACACAGTCTAACCAAGCATCTTGGTGTAGAAGTTTAGGTTACCAATTGTCACAGATTAAGGATTTAACTAACGCGAAGTGTGGTATATCTTCCTCATTCCCTTGTGTAAATG
>NZ_JBXSQG010000023.1:0-19634 GCF_057063545.1 Gilliamella sp. X-23
GACCGCCGTATTTTTTAGCAAGTACAGAAGTAATTGCCGCAGTTAAAGTTGTTTTACCATGGTCAACGTGGCCGATTGTACCAACGTTAACGTGGGGTTTTGTACGTTCAAATTTTTCTTTAGACATCTTAATGTTCCTTTATTAAATCACTTCCCTTAATTCATTAAGGGAAGCGTTACTTTATTTAGATAAAATTATTTTGCTTTACGAGCTTCAATAATTGCGGTTGCAATATTTGTTGGTGCTTCATTGTACTTCAAGAACTCCATTGAGTAAGAAGCACGACCTTGAGTTTGTGAACGAAGGTCTGTTGCATAACCAAACATTTCTGAAAGTGGAACTTGTGCTTTAACTGTTTTACCAGTTGCAGTATCTTCCATTCCTTCGATCATACCGCGACGACGGTTTAAGTCACCGATAACATCACCCATATAATCTTCAGGAGTTTCAACTTCTACTTTCATAATCGGTTCTAAAAGCACAGGTTTAGCTTTCATGAAGCCGTCTTTAAATGCCATTGAACCGGCAATTTTAAATGCCATTTCTGATGAGTCAACATCATGGTAAGAACCATCATAGATAGTGACTTCAACATCAACAATTGGGTAACCAGCAAGAACACCGTTTTTCATTTGTTCTTGACAGCCTTTATCAACTGCAGGGATGTATTCTTTAGGAACCACACCACCAACGATTTCATTGTTGAATTTGTAGCCTTCGCCACCTGCTTCCAATGGTTTGATTTTTAACCATACATGACCATATTGACCACGACCACCAGACTGACGAACAAATTTACCTTCTTGTTCTACTTCATTGCGAATTGTTTCACGGTAAGCGACTTGTGGTTTACCTACATTTGCTTCCACTTTAAATTCACGTTTCATACGGTCAACGATGATTTCTAAGTGAAGCTCACCCATACCAGAAATAATGGTTTGACCTGATTCTTCATCGGTGTGAACACGGAATGAAGGGTCTTCTTGTGCTAGTCGACCTAAAGCAAGACCCATTTTTTCTTGGTCAGCTTTGGTTTTTGGTTCAACAGCAACCGAAATTACTGGCTCTGGGAATTCCATTCTTTCAAGAATGATTGGTGCACTTTCAGCACAAAGAGTATCACCTGTAGTTACATCTTTAAGACCGATTGCAGCAGCGATGTCACCAGCGCGAACTTCTTTAATTTCTTCACGTTTGTTAGCGTGCATCTGAACGATACGACCAAAACGTTCTTTTTTATCTTTAACAGAGTTAAGAACAGTATCACCAGAGTTAACTACACCAGAGTAAACACGGAAGAATGTTAAGTTACCCACAAATGGGTCAGTTGCGATTTTGAACGCTAATGATGAGAATGGTTCGTCATCACTTGAGTGACGTTCAGCTGCTTCACCGTTTTGTAATTCACCTTTGATTGCAGGTACATCAGTTGGTGCTGGTAAATATTCAATAACTGCATCAAGCATGAATTGAACACCTTTATTTTTAAAGGCACTACCACAAGTTACTAAGATGATTTCGTTAGCAAGTACACGTTCACGTAATGCTGCTTTCACTTCTTCTTCAGTTAACTCTTCACCACCAAGGTATTTTTCCATTAACTCTTCACTTGCTTCAGCCGCAGTTTCAATTAAGAAAGAACGCCATTCTTCAACTTGGTCAACCATTTCGGCTGGTACATCTTCATAAGTGAATGTTACACCTTGATCAGCATCATTCCAGTTGATTGCTTTACGTTTAAGTAAATCAACAACACCAGTAAATCCTTCTTCTGCACCGATTGGTAAAACTAAAGGAACAGGTACTGCTGCTAAACGAGTTTTGATTTGATCAACAACACGTAAGAAGTTAGCACCCATACGGTCCATTTTGTTGACAAATGCAATACGTGGAACTTTATATTTGTTTGCTTGACGCCATACAGTTTCAGATTGAGGTTGAACACCACCAACTGCACAGTAAACCATTACCGCACCATCAAGAACACGCATAGAACGTTCAACTTCGATTGTAAAGTCAACGTGTCCCGGGGTGTCGATGATGTTGATACGGTGTGGTTCAAATTGTTGACCCATACCAGACCAGAATGCAGTTGTTGCAGCAGATGTGATAGTGATACCACGTTCTTGTTCTTGTTCCATCCAGTCCATGGTAGCTGCGCCATCATGAACTTCACCAATTTTGTGACTAACACCAGTATAAAACAAAATACGTTCAGTCGTTGTTGTTTTACCTGCGTCAATATGTGCACTGATACCGATATTACGATAGCGTGCTATAGGGGTTGTACGAGCCATATTAATCCTCTGTTTAGAATCGTTTGCTTAATAAAACATCACTTTGGTTGACTGATAGCAGATAAGGACTATCAGTCCTAATTCAAGTCACTTATATAAGTATAAGTGCGAATATTACCAACGATAGTGTGCAAACGCTCTATTAGCTTCAGCCATACGATGAACATCTTCGCGTTTTTTCACAGCGGTACCTTTGTTTTCAAAAGCATCCATAAGTTCATTCGCTAGGCGTAAAGCCATTGATTTATCGCCACGTTTACGTGCAGCATCTACAATCCAACGCATTGCAAGTGCATTACGACGAACTGGACGCACTTCAACTGGAACTTGGTATGTAGAACCACCAACGCGACGAGACTTAACTTCTACAGTTGGTCTTACGTTATCTAATGCAACTTCGAAAGCTGCTAAGTGGTCTTTTCCACTACGCTCAGCTAATTTATCAAGAGCTGAATATACGATTGATTCTGCGATAGATTTTTTACCATCTATCATTAAAATATTTACAAATTTCGCCAGTAACTCTGAACCGAACTTCGGATCAGGAAGAATTTTTCTTTGACCGACAACATGACGACGTGGCATTGGAATACTCCGTTTATATGTTATAAATTTTCAGGTTTACCCAAAACTCAAATGAGTTAAATGGAATTATATAGTTTGGCCTTACTTAACGGAGTTCCATTAAGCTTTAGGTCGTTTAACACCGTATTTAGAACGGCTTTGTTTGCGATCTTTAACACCTGCGCAGTCTAATGCACCACGAACAGTGTGATAACGAACACCTGGTAAGTCTTTAACACGACCACCACGGATTAAAATTACGCTATGTTCTTGTAGGTTATGACCTTCACCACCGATATAAGAAGTCACTTCAAAACCGTTGGTTAAGCGTACACGACATACTTTACGTAATGCTGAGTTTGGTTTTTTCGGTGTAGTTGTGTAAACACGAGTACAAACACCGCGTTTTTGCGGGCATGCTTCAAGCGCAGGAACGTTACTTTTCGCTTCCTTTAGTGCTCTTGGTTTGCGTACCAGCTGATTAATTGTTGCCATTAATAAGCTCCTGATTAATTAAAATAAATTTAAAATTGCTTTTTAGATACGTAATTAATAACTGTAGACCAAAACCTATTTTATATAAGTTTTGGGTCGCAAGATTCTAGACCCCAGAAGAAATAATGTCAAGTTTTTGCGATCATTAAGTGCTTGATCTTGAGTTTAATTATTACAGAATAATGACGATATTTTTATGAGATAAGTTGGGTTAATTTTAGGGTTGGAAATGGGTATTTGTATTTGCCATATGATAGATATCCCCCCTACCATGAGTCACGGTAGGAGGGATATGTGATTAGTGATGATCAATAAAGATAAATTTTAAAGCAAAAAGTACGGCGAAAATAATCACACATAGGTTTAGTTGTTTAAATTTACCGGTAAAGGTTTTTAGTACTACATAAGAGATGAAACCAAGTGCAACGCCTTCAGTAATAGCAAAAGCAAAAGGCATCATGATTGCAGTAATAAAGGCCGGTGTTGCTTCGGTTAAATCAGACCAGTTAACTTTAACTAAGCTTGAAACCATTAAAATTCCAACAAAAATAAGCGCGCCTGATGTTGCATAAGTAGGTACTAAATGCGCTAGTGGTGATAAAAATGTCACTATTAAAAATAATATACCTACAACAACCGCAGTTAACCCCGTACGTCCACCGACTGAAATACCTGCAGAACTTTCGATATAGGTTAATACTGATGATGTACCAAATAATCCACCTAAAGAAGAGCTAAAACTATCAATTAATAGTGCTTGACGCATTTTGGGGAATCGACCTTTTTCGTCACTAATTCCAGCTTTATCAGTTAATGCCAAAATAGTGCCTGATGAGTCGAATAGGCTGACAATCATTATTGAAAAAATAACGCCCATAATACCAATATTAAGTGAGCCTGCTAGATCAACATGACCAACAACGCTGGTAACACTTGGTGGCATAGATACAATACCTTGGTAACTGATATTAGGATCGAGCCATAGTGCTAATACAGTTACAACTAAAATCGAAATTAATACTGCTGCATGAAAGTTACGAGCCGCTAAAATAATAATAATGAAAAAACCAAGCGAACCCAATAACACTTTAAGCGATAAGATATTGCCCATGGTTAGTAGTGTCGCAGGTGAGGCAATCACAATCCCCATGTTTTGAAATCCCATAAAAGCAATAAATAGCCCGATACCGGCACTAATACCTACACGTAAGCATTGTGGAATGTGTTCAATTAACCAGTGACGAACTTTAAATAGTGATAATGCAAAAAAGACTAATGACCCCCAAAATATGGCTCCCATACCGACTTGCCAAGAGTAGCCCATTGCACCACAGACGCCATAAGCAAAGAAGACGTTCAGCCCCATTGCCGGTGCAAGTGCTATTGGTAAGTTAGCAAATAAGCCCATTAAAATCGTTGCCAATGCAGTAATTACACAAGTTAGTACAAATACCGCAGATTTATCCATGCCAGTTGCAGATAGAATCGATGGATTAACAAAGATGATATAGACCATTGTGAGGAAGGTGGTACATCCTGCAATAATTTCAGTACCAGCGGTTGTTTTTTTTTCTTTCAATTGAAACAGTTTCTCGAATATTGAATGCATAAGTTAAGGCCTAATTTTGGTTAATAGAATGAATGAGTGTTACCTATTTTTTACCAAAAGAAAGGTAAAAATAAAAAATAGAAAAGATGAAGAACTAGGCTCTACATCTTCAAATAAACAGAAATTTTACTGCGATATTATTGCTAGTTATTTATTTTGGTCAAGCGCTATTGTAATTAATATAGCGCTTAGGTATAAACTAAGTCGAAGCAAACTCCTGCTTGTTTAGCACAATTTTTACTTTCAAAATTCTGTGGCTTTCTATTTCTGCTACTTCAAATAAATAATCGCCGATTTGTAATGTTTCACCAACATTAAGTAAATGCTGGGCTTTTTCCATTAATAATCCTGCTAAGGTGTGATATTCACGTTTATCATCAATGGGAATAGGTACAAAACGGATAAGTTCTTCAACCGGAATATAGCCATTAGCGATCCAGCTGTTATCATCTAGACATTGAATATCGTGTTTGGCGTCAATTTCCTCTTCTTCGGTCGGGAAATCACCAGCAATAGTTTCGATAATATCTGTCACCGAAACAACCCCTTGCATTGAGCCAAATTCGTCGACCACAAAAGCAAAATGGGTTTTGGCTTTTTTAAATTGATCTAGTGCAACTAGTAACGATACGGTCTCAGGGAAGATCAGCGGTTGTTTGATAAGTGAGTGAATATCGATGGGCTCTTTACTTTGTAGTATATCTTTTAATAGATCATTAACTTGGATGATTCCTAGTGGCTCATCAATTGAAACATTATCGGTAACGACTAAACGTGAATGAGGATTTTCAAAAATCTCTTTAATAATAACCTCACGGTCATCATTGATATTGACCATATCAACGTCAAGTCGAGATGTCATTATACTGCTGACTGAACGTTGGGCTAGCCCTAGTACTCGTTCAACCATACTTAATTCTTGATGATTAAACACCGATACTTTTTTATTTTCATCAGACATGACGTCGATAGTGTTAGTATCAGTATCTTCTTCGGCATCACCTTTAAGTAAGTGTAAAATGGCTTCGGCGGTACGTTCGCGTAATGGCTTTTTATTTAAGGCCTTGCGACGATTAAAAATAGCCAGTTGATTGAAAAACTCAATCATGATTGAGAAGCCAATAGCCGCGTATAAGTAGCCTTTTGGAATCATAAAATCAAACCCTTCGGCAACGAGGCTAAAACCGATCATCAATAAAAAACTTAAACAAAGAATGACAATGGTTGGATGAGCGTTGACAAAATTAGCCAGTGGCTTACTTGCAACCATCATAATGGCAATGGCAATACACACGGCAATAATCATCACAGGAATATGTTCAACCATTCCCACCGCAGTAATCACTGAATCAAGCGAGAATACAGCATCAAGTACAACTATTTGCGCCACAACAGTCCAAAAGTGAGAGGTTTTTTTGGGTTTTCCGTCTTCTTGCGATGCACCTTCAAGACGTTCGTTGAGCTCCATGGTGGCTTTAAATAATAAAAATATCCCACCGATTAACATAATCAGTTGGCGTGCATTAAAGCTGATTCCAGATATCGTAAATAGTGGTGTGGTGAGTGTAACTAACCAACCTGTGAACATTAGTAGCAATATTCGCGTAATTAATGCGAAAGCAAGGCCAGTAATGCGCGCTTTATCTCGTTGGTTGGGAGGAAGTTTCTCGGCAAGGATGGCAATAAAAACAATGTTATCAATACCAAGGACGATTTCAAGTACAACCAGAGTGGATAAACCAATCCAGATTGTAGGATCCATGATCCATTCCATATGTCAGGTGATTACCTCTAATAAATACAGCACATGCTGTGTTGTAATTCTGTCTGTAATTAACTAAATAATCAATAAAATATTTATAAAAATTGTGTATTTTGTCAAAAACTTTCAGTTAATTGTTTGTTTTAATATAAAATCAACTTCGCCAAAAAGCTGGCGTGAATAAAACCAGTAAGGTAAATATTTCTAATCGTCCAAATAACATATCGACAACCATGACCCATTTAACAACATCACTTACGCTAGCGAAATTATCGCTTACATTACCAAGCCCGACGCCTAAGTTATTGAGTGATGATGCAACAATATAAAAAGAATCAGTAGCATCAATGCCCGTTGCCATAATAATAAATAAGCTGACTAAAAAGACTAATGCATAGGCAGAAAAGAATCCCCAAACTGCTTCAATAATACGTTCCGAAACAACACGATTATTTAATTTTAATGTATAAATCGCATTCGGATGAATAAGGCGTTTTAATTCACGCGATCCCTGCATAAATAGAAGCAAAACTCGCACCACTTTTAAACCGCCGCCAGTTGAACCAGCACAACCACCAATAAATGATGCGCATAGTAAAAAAATGGGTAATGATGATGGCCATGTATTGATATCATCTACGGTAAAACCAACAGTTGCAGAGATAGATACAACTTGTAGTACTATTTTATCTATGCTGAGTTTTCGTTCTGGTTGGTAAACATAAATGCCAAATGTACAAATGATAATTAAAATGGCTAAAATAAAAATAAAGGTTCTAAACTCTTGATCTCGCCAGAAAACCTTAATTGAAAATCCACTTAATGCGGCAAAATGTAGTGCAAAGTTACAACCCGATAAGACTAAAAAGAGGGTTATAATGTAGTTGATTGCGGGGCTATTAAAGTAAGCAAGATTATCATCGTGAGTTGAAAATCCACCCATTGAAATGGTTGAAAAGCTATGTGAAATCGCATCAAAAACATTCATACCTGCAAACCATAAGCAGATCGCACAAAGAGTAGTAAGAAAAATATAAATTGACCAGAGTGTTTTTGCCGTTTCGGCAATGCGTGGGCGCATTTTGCTGTCTTTTTGTGGACCGGGGATTTCAGCCCGATAAAGTTGCATACCCCCAACGCCTAATAATGGCAAGATGGCGACAGCAAGTACGATAATACCCATACCACCAAGCCATTGCAGTAATTGACGATAAAACAGTAAAGCCTTAGGCAGGTGTTCTAATTTTACAATTGTGGTAGCACCCGTTGTGGTTAGGCTTGAAAATGATTCGAAAAATGCGGTAGTTAAATTTAAATTAATGTGGGTATCAAAAATAAAAGGGAAAGCACCGATTGTACCTAAAACAACCCAAAATAGCACAACAATAAAGAAGCCTTCGCGAGTGGTTAGCTCATGGCGTTGATGGCGATTAGGAAGCCATAAAAGACATCCTAAAATTAGCGCAGCAAAAAACGAACGCACAAAAATTGCCCCCGCGCCGTCGCGATAAATTAATGCTACAAGTGCAGGTAATAGCATAAATGTCGATAGCAGGGCAATTAATAGTCCAACAATTCTAATGATTGAGCGCCAATGCATCATAGTATTAGTCTCTACTTAAATCCACGTGATGCTTTGATAAGATCATAGGCAGCTTGGATTTCTTGTGCTCGTTTTTTTGCGGCTTCCAGCATCTCTTTTGGTAGACCTTTTGATACTAGCTTATCTGGATGGTGTTCGTTCATTAATTTTCGATAAGCTCTTTTGATTTCTGAGATCTCCGCAGACGAGTCTATACCCAAAATTTTGTAAGCATTTTGCAGATCTGCTTGTGTTGATCGGCCTTGATATCCACCATAATGATTGCTACGTTGATATTGATCTCGCTGATTTTGTTGGTTGTGATAACCATTCTGACGAAAATGGTAGCTACCCATCATCATTTGAATATATATTGCCATTTGTTGACGTGGAATATTAAATTCTTCAGCCACAACAAAAAGAATTTGTTGCTCTTTTTCATCTAAAATGCCATCAACTAATGCCGCTTGGATCAGTTGTTCACAAAAAATATTTAACACATTTCGTCGGTAACGATATTGTGCATATAGTTCCGCTAAACGAGATCGGAGCGGGTAATCACTTGCTTTGCCTCGATTAAATGAGTCTTGTGCTAGTTTTCGACTATTTCGATCCAGTTGTAATCTGTCCATGAATTGGCTAGCAAGATTAATATCATCTTGAGTGACAACACCTTTTGCTTTACTTAAATGACCAAGGACTTCAAAAACAACCGTTAAGTAAAGTTCTGGGTTTGCTTTGGTTTTTTGTTCGGTCAATTTATTGCAAAATGCTTGGTAAAGCATTGGACCAATAAATAGTCCAAGTATAAACCCCCATCCTGTTTTTAATACACTGCTTAAAACAAAGCCTGTAATTATCGCCCAAATAAAAGACATATTATTCGTTCACCTCAATTTGATCTATCTTTTGCAAACCTCGTGGTAATGAAGTGCCTTTACGTGCTCGTTCTGCTTTAAATTTTTGTAAATCAGCAGGATGTAGCGTAAGTTTGCGTTTACCAACATATAAAGTTACCGCTGTTTCTGGGGTAATTAGCATCATATAAGAAAGACTATCATCTGTACCAGCAAGCGACACAATTTTATTCCCTTTACCTTTGGCAAGTTCAGGTAAATCTTTGACAGGGAAGATGAGCATTCGACCAGCTTTAGTGATCGATAACAATAAGCTATCTTCTGATGGAATTTCAATTGGTGCTAGGATTTTTGCTTCTTTAGGTAAATTGATAATCGCCTTACCATTGCGGTTACGAGCAATTAAATCACTAAATTGACAAATAAAGCCATACCCTGCACTTGAAGCCAGCAAGAATTTTTGATTATCATTTTGCGACATCAAAACATGTTCAACCGTTGCGCCTGCCGGTAGTGCTAGTTTACCGGTTAATGGCTCTCCTTGGCTACGGGCAGATGGTAGGGTATTAGGCTCTATAGCATAACTACGACCTGTTGAGTCGATAAAGATAACTGGCTGATTGCTTTTTCCTTTTGCGGCAGCTTTAAAGCTATCACCCGCTTTATAGCTTAAACCTGTAGCATCAATATCATGACCTTTAGCTGTTCTAACCCAGCCCATTTCAGACAAAATCACGGTAACAGGTTCTGATGGTGTTAACTCTTGTTCACTAATGGCTTTAGCTTCACTGCGTTCAACGATCGGAGAACGACGCTCATCACCATATTTTTCAGCATCTTCTTGTAGCTCTTTTTTAATTAAATTACTCAGTTTTTTCGGTGAAGATAATAATGCTTGCAAGTGATCGCGCTCTTTTGCAAGCTCACTTTGTTCACCTTTGATACGCATTTCTTCAAGTTTGGCTAAATGACGGAGTTTTAACTCTAAAATTGCTTCGGCTTGAATATCGGTTAATGCAAAACGGCCAATTAACTCCTGTTTAGGTTCATCTTCATTACGTATAATATCGATAACTTCATCAATATTTAAAAATGCAATTAATAAACCATCAAGGATATGCAGTCGTTTTAATATTTTATCTAATCGATAATTTAAGCGGCGCGTGACGGTATTTTTGCGATACTCTAGCCACTCGGTTAAAATCTCGACTAATCCTTTTACTGATGGGCGATTATCCAGCCCGATCATATTCATATTGACGCGATAGCTTTTTTCGAGATCGGTTGTTGCAAATAAATGATTCATGACTTGCTCTAAATCGACTCGATTTGAACGCGGCACAATCACTAAACGAGTTGGATTTTCGTGATCAGACTCATCACGTAAATCTTCAATTAAAGGCAATTTTTTAGCGCGCATTTGTGAAGCGATTTGCTCTAAAATTTTAGCACCTGAAACTTGATGAGGAAGGTCGGTTATGACAATGTCGCCGTCTTCTTTTTTCCACACGGCACGCATACGAATAGATCCACGACCTGTTTTGTAGATTTTTTCAATATCGTCACGAGGCGTAATAATTTCGGCCTCGGTAGGGAAGTCAGGCCCTTGTATGTGAGCCATTACTTCGTTTAATGTCGCATTCGGATTATCAGCAAGCATAATTGCCGCATTAGCTACTTCACGAATATTATGTGGAGGAATATCGGTTGCCATACCAACCGCAATCCCCGTTGTGCCATTTAATAAAATATTTGGCAATCTGGCTGGTAGCATTTTAGGCTCTTGCAACGTACCATCAAAGTTTGGCGTATAATCAACCGTTCCTTGCCCTAACTCACCTAATAATAATTCAGCATATTTTGATAAGCGTGATTCGGTATAACGCATAGCAGCAAATGATTTAGGATCATCAGGCGCCCCCCAGTTACCTTGTCCATCAACTAATGGATAGCGATAAGAAAACGGCTGAGCCATGAGCACCATGGCTTCATAACAGGCGCTATCGCCATGGGGATGATATTTACCGAGTACATCACCCACGGTACGTGCTGATTTTTTAAATTTTGCTTGTGCATTTAGTCCTAATTCTGACATGGCATAAACAATACGTCGTTGCACAGGTTTTAAACCATCACCAATAAATGGTAGCGCACGATCCATAATGACATACATTGAGTAGTTTAAATAGGCACCTTCAGTAAAGGTGCGTAGTGATTGGACTTCTACTCCATCATGAGTTATCTCACTCATTATTGTTCCTCTAAATCATTCTGTTGGTTAGACATCAAGTTCAACTTGATCGCCTTTTTCTTGTAGCCATTCGCGGCGATCTTCTGAGCGTTTTTTAGCAAGTAGCATATCCATCAGTGCCATCGTTTGTTCGGCATCATCAAGGGATAACTGCACTAAACGGCGAGTATTCGGATCCATTGTTGTTTCACGCAGTTGCAATGGATTCATTTCACCTAGACCTTTAAAGCGTTGTACATTCGGTTTGCCTTTTTTACGTTTTAGCTGTTCTAAAATGCCTTCTTTTTCTTCTTCATCTAGGGCGTAATGCACCTCTTTACCTAAATCGATACGATAAAGCGGGGGCATTGCAACAAACACATGTCCATGCTCAACCATCGCACGAAAGTGACGAACAAATAACGCACAAAGTAAAGTGGCAATATGTAGTCCATCAGAATCGGCATCGGCTAAAATACAGATCTTCCCATAACGTAATTGGCTCAAATCATCACTATCCGGATCGATACCGATAGCAACCGAAATATCATGAATTTCTTGTGATCCAAGCACCTCGTCAGATGACACTTCCCAAGTATTTAAAATCTTACCTTTAAGCGGCATAATGGCTTGAAATTCACGGTCTCGCGCTTGTTTTGCTGAGCCACCTGCCGAGTCCCCTTCCACTAAAAAAAGTTCAGTACGGCTTAAATCTTGCGATGAGCAATCAGCAAGTTTTCCTGGTAGTGCAGGGCCACTGGTTAGCTTTTTACGGATGACTTTTTTTGAGGCTTTTAAGCGTTTTTGCGCGCTTGAAATCACCATTTCGGCCAGTAATTCGGCTAATTGAACATGTTGATTTAACCAAAGGCTAAATGCATCTTTCACAATTGCCGACACAAATGCCGCACTCTGGCGTGATGATAATCGCTCTTTGGTTTGACCTGCAAATTGTGGCTCTTGCATTTTGACTGAAATAACATAAGCACAACGTTCCCAAATATCATCAGCCGTTAATTTTAAGCCACGCGGCAACAAATTACGAAACTCACAAAATTCACGCATGGCATCTAATAAGCCTTGACGTAAACCATTAACATGCGTACCACCTTGAATTGTTGGAATTAAGTTAACGTAACTTTCGGTTAATAGCTCGCCGCCTTCAGGCATCCAAAGTAATGCCCATTCAACCGCTTCGGTTTCGCCAATGTGGCTACCAGTAAACGGGATTTCGGGTAGTAGTAAATAACCACTTACCGACTCCATCAAATAGTCTTTCAAACCATCTTGGTAGCACCAGCGTTGTTCGGTATTGTTGATTTTATCTTTAAAGGTAATTTCAAGCCCTGGGCAAAGAACCGCTTTAGCTTTAAGCAGATGAGACAAGCGTGGCACTGAAAATCGAGGTGAATCAAAATATTTTTCGTCTGGCCAAAAATGCACTTTGGTACCCGTATTACGGCGCCCACATGTACCTGTGATGTGTAAATCTTCGACTTTGTTGCCATTTTCAAAGGCCATCTCGTACACTTGTCCATCACGGTGAACAGTGACTTCAACACGTTTTGATAACGCATTTACCACCGAAATACCCACACCATGCAAACCGCCAGAGAACTGGTAATTCTTGTTCGAAAACTTACCCCCTGCATGCAAACGGCAAAGCAATAACTCAATTGCAGGCACGCCTTCTTCTGGGTGAATATCAACAGGCATGCCGCGCCCATCGTCAATCACTTCAAGTGAGTTATCTTCATAAAGTGTCACCTTAATTTGACGAGCATGGCCGGCAATAGCTTCATCGACACTATTATCAATGACTTCTTGGCCCAAATGGTTTGGGCGAGTGGTATCGGTGTACATACCTGGACGGTGACGAACAGGATCAAGCCCTTTTAAAACTTCAATATCAACGGCATTATAAGTAGATTGCGACATAGTTTTTCTATCTATTCGAATAAATGACAGTTATTATACCAACCTTTGCACAATAAGACCAAGGTCAATGGCGCCGGCGTTTAAGTTAAACTCATAAATCCAACTTATCGTATTGGTTAGAAAAGATAATTTACTTTTTAAGATTTTTTATCGTAATTTTAGTACGATGATAAGAAAATCCCGTATAAAAAAATAAGGGAATTAAATGAGCAAGTCAAAAGATAAAAATATAATAAATCAGGGTGATTTTTTACAAAAATCGTCAACTATTGGCGGTGTAGCAGCATTAACTAGCAATATGCAATTACCTTTTGCCTATGTAGAGCCGAATAGCGATGTTAATAATAAAACCCTTGTTAACCCTACTGATAAAGAACAGATTTATTATAGTGCTTGTTTAGTTAACTGCGGTAGCCGTTGTCCTTTAAAAGTTCATGTAAAAAACGATATTATCACTAAAATATCTTCAGAAGATGGCATTAATGACCCGATTTTTGGACAACACCAAATTCGCCCATGTTTACGTGGACGTTCCGTTCGTTGGCGCACTTACGATCCAGATCGCTTAAAATACCCAATGCTAAGAATAGGCAAACGTGGTGAAGGTAAATTTAAACGCATTTCGTGGAGTGAGGCGATTGATTTACTAGCTGAAAAGCTCAAACATACGATCGATAACTATGGTAACGAAGCGATTTATTATCAATATGGATCAGGTACGACTGGTGCTAACATTTCAGGTCGTAATGCGTGTCAGCGTTTTTTAAGTACGATTGGTGGTTTTTTAAATTATCATGGTGACTATTCAAGTGGGCAGATTTCGGCCATTCGGCCTTATATTTATGGTAATGCTAAGGAGTCATTGCTTGATCAAATCAAGCACTCCGATTTAGTTGTCATGTTTGGACATAATATTGCTGAAACCCGAATGTCAGGTGGTGGACAAGTTACCGAGCTTTTTCATGCATTAGAACAAAGCAAAGCACGGGTGATTATTATTGACCCACGTCGAAGTGAAAGTGTGGTTGCTTATCATGCTGATTGGATTCCGATTATTCCTGGAACTGACGCGGCGCTTGTGGCGGCAATAGGATATGCGTTACTTGAACAAGATCGTATTGATGATGCCATGCTTAGCCAATATTGTGTTGGTTGGAATGCCGATACCCTACCAGACAGTGCCCCCCCTTTTAGCGATTATAAATCCTATATTTTAGGATTAGGTAATGACAGAACACCTAAAACACCTGAATGGGCGGCTAAAAAAACAGGCATACCAGCCGAGCAGATCCGCAAACTGGCTATGGATATTGTGAATGCAAAAGCGGCTTGGATATCGCAAGGTTATGGTGTACAGCGTTGGCAAAATGGTGAACATACCGCTCGGGCAATTATGTTATTGCCAATTATCACTAGTCAATTTGGTAAACCGGGCACCAACATTGGCACATGGGGTGGAAGTGTGACTTATCCTGTTCCAAGTTTAAGTATCCCCAACCCTATAAAAACTAGTATTCCTTTCTTTTTGTGGACAAAAGCGATTGACGATCCGTTAAGTTTAACGGCAAAAAATGCCTATTTACGTGGCAAAGATAAATTAGATGTTGGTATCAAATTTATCTGGAATTACGCCGGTAATGTTATTGGCAATCAGCATTCTGATCTTAATCGTACTCATCAAATCCTACAGGATGAGTCCAAATGTGAATTTATTCTTGTTTGGGATACACATATGACCGCATCGGCAAAATATGCGGACTTAGTTCTGCCCGATGTCTCATCGGTTGAAAGTAACGATTTGATTAATAACTCTTACTCATCGGGTGCTTATCACTACATCATCCGCATGCAACGGGCAATAAAACCACTTTGGGAAAACCGTCCAGCTTATGAGGTATTAACGCAATTATCTGAAAAAATGGGTATAAAAGACAAATTCACTGAAGGGCGAACGCAAGAAGATTGGATAGCTTATTGCTATGAAAAACTGCGTAAAAGCCAACCTCATTTACCGCCTTTTGCCAATACTGATGGTATGGGCGTTATTGATCGTAAGCTAGCTGATAGCGATACGCAAATTGGGTTAAAAGCTTTTCGAGACGATCCAATTAAAGACCCATTAAACACCCCATCAGGAAAAATAGAAATCTATTCAGAAGCATTAGCCACCATCGCCAACGAATGGGAACTTGCCCCAGACGATGTCCTTCATCCTATTCCAGCCTACCTACCCGCAATTGAAGGCAGTGAAGATAAACCCAAACGTAAAAAATACCCGTTACAACTGATTGGTTTTCATACCAAAGGGCAATGCCATTCCAGTTACAGTAATTTACCACAACTGCGCGAAGCGGTTGCTAATAGTATTTGGATTAATCCATTTGATGCCGAGCAAAGACAAATAAAACATGGTCAGTTAGTTGAGGTTTACAACGATCGAGGTCGGCTCTGTATTCCAGCTAAAGTCACACCAAGGATATTACCGGGTGTGATTGCCATTCCGCAAGGAATGTGGGCAAAAACCAATGCAGCCGGGATTGATATTGGCGGTTGTATTAATCGCTTAACATCATTGCGACCAACGGTGCTTGCAAAAGCCAATCCACAACATACCAATCTGGTTGAAGTCAAACCATTATTGACTATGTGCTGAGTATCATAAATTAAAGAACGGATAATAAAAATGCAATATGGATTTTATATTGATTCTTCAAAATGCACTGGTTGCAAAACCTGCCAAATCAGTTGTAAAGATGAAAAAGATAATGTATTAGGTGTTAATTTTCGCCGTGTTTACGAGTATGGCGGAGGTACTTGGCAGCAAGTTGATGGTATGTGGCAAAACGATACTTTTACCTACTATTTATCCATCTCATGTAATCATTGCCAAGAGCCTGCTTGTGTACAAGGTTGTCCAACGGGAGCAATGCATAAACGCTCACAAGATGGCTTAGTGGTTGTTAATCAAGATATTTGCATTGGTTGCCGACGTTGTGAAACCCATTGTCCTTATGGAGCACCGCAATTTGATCATCAAAAACAGGTTATGTCAAAATGTGATGGTTGTTATGAACGTGTTGAACAAGGACTCAAACCTGTTTGTGTCGATTCTTGTCCGCAAAGAGCTTTAGACTTTGACGACATCGAAAAACTCCGCCAGCGACATGGTAATGAGCGGAACATTGCTCCACTACCAAACGAAAATCTAACTAAACCCAACATTGTCATCAAACCCCATCCTCAAGCGAAAGCCTCGGGCGATACATTGGGACAAATACTCAATCCTGAAGAGGTATAACATGCACAAATTACCACTGGTTTTTTTACCGTATTTGGGCAGTTATCTACTGGTATGGTTAGGAAGGCTATTTAATGGCATCCCAAATCAATACGATCCACTTATAGTTAGGTAGTGATTTAATGAAGAATAATGAAGCAACGCATCTAGATAAAATTACATCCACTATTTTGGCAAAACTATTTGGTGCTTTTTTTTATTATCCACCTGATCACCAAACGGTTAAACCGCTCATTGACACTTTATTTCAGCTTGAGCATATTGTTGATTGGCAAAATGCCGTGCTTATTGGTGAACAGTGCCAAATAATCGCTACTCAAATCAACAACCCAGAACTTAATTACCAATTTTCACTATTATTTGAAGGGCAGGGTGCTATGTTCGCTCCTCCTTGGGGATCGGTCTATTTAGATCAAGATCAGCGATTAATGGGCGAATCACAAGAACGCTACCGCCAATTCTTACAGCAACACGGCTTAACACTTAATACCGGCATCAACGAACCTGAAGACCAATTTGGGTTAATGCTAATGGCCTATGCCATATTACAAGAAAAGAACAATCCCAAAGCTGCAAAACAGTTAATTGATGAACACTTATTGATTTGGTCTTCAGCCTATTTAAAAAAGTTAAAACAAAATGAGATAAGCCCATTTTACCGAGCATTAGCTGTGATTGTGGAACAGTATTTACTCATGATCTAACTTTTTCCTTTGTCTCACCACTTTTGCAGAGGATAGTGTACATTGCAGCTTTTAAGTAACAAGGTATAATCCACCTATTATTTCAAATAGCAAAAAACATTTATGTTAGCTTATATACAACTAATGCGGTTAGACAAACCCATCGGCACCTTACTACTACTTTGGCCAACGCTTTGGGCGATATGGTTGACAGGTGAGCCCTATACCTATATTACCCTCATTTTTATTTTAGGGGTATTTACCATGCGGGCAGCAGGATGCGTTGTCAACGACTATGCCGATCGTCATTTTGATGCACACGTCGAACGCACAAAAAACCGCCCACTCGCGCGGGGTGCATTGACCGAAAAAAATGCACTATGGACCTTATTTACTCTATTATTCATTGCGCTTTGCCTATTGCTCATCTTAAATAAACTATCATGGCTTATTGCAATCATAGCCTTATTAACAGCAATGATTTACCCCTTTATGAAGCGCTACACCCACTTACCGCAAGTCACCTTAGGCATTGCCTTTAGCTGGGGTATTCCTATGGCATATGCCGCCATTATAGAGCAATTTCCCCCTACTTGTTGGTTACTTTGCTTTGCTAATATTTGTTGGATAATTGCTTATGATACGGAATATGCGATGGTGGATCGTAACGACGATATCAAAATAGGCATAAAATCCACCGCCATTTTATTTGGGCAGTACGATAAGTTAATTATAGGGATATTGCAGGTGTTTACCATGATTGGCCTATTGATGGTTGGCGTCATCAACCAACTGTCGTTGGTCTTTTATATTGCTTTATTGCTGGTTGCCATACTATTTATTTACCAACAATGGTTGATAAAAAACCGAGAACGAAACCGCTGTTTTCGAGCTTTTTTAAATAATAATTATGTTGGGATTGTTGTGTTTTTGGGGTTGTTTTTTTGTTAAAAAATCTCTTAAAAAACGTGACCAAAAAACTTCAATAAAATCAATGTCTTTCCTGACTGATTTTTGAGCGGGAAATCAGGCCTTTTTTGTTTTGGTGAATAGAATAAATTAGGTGCGCAGGTTTCGGACGTTTTGGCCTTTGGTGGACAAAATAGCTATCGTGACCACGTCCGAGCAAAGGGAATTAAAGCGAATTCCCTTTGCAATCCCACGCTTTGGCTGCAGAATATGGCCTGCGGCTACGCTACTCGTATCATCCTGATACTCGCCTCTTCGAGGCCACCTTCGCTATGCTCAGGTGTTCAAATTTGTTCCAGACAAATTTGTCCGCCGGCGCTCGGTCTTAACGCACCGTTTGTGGACGCGTTCCAGACGCACCACAAACTCGCCAAACATCCCTGTTTGGCGTGCTGACCTCGCTCTGTTGTCGGCACATTCTGACGCCGGAATAAGACAAACAGCATAACCATCGTTTTTGAGATGAGTTATTGTGTTTTTATAAGGCGGTTTTTGTTAAAAAACAGCCAGAAAAAACTTTAATAAAATCAATACCTTTTCTGACAGATTTATAGTGGAAAATCAAGCCTTTTTTTGTTTTGGTGAATAGAATAAATTAGGTGCGCAGGTTTCGGACGTTTTGACCTTTGGTGAACAAAATAACTATCGTGACCACGTCCGAGCAAAGGGAATTAAAGCGAATTCCCTTTGCAATCCCACGCTTTGGCTGCAGAATGTGGCCTGCGGCTACGCTACTCGTATCATCCTGATACTCGCCTCTTCGAGGCCATCTTCGCTTTGCTCAGATGTTCAAATTTGTTCGCCGGCGCTCGGTCTTAACGCACCGTTTGTGGACGCGCTCCAAGCGCACCACAAACTCGCTCTGTTGTCGGCACATTCTGACGCCGGAATAAGACAAACAACATAATCTTAGGTGTTTTTGGGTGAGTTTTTTTGTTAAAAAACAACGCAATTACCACCCAAAAATCGGTCAGAAAAGGTATTGATTTTATTAAATTTTTTATTTGGCGATTTTTAGCCAAAAAACACCACCCAAACCCCTTATCCCAAAGCCCGCCAACGTAGGCTGACTCATCCTTTAACAAAACTTTACAAATTTTTAACAAAAAAGGTAGCGAATTATTACTCAGGCGGTTATAATTTAAGCGCTTTCAAAGCAAGGGAGTGCTCATTAGTCGAGCAGTCAGTTATAAAAAATTCAAATAAAACAAAAAATTACTTAACAGGATGATCGAAATGCGCTATCATACTTGGCATCTGGCATCTGGCATCTGGCCTGCCAAACCTATGCTCAAAATCTTTTTCAATTTCACCGTAGTCTAAAACAGACACAGTTCTTATTTTCATCA
>NZ_JBXSQG010000024.1:0-12836 GCF_057063545.1 Gilliamella sp. X-23
GATAACATCAAAGAATGCCAATCCGCCATTAAACAGTTACAACATATTCGCGCCTCGTTAGATGTTATCAAAGGGCTATTGTGTGTAGGTTGGAAAATGAAAATGATATCACACGGTGCTTTTGCTTCATTCAACCAATCTATCGACAACATCCAAAAACAGACCACAGGTTGGCAACATTGGTTTATGGCGCAGATGAATGATGAGGATTTAAGCTAAGGCTAAAACTAAAACAAAATTAAAAAAGCGCATTAATTTAAACGTTTTTATTTCACAAAAAAACACCTTATTTACTCACAAAAATTGGTCAGAAAAGGTATTGATTTTATTAAAGTTTTTTGGTTTTTGATCAAAAAAACTATACCTTATTACCTTTCTGCAAGTGTCGCCTGCACAATTCTTAATGCATCAAACGTTTCTTTTACATCATGCACTCGAATAATCTGTGCGCCTTTCATTGCCGCTATTACCGCACAAGATACACTACCTAACATTCGTTCTTGTGGTGGGACATTTAGCACTTGTCCTATCATAGATTTTCGGGACATGCCGACTAATAAAGGTAGGTTGAAATGATGGAATTGTTCAAGCATGGCTAATAGTCGGTAATTGTGCGCTAGTGTTTTACCAAATCCAAAACCGGGGTCGAGTATGATTTTTTGACGGTCGATGCCGGCGCTTATGCAGCGTTCGATCTGTTTTGCAAAAAAGTCATCGACTTCTTGATAGATATCTTGTTCGTAGTGTGGTGCGTTTTGCATGGTTTGAGGGTCTCCCTGCATGTGCATGACGCAAACCGGTAAGCCCGTTTGTGCTGCAGCTTCCATTGCGCCGGGGAGCGTTAGTGCACGGATGTCATTGATTAGGTGTGCACCAGCCTTGGCCGATTCGGTCATAACTTGTGGTTTTGATGTGTCGACCGAAATCCATACATCAAAATATCGGGCTATTTTTTCAACCAATGGCACAACGCGGTTTAGCTCTTCATCAACTGATACTTCGGCTGCGCCGGGGCGCGTAGATTCGCCGCCGACGTCGATGAATGTGGCACCAGCTTGAATCATGCTGTCAACACGGCGCATAGCATCATCAAGGTTGTTATAACTTCCTCCGTCAGAAAACGAATCGGGTGTCATGTTAACAATGCCCATGACTTGTGGGAACGAGAGATCCATTATTTGATTTTGAAACTGTATTTCCATGATTCACAGCCTTATTAGGGTTATATTATGTGATTGTATTTATCTTAAGGTATTTTATCGAGAAAAAACGCGCCGTAGCGCGTTTTATTTTTTGAATTTTAGCTTTCTGATTGTGGCGGCGTGTCATTCCCTTCATTTGGGATCTGTTTTGCTGCCTGTTCGTCACTTTCTGTCCAGTCATCTGGTGTGGTGAGTGGACGACGAGCAATTAAGTCTGCAACTTGTTTTGAACCAATGGTTTCGTATTTCATTAGTGCATCTTTCATTGCATGTAGTACGTCAATATTATCCGTTAAGATTTTACGAGCGCGCTGATAATTGCGGTCAATAATGGCTTTGACTTCTTCGTCAATAATGCGAGCTGTTTCGTCAGATATGTCTTTTGGTCGTCCATATCCATTGTCGTCTGTTTCGTAGAACAGTGGTCCTAAGCGATCAGAAAAGCCCCACTGGGTGACCATGGCTCGTGCATATTGTGTGGCTACTTTGATATCATTTGATGCACCTGTTGAGATCTTATTTTCGCCATAGATGAGCTCTTCTGCTAATCGTCCACCATAAAGCGTGGCAATGTCACCTTCAAGCTTTTCACGACTTTCACTGACACGATCACCTTCTGGTAAGAAGAAGGTGACACCAAGGGCGCGTCCGCGCGGAATGATGGTGACTTTGTGGATTGGATCGTGATCAGGCATTAAGTGGCCAATAATAGCGTGTCCAGCTTCGTGGTATGCTGTTGATATGAGCTGCTCTTGTGTCATGGTTAGTGACCGTCTTTCAGTACCCATGTTGATTTTATCTTTGGCTTCTTCAAATTCGTCCATGGTGACTAGGCGTTTGTTTCGACGCGCGGCAAATAATGCCGCTTCGTTGACTAAATTTGCCAGTTCTGCCCCCGAATAGCCCGGCGTGCCTCGAGCTAGGACAGATAAGTCGACATCACTTCCTAGTGGTACTTTACGGACATGTACCGCAAGAATTTGTTCACGACCTTTCATGTCTGGTAAGCCAATTTGCACTTGGCGGTCAAAGCGGCCTGGTCGTAGTAATGCCGGATCTAAGATGTCAACGCGGTTTGTTGCTGCGATTATGATGATTCCGCTGTTGGCTTCAAAGCCATCCATTTCAACAAGCATTTGGTTTAATGTTTGTTCACGTTCATCGTGACCACCCATTGACCCCGCGCCACGTTTGCGACCTACGGCGTCGATTTCGTCAATAAAAATGATGCAAGGCGAGTGTTTTCGTGCTTGTTCAAAAAGATCGCGCACACGCGATGCTCCCACCCCAACAAACATTTCAACAAAGTCAGAACCTGAAATGCTAAAGAATGGGACATTGGCTTCGCCAGCAATGGCTTTGGCTAATAAGGTTTTACCTGTGCCCGGAGGGCCGACCATTAAGATCCCTTTCGGTATGCGTCCACCTAATTTTTGATATTTGCCCGGATCGCGTAAAAAGTCGACCACTTCGGTCACTTCTTGTTTGGCTTCTTCACTACCTGCAACATCTGTAAATTTAGTTTTAATTTGATCGGGTGTTAACATGCGGGCTTTGCTTTTGCCAACTGACATAGGTCCACCTTTGCCACCACCTTGCATTTGGCGCATCATAAATAGCCAAAAACCAATGAGCAAAATAATAGGAAACCAAGAAACCAGAATACTAACGATTAGGCTTGGTTTTTCATCAGGGCTACCATAGACAGGTACTTTGTTGCTTAACAGGTCATCCATGAGTTTTTCATCAAAATAGGGGATGTAGGTAGTATAATTACTATTTTCTTTGGTTGTAGCAACAATTTCGCGTCCGTTAATATGCACTTCTTGGAGTTTGCCATTGGTGATATCGGAATTAAATTGAGTATAATTGACTTGAGGACTGCTATTTGACATTGAGCTGAATTGGTTAAATACAGCGATCAATACTACAGCGATAATTCCCCAGATCAGTAAATTCTTTACCATGTCGTTCAAAAGAAAAACCTCTCATAAAAATTAACAGTTACGACTAAATTTAACGAAGTATGGTACTACAAAATTATACAACTGGCTACTTCATACCCATTGCAACAATATAAACTTCTCGAGATCTAGCGCGTGATGCTTCAGGCTTGCGAATTTTGACAGTTTTGAACATATTTCGCACCTGTTTTAGGTACTCTTCAAATCCTTCTCCTTGAAATACTTTAACGATAAAGTTGCCGTTAGGAGCAAGTACGTCTCGACACATGTCTAATGCCAGTTCAACTAAATACATGGCTCTTGGTATATCAACGGCAGGTTGACCACTCATGTTTGGGGCCATGTCTGACATGACTACTTGGACTTTGTCTTCGCCAACACGGTCTAGCAATGCTTTTAAGACGGCTTCGTCACGAAAATCCCCTTGTAAAAAGTCAACCCCGACAATAGGATCCATTGGTAGTAGGTCACACGCAATAATGCGACCTTTATCACCAATGAGTGATGCAACATATTGCGACCAGCCTCCAGGTGCGGCACCTAAATCAACGACAGTGATCCCAGGTTTGAAGAGTTTGTCACTTTTTTGAATTTCTTCTAGTTTGAACCATGCTCTGGATCGTAATCCTTTTTTTTGTGCTTGTTGCACAAAGCGATCTTTAAAATGCTCATTGAGCCAACGTGTTGAGCTTGCTGAGCGTTTTTTGTTACTCACAGCGAATAAATCCTTAATGTAAAGAGGCCACTTCATTGATTACAGATATATATAAGGGTAGAATAGCAAAATTGCAACTTAATGTGATAAAAATTTAATGAATTTATCGAATAAACAAAAACAGTATTTAAAAAGTGAAGCTCATCATTTAAAACCTATTGTGATGATTGGTGCTAATGGATTTACCGAAGGCGTGCTTGCCGAAATTGATAGCGCGTTAAATTTCCATGAGTTAATTAAAATTAAAGTTTCTGCTGAAGATCGTGAAACCAAGAAGCTTATCTGTGATGCCATTATTCGCGAAACAAAAGCGTTACCCGTGCAATTGATTGGCTCTAATTTTACGATTTTTAGACCAAGTGAGGATAAGAAAATCACTTTACCTAAATAAATACAACAACAGGGCTAGTTGCCCTGTTTGTGTATCCGCTTTTGTGGAAGTTGTTTTTTACTAGATGTATTCAACTTTAACAATATCAAATTCTACATCACCACCTGGCGTTTTGATTTGTACGGTATCACCATCTTCTTTGCCGATTAGACCTCTGGCGATAGGTGAGTTGACCGAAATAAGATTTTGTTTATAGTCTGCTTCGTCATCACCTACGATGCGATAGGTTGTTTCTTCGTCGTTTTCAACATTTATTACTGTTACTGTTGCGCCAAAAATAATACGTCCAGTATTTTTTACTTTGGTAATATCTATAATTTGTGCTTGTGATAATTTGCTTTCAATTTCTTGAATTCGACCTTCACAAAATCCTTGTTGTTCTCTTGCTGCATGGTATTCAGCATTCTCTTTTAAATCGCCGTGTGCTCTTGCCTCAGCTATGGCTGCAGTGATTTGTGGTCTTTTGACATTTTTTAGCTCTTCTAGTTCGGCACGTAATAGTTCAGCTCCCTTTACTGTCATTGGGATTTGTTTCATTTAGGTATCTCCCGTTTTTACTTATCATAAATAAAAAATAACCCCCCCTTCATTTGATTAAAGAAAGGGAAAGTGAGTTGTTCAGTTAGTTATTTAAAAAAATATCATTGCGTATACTTATATCTTAACTGTAAAACTAGCCTAACCACAAATGATTTATATTGAAAATGAGATGTTATTTTGATTTAAATAGGTTATTGTAATACAATTCTTAACATTTCATTACAATAATTAACATTACTTTATGATTCGATTGCGTTTTTACATAATCATCTTTTTAGCTATTACTTGGTTTTTTGTATTGTTGTCTTATTTTGTTGTGCAAACTTCTTGGGGAGCCAAAATTGTTAGCCAGCAATTATCTAAATTAAGTTCTTATACTATTTCAATAGGCAAAGTTCATCACTCTTTTTCAAACTTTTATGAGTTAGTTTTTGATGATGTGGTTATAACTGATGATAAGCAAGAAATTGTTAATGTTCCTACCTTAGTTGTTGGCTTGGATAAAAGTGATCTTTGGCAATTAACACATTTTAATTATGTTACTGTTATTGATGGTACTATTAATTATATTCATCATGATGGTAAATCTAGCCATTATAACTTTTCAGCAAATACGCTAAAGTTTGTTAATTCAACCGCTAATGTTTCGGTCAATAATGGAACAGATGAACTTTCATTCACACAGCTTAATGGTGGCGTTAAACCATTTTCGTTATCAGGAGAAGATAAATATCAATTTGATTTTACTTCACAAGCTGTGTCGGTCAACCAGATTTCTATCAAGTCACTGCTTATTCAAGGATTTCATCGCGATGATATTACAACCATTACTAATTTAGGTGGCAATATTGATAATGGTTTTTTTGTAGGTAAATTAAAAGTACTTGCTGATAATAGTTTGAATATTGATCAGCTACAACTGCATAATATTAATTTGCAATCAACTGAAGAGGATTTTTTGGATAAATATTCTCATCTTCTGCCAAAGTCGACGATTAAGCAATTATCTATATTTGAAAGTAGCATACAGTTGCCTAGTTTTTTAATTGAAAAAGGTAATATTGAAGCAAACAATATTCGTTATGATAATCAGTGGCATTTTGATCAAAGCGCTTTTGTTTTTAATGCCGATCATGTTGTTTGGCATGATGAGCTGTTTGCATCGGTATTAGTGCAATTATCATCCAATAACCAAGAAGTGACAATCGAAAAGGCACTAGCAAAATGGAATAAAGGTAGTATAAATTTTGCTGGAAAGTGGAAAGATAACACCTTACATCTAGATCAATTAACTTTATCGGATATTAATTATCAGCTTCCTGAAAAACTAGAACTATCGGTATTACCTAGTATTTTGGGGCGTATTGAAGTAGATAAGTTTGCCATTTTTCAAAGTTTGTTAATTAGAAAATATAGCGATTTTCCATTTACGTTATATAATTTTCAGGGTTCTGGTACTAATGTTACTTTAGCTAGAGATCAAAAATTAGGGATTTATTCAGGTACGATCTCTTTTAAGTCTGAAAAAGGGTCGTTTAATCGAGTTGATATTAATTATCCTGATATGGTTTTAAAATTTGATGCTGAAAATCATGGATCGTTAACATTTAGCGCTTTAGCTAGTGGTGGTATGATTGAGTCAAAAGCAAAGTTTGAACCATCGCAAAATGAATTCTTATCTTTTCAGCTTAATGCTTATGGTATAGCAAGTTCATTACTAGAGGAATGGAAAATAGTAAAACAACCACCAAAAACCATGAATTATTCGGCCGATTTACATGGTAAATTACAGCCATTTAGTTTTTCAGGTACATTTTCTACAAATGGTAATAATTATATTATTGATCCTGAACATTGATTTTTGTAAAAGCATTCTTATATAACTTGTTAATATGTTGAAAGCATTATGTGTGTTTGAATATAAAAAAACGCAATAATAAGTGTAATTATGAGGGTGCGATATTGCTTGTAAGATTAGATAAATGGCTTTGGGCCGCAAGGTTTTATAAGTCGCGATCATTAGCGCGCGAAATGGTTGATGGCGGAAAAGTACATTATAATGGTCAGCGCACTAAACCAAGTAAAATTGTTGAAGTTGGTGCAACTTTAACTCTTCGTCAAGGATCAGATCAAAAAACCATTCAAATTTTAGCCATTAGTGAACAGCGAAGAACTGCCACTGATGCTCAGCAACTTTATCAAGAAACACCCGACAGTATTGCTAAACGCGAAGTAATAGCGCAAGCACGCAAGCTTAATGCATTGACAATGCCGCACCCAGATAGAAGACCAGACAAAAAGGAGCGGCGTGATTTGATTAAATTTAAATATGATAGGCAACAAGGTGACAATAGTTAATATGGATACTTTAAATCGGTTTTTATTTGATAATCATCCTATTCGTGGTGAAATTACCCGTCTTGAACAAACATATCAAGCAATTTTAGATAATCATACCTACCCCGTTGCGGTACAAACCTTGCTTGGTGAATTATTGGTTGTAACCAGTTTATTAACCGCAACACTAAAATTTGAGGGCGATATTGCTGTTCAGTTGCAAGGTGATGGTGCTTTATCTTTAGCCGTTGTTAATGGTAATGATCAACAACAACTACGTGGAGTTGCTCGGGTTAATGGTGATATTGCCGATGATGCAACACTGAAAGATATGGTGGGTAATGGTTATATAGTTATCACTATCACACCCAAAAATGGTGAACGTTATCAAGGTATTGTCGGATTAGAAAAAGAGACGCTCATTGGCTGTATCGAAAACTATTTTATGCAATCAGAGCAGCTCCCTACACGTTTATTTGTAAAAACGGGTGTACACAATAATAAGCCAATGGCAGCCGGTATTTTATTACAAATTTTGCCAGCTAATGATAATACCGCTGAATCATTTGAGCATCTTAGTGCTTTAACCGAGACAATTACGAGTGAGGAGTTATTACAGCTCTCTACTGACGAGATTTTGTATCGTTTATATAATCAAGAAGAAGTGCGTCTGTTTGAAACACATGATATTATTTTTAAATGTAGCTGCTCTCGTCAACGTTGTGAAGATAGCTTAATGACGTTACCTGAAAACGAAGTTGACGAAATCCTAAAAGAAGATGGTGGTAATATTGATATTCATTGTGATTATTGTGGGAAGCATTACTTGTTTGATGCCATCGATATCGCTGAAATGAGAAGCAAACGTAAGGTAAATTATCATTAGTCTTGCACTAAAAAACCACTAAATTTATAAATATAATTTTAGTGGGAAAATGAAATATAGGGAATTAAACCCATATTTAATGTATCAGAATAGTGACAATGAACAAACTATTTTTAACGGTTTCGCATATTTTTTTAATTTATATTTATAAATCAATTTGTTAGTTAATTGATGATTTTTAGTTACCGCTTATATCACTTTTATGAATATCTTCAATAATGGCGTGTTTGTTGATGATCTTCCATTTTATATTAAAATGATAAAGTGTTATTCCATAGGTTTGTTCACTGCTATTTTTCTGTTTGTAGGCAGGCCTTGGATCTTGAGATATCACTTGCGTAATTAGCTCAGCGAGTTGGGGATAGCTTTGTTTTTGTAAATCTAATATTAATTGTGCTTTTTGTGAAAATTCAACGGTTAGTTTTTTATCGGGAATTGATTGCGCGTATCCTGCAAGAGCTTCTGAATGGCTGTCACAATAAGGTAGATAAGGTTTGATATCAATAATGGGAGTACCATCAACTAAATCTAGGCTTCCTAATTTTAAAATAACCTGTTTATTTTCAATGACAATATCTTTTAATTCAACGGCTGACAGCCCAATGTGATTCGGTCTAAATGGCGATCGGCTAGCAAATACACCCATCGTTTTATTACCACCTAAACGAGGAGGGCGAACTGTTAATCCCCATTTTTCAGGAGCAATATGGTGAAATAGAAATAATAGCCATAAATGTGAAAACTGTTCTAATCCTTTAACACTAATAGGATCATTATAAGGGGCTGATAAATAAAGTTCACCTTGCCCAGCGCCAACTAAATTGGGTTGTCTTGGAACAGCAAATTTTTCATTATAAGGTGAGCGGATAATGCCGATAGGGTCAATTTGATATGTCATAATCGATTTTTGATTGAGTTTACGCTACTGTTTTGACTATATGAAAATAGCAACAAACGAATACCGTCGACCTAAGCCGACGGTATTAAGGTGAGTCAATAATTATAACTTTACTATTACCAACCGCGAATCGCACCACCGTTAAAAATTTGGTTAGCTTTTTGTGCAACAGCATCAGTTTGGTATGCTTTAACAAAGTTTTTTACGTTTTCGTTATCTTTATCAGCTTCACGCGAAACGATTATGTTGACATATGGCGATTCTTTGTCCTCAACAAAAATTCCATCTTGGCTTGGTGTTAAGTTTGCTTGTCCTGCAAAGGCGTTATTGATGATTGCTAGATCAACTTGTGCATCATCCAATGAGCGAGGTAACATTGGCGCTTCAAGTTCTAAGATCTTATAGTTATAAGGATTGCTTGTAATATCAAGTACAGTCGGCAGTAAACCTTTAGATTTATCAACCGTAATCATTCCTTCATGTTGTAATAAAAGTAATGACCGGCCCAAATTTGTAGGATCACTAGGAATTGCAATGGTTGAGTTAGCTGGAATAAAGAAGGTTTTACCTCTCGGTGAAGTGACTTTTACACCACTACCTGTTTCTTCTGTTTGAGTAATTGGTTTGAGTTTTTTAGAATAACTTGCAATTGGATAAACGAATGAGTTGCCAACAACAGCTAATTTGTAGCCACGTTCTTTCATTTGTTCATCTAAAAAAGGCTTATGTTGAAAAGCATTAACATCAATTAAACCATCGTTTAATGCTTGGTTTGGAATGACATAATCACTAAAAATTACTAGTTCAACATCTAAGTTATAAAGCTCTTTCGCTTGTTGTTTAGCGACTTCTGCTACCTCTTCTTCAGGACCAGAAATCACGCCTACTTTAAGCGTATTTACTTTAGCTGGCTCTGTTGGTTTGTTATCTGTTGTGGCTGATTGTTTATTATTATCACAACCAGTTAAAAAAAACGCACTCACCAATGTGGTGATTAATGCTAGCTTTTTAATTGACATAATTTTCTCCAAATTTATTGATGAGACACACGTTTAACAATTTTATTGCCAATAAATTGAATAATAAAGACAATAATAACTAATATAATTAATATAATATTCATCATATCATAGTTATGGCCTTCATACCCATATCGTTTTGCAAGATCGCCTAACCCTCCCGCGCCAACAACTCCAGCCATAGCAATATAACCAGTTAGCGTGATTAACGATATCGTCATGCTATTGACGATTACAGGTAATGATTCTGGTAATAACACTTTGTATATAATCTGCAGAGGTGTTGCTCCCATAGAACGAGCAGCCTCAATTAATCCCTTTGGAAGATCGAGTAATGCATTTTCAATCATTTTGGCAATTAAAGGGGCAACCCCTATGCTTAGTGGTATAATAGCTCCTTCTCTACCTAAATAAGTTCCTTTACCTGTTATAAATTCCATTATATTCATTGTAAATGGTTGAATCCATACAATTAATATAATAAAAGGGATCGAACGAAACACATTTGTTACAAAAGAAAGAACACTATGTACTATACTATTTTCAAGTATATTACCTTTTCGAGTTATATATAACATTATACCTAATGGTAAACCCATTAATATTCCATAAAAACCGGATAAGAAAATCATATAAATGGTATCATCAGTGGCTTCAGCAATTTTGAATAGCACTGGCCCTGTGACCCCTTTAATTGATGAACAAAGAGTAACAAAATCAGACCAAAAATCATATTGTGCTAAATATCGTAATAATGACTCAAAAGGTTTAAATGAAGGAATAAAATCAAACATAGCCAAGCACCTCTACTTTAGTATTATTTTTTTCTAAAAATTGAATTGCAGATGCCATACTTTTTTGTTTCCCTTTCATTTCAGCGAGCATTAAGCCAAATTTAACTCCTCCAGCATAATCCATTTGTGCACTAATAATGTTACTTTCAATCTCGAATTCTTTAGCTATTTGGGATAACAAAGGTAAATCAACTGAAACCCCAGTAAACTCTAAACGTAATAAAGGATTGCGTCCTTCTTTATGTTCAGCTGATAGCCTTATTAAATAATCATCAGGAATATTAAGGTGTAAGGTTGATTGAATAAATTGTTTCGCAATATCTGTTTTAGCATTAGAAAACATTTCACCTACTGATGATTGTTCAACTAGTTTCCCATCACTAATAACTGCAACTTGGTCACAAATCTGTTTTACTACATCCATTTCATGGGTAATTAATAAAATGGTTAGTCCAAATTTTTGGTTGATATCTTTTAATAATGCCAAAATTGAACGAGTAGTTTCAGGATCAAGTGCGCTGGTTGCTTCATCGCACAATAGTACTTTGGGATCACTTGCTAAAGCTCTGGCAATAGCAACACGTTGTTTTTGGCCACCCGATAAATTAGCTGGGTATACATTTGCTTTTTCTGTTAATCCTACGAGTTCAATAAGCTCATTTACTTTTTGCTTAATTGTTGCTTTAGGTGTTCTATTCAGTTCAAGAGGAAAAGCGATATTATCAAATACAGTACGTGAGGAAAGTAAATTGAAATGTTGAAAAATCATGCTGATTTTTCGACGTATTTCAATTAATTTTCTATTTGATAGATTTGTAATATCTTGATTATCGAAAAGTACTTTTCCACTAGTTGGTTTTTCAAGCAAATTGATACAGCGAATAAGTGTGCTTTTCCCTGCTCCAGATTTGCCAATAACACCATAAATCTGCCCTTTAGGGACATGGATATTAATATCTTTTAAAGCATAAATAGGTGTTTTATTATGCTCAAATGTTTTCGAAATATGTTGTAGTTGTATCATAATATATAAAGGAAAAGATGAATAAATGAATATTAAGACGTCTAGACATCTAAGTCAATCAATAATATTCTATGTACGGTTAAAGTAATAGCTAAATGAAAAGGAACAAAAGTAAACATGAAGCCTGCTATTTTTTTAGATCGGGATGGTACCATTAATATAGATTATAATTATGTACATACAATTGATAAATTCCATTTTATTGATGGTGTCATTGATGCGATGCAAGAACTCAAAAAAATGGGTTTTTTGTTAGTTATCACAACTAACCAATCCGGTATTGCTAGGAATAAATTCACCGAAGAGCAGTTTCATACATTGACAGAATGGATGGATTGGTCGTTACAAGATCGCGGTGTTGATTTAGATGGTGTCTATTATTGTCCTCATGATCCGTTAATCGATAAGTGTGAATGTCGTAAACCAAGTCCTGGCATGATACAAACTGCAGCCAAAGAACTAAAAATTGATATTGCTAACTCTTATATGGTGGGAGATAGAGTATCGGACTTATTATCGGGTAAAAAGGCAGGCGTTAAAAAGACTGTGTTAGTAAAAACGGGCGATAAAATAACTGAAGAAGCATTGGCTCAGGCCGATTGGCTAATTGATAGTTTGGCGGATTTACCTAAAAAAATAAAAGAAATATCTTAATTCTTGGCATAATCTAATAAGCAATATAATAAATGCGTCAAATATTAATGAAGTAATTTTAATCAAAATGCATTGTTTTAGTCTATTTTTAGTGTATCTTGCGTAAAAAAAATGCAAACAGGAATAAATTATACAATAACCCCTTGCATGATTTTTTTAAGTCCCTATAATGCGCATCCACTGACACGCAGTCAGCGAAAAGCAGACGGTGAGTGAGTTAAAAATAAGATCGAAAAATTGAAAAAAGATCTTGACGAATAAAAAAGTGTAGCGTAGTATACGCAACCCTTGAGACAGCAAACTAAAGCGGTAAAATGTTTGGTTAATATAAAAGCTGTCAGCTCTTTAAAAAGAAGAAACAGACAATCTGTGTGGGCACTTGCGAGACGAAGAATGAAAAGTCTACGGACTT
>NZ_JBXSQG010000025.1:0-11923 GCF_057063545.1 Gilliamella sp. X-23
TTCAGTGAGTTTAAGTGATTTAGTCACTAGGTATAATTATTGGGGAGATGATGATGGAGATGGACAGGGTATAAATGGTGTTACTGCTACAGGGGATATATCGGTATCGTTTACGGATAAGGATGGCAATACTGTTAATCGTAGTGATGCATTGGATATATGTAAGGCTCCTTATAGGGTAACCTTAACAAATACAAGTGGCACATTAGCAACCCAGTATGGTGTGCCAAGTAGTCGTAGTTTCAGTGGAGCAACGGTAGATTATTATATTAATCCGAATTTATCACAGCTAGTTATTTGCTCGGTCAGGCCAAATCTTAATCATGGTACAGATGGTTTCGCCGGCCCATCTAACATATGGAGTCCTACAAAGGGCTTTTTAGTTCAGTCAACGAGTCCATCATCTTACGGCCAAAATTTTCCAACTACAGGTTTAGATGGCTTGTATTTTGATTTGCTTATTGGTGGCGCTGATGATGAGAGCCAGTTGAGTTGGACGGTTATCACAAATGGTAGTATAAGCGCAACGGTGAGTTGGACAAGGCCGCGTACAGATTCACACCAAGATCCATGGACTGGAGATGCCGTACAACATGATAACTGGATTATAGATAAATCTAAGAATGTAACACGGGTAACATTGCATGGTCCTAAAGCTGATAGTACTCAAATAAACTCAAGTAATCCAAGTTCACTAACACGTCCATCTTTGCCACAGACCTTTGAGTTGGTCGGTAGGGATGGTCGTGGTAATGAGGTGAGGTATGGATTTGTCTTAAAGCAGTGGTTCGTCCATCAGGGTTATAAATATGATACCCCTTCTAATCAAATCACATGGTGTAATAGTTTAGGTTATCGTTTGTCACAGGTAAGGGATTTAACCAATGCGGTTTGTTCAGGAACGTGGAGTGGAGATCGTTGTCAAGGTGCAGTAGGTGCCACGCCGTCCTCTAGTGATAATCATTACAAGCGTCACATAGGTGCAGGTTTTTTCACGGAGTGGGGCCGCATGGCCAACTACGCTGATGCGGGCTTTATCGGCGACCACTACCGGACAAGCGACGTTAAAATAGATAACTCGTACTTACTTGTCCACTCGGAAGACGGCATCGTCAACGACTACTTTTTCCGATATTACGCTGTTTGCACCTTTTAGGTTTTAGTTCTTAATCCTTAGGGCGCGTAGGGCGGTTATGGTGCTAAGAGGGATAATATAGACAAGAATAAAGCCCCCGAGGGGGCTATCCCTTAGGGTTGCGTTGTTGCGGTGAAGCTACAATCGTGCCGCCCCGCCCCCGCCGTCGCCGATGCAGAAAGCATGGCAGACGGTGGCTCAGGGGTAAAATAAATAAGAATAACCAAGCAGTTGGTGGTAAGGATAAGTGTTTGTTGCGTACTTTGAAATAGTGGTGTTAATTCAACTGATGGCATCTATTAAATGCTTGGCATAATATGCCTAACAGTAAAATGAGCACTACTAACACAGCACTTATTCATTACCCAAGGCTTTCAACCTAAAATTGTCACGCAAGCTTGCTGATAAAAAGGACGAAAGTAAGGGGGATATTGTTAAATCAGCGATATACGCATCTTAGGTTGCAACTTCCCAACTGGGGTGCGAAAGGTTTTTGATTTTGCTTATATCAAAAAACACCAACTGACTTGGCCCTCAAAACAAAGTTAAAAAACAACCATACGGCAATCTATAAAAATAACATAGCAAAAATCTGTCAGAAAAGGTATTGATTTTATTAAAGTTTTTCTTGGCTGCTTTTTAACAAAAACCGCCTTATAAAAACACAATAACCTATCCCAAAAACGATGGTTATGTTGTTTGTCCTATTCCGGCGTCGGGCAGCCGAAGGCCACATTCTGCATCCAACCCATCATCCCATCCACCAAAACAAAAAAACTTTATTTTACCCCCACCATGACAATTCTGATCAATTGATAGGTCCAGTTTTCGTATATTGTAGTTAAGCCGTTATAATAGCGATTATTTGCTTTTGGATAAAATAGGACAACCGTGCAAACCTCATTAAAAAAGCCCCAATTACATTGCCGAAACAAACATCGAAATGGTTATGATTTTGCAAAGCTCATGAGTAGACTTCCAGAACTGTCTCAATATGTAAAGCCGAATCTATATGGTAATTTATCAATTGATTTTGCCGATCCGATGGCAGTTAAAATATTAAATAAAGCCTTGTTATTTAATGATTACCAAATAAATTATTGGGATATTCCAGATGGTTATTTATGTCCGCCCATTCCGGGTCGAGCGGATTATATTCACTATTTAGCCGATTTATTGGCACAAGATAATCAAAATAGCATTCCGATAGGTAAGCAAATTCGCGTTTTAGATATTGGCGTTGGTGCCAATGTGATTTATCCCATTATTGGTTGTGCTGAATATGGTTGGTCGTTTGTGGGAAGTGATATCAATCCAGCGGCTATCAAGGTTGCCTCTTTAATAATACAGGCCAATGCGTTACTAAAAAACACTTTGCAGTGTCGATTACAAAAAGATAATCAAACCATTTTTAAGCATATTATTAAGCCTAACGAATTTTATGCGTTAACGATATGTAATCCACCTTTCCATGCTTCGGAACAAGATGCGCTGGCAAGTGCACAAACTAAACTGAAGAAGTTAGGTAAATTAACGCATTCAAAACCAAAAACCGTACTTAATTTTGGTGGGCAACATGCAGAGTTATGGTGCAAAGGGGGCGAGGCCGCTTTTATTGCTAATATGATTCGCGAAAGTACTGAATATAAAACCCAATGCTTGTGGTTTTCGTCATTAGTGTCGAAAAAAGAGACCTTATCATTAATCAACAAAAAGTTGAAACAAGCCAATGTCGTTCAAAGCCATATTATTCCCATGGCACAAGGGCAAAAAATTAGCCGATTTGTCGCGTGGTCTTTTTTTGATCAACATGAGCGCCAACAAATTTTGTTAAAAAATGCCCAAAAGGCAGAGCAACCACAATAAATTAGTCCACTTTTTTGTTATTCAAGTGAGCAGATTTTGTTGTAAAAAGTAGCTTAAATTCATTTAGTTTATTCTAATAAAATACCGATAGCTTATTGTATTGCTTTTGGTTAAGATGGGTGGTTATTTAATAACCATTATTAACACAACCCAATCTTCAATATGCATAGGAAATACCGATATGAAAAGTAATCAAACAGCTCAACTCATTGAGCAGCTACAAGGTATTGTTGGACATAAATATACTTTAACAAACCCTAACCGTACGTTACCTTATCGTCAAGGTATTCGTTTTGGTGAGGGTGATGCATTGGCCGTTGTCTTACCCGGGACGTTAGTTGAGCAGTGGCAGGTATTAAAAGCGTGTGTTGAAGCGGACGTGATTGTTATCACACAATCAGCCAATACGGGCTTAACAGGGGGATCGACACCCGATGGTAATGATTATGATCGTCCCATTGTGATTGTCAGTACTCGTCGATTAGATGGGATTAAAGTGATTGAAAATGGTGAGCAAGTTGTTTGTTTGCCGGGTAGTACATTATTTAGGTTAGAAAAAGAGTTAAAAAAATATCATCGTGGACCGCATTCGGTCATTGGTTCATCTTGCATTGGCGCTTCTGTGATGGGCGGAGTCTGTAATAATTCTGGTGGCGCACTTATTCAGCGTGGGCCAGCGTATACACAAATGGCAGTGTTTGCGCAATTAGACCAGCAAGGGCAGTTGCGCTTAGTGAATCATTTAGGGATTGAACTGGGGGATGATCCAGAAACGATTTTACAGAACTTGCAAAATCATACCTATACCGATAAGGATATTAAACATGATGCTGGTTTAGGGCATGATCATCATTATTGTGATCATGTTCGTGAAATTGATGCTGATACACCTGCACGATTTAATGCTGATCCCGCCCGTCATTATGAAGCATCAGGTAGTGCAGGGCGCTTGATGGTTTTTGCGGTGCGTCTTGATACTTTTCCACTTGAGCAAAAATCGGCAGTCTTTTATATCGGTACCAATGATATTAATGAACTAAATGGTATTCGTCGCCATATTTTAGGGCAGTTTAAAACGTTGCCTGTGTCGGGTGAATATATACATCGTGTGGCGTTTGATATTGCTGCAGTTTATGGAAAACCGACCTTTCTAGCTATTAAGAAGTTAGGTACCGATATGATGCCGCGCATGTTTGTTTTTAAAAATTGGGTTGATCGTGTTACGGCAAAAATCCCATTTTTCCCTAAAAACTTTTCGGATCGGTTTTCTATCTTCGCCTGCAAATTTTTACCTAATCATTTACCAAAGTCATTGCGTGATTATCGTGATCGTTATGAACATCATCTTATTTTAAAGATGGCAGATGATGGGATTGCTGAAGCTGAAGCTTTTTTGAAAGACTATTTTCAAAATAAAAATGGTAATTATTTTTTGTGCAATGAAAAAGAGGCCGAAGCGGCAATGTTACACCGTTTTGCGGCAGCGGGGGCTGCAACGTCTTACCGAAATGTACATAGCAAAACAGTAGAAAACATTGTTGCATTAGATATTGCACTAAGGCGTAATGATACCGATTGGTTTGAAACACTGCCAGAAAGCATCGATCAAAACTTTATTTACAAAATGTATTATGGGCATTTTTTCTGTTATGTGTTCCATCAAGATTATATTGCTAAAAAAGGGGTAGATTGCGATAAAGTTAAGGAGGAGATTTTAGCATTGCTTGATCAGCGTGGTGCGCAATATCCAGCCGAGCACAATGTGGGGCATTTGTATCATGCCAATGAGGATTTGAAAAAATTCTATCAAGAGCTTGATCCTACAAACAGTCTTAATCCGGGCATAGGTAAAACATCTAAGAAGAAAAATTGGGCTTAATTTTTTAAATTCTAGATGCTATTCATAATTAAAACCAACCGCTAGAAATCACATCTAGCGGTTTTTTTAGAATAATATCGCAATAGAACAATTAGTGGTTATTTAAATCACACTAACTTTTTTAATTGATATAAAATTTCTAATGCTTGTTTTGGTGTTAACGCGTCAGGGTCGATCTGTTTTAAAGCTTCTTCAACTTCTGAAGGTTCAGGTTCGTTTATAAAAGAGAGTTGTGATTTATCGATGCTGCTGTTAGCCGATTGTTTTGAGATAACTTCTAACTCTTTTAATTTTTGTTTGGCTCGTTTCAAAATCGTTTTAGGCACGCCGGCAAGCCCTGCCACGGCAATTCCGAAACTTTTGCTAGCGGCACCTTCAGAAACTTCGTGGATAAAAGCGACCGTGTTGTCATGTTCAATGGCATCAAAATGGACGTTATAAACGCCTTGCATATGCTCGGGGAGTTGCGTTAGTTCAAAGTAGTGGGTGGCAAATAGTGTCATTGATTGGATTTCATTGGCAAGATTTTCGGCACAGGCCCAAGCAAGCGAAAGCCCGTCGTAAGTTGATGTTCCTCGACCAATTTCATCCATTAATACTAGGCTTTGTTTTGTTGCATTGTGCATAATGTTGGCCGTTTCGGTCATTTCGACCATAAAAGTGGAACGACCAGACGCCAAATCATCAGAAGCACCAATGCGCGTAAAAATGCGATCAACAGGTCCAATTACTGCTTTTGATGCAGGGACAAAGCTACCAATGTAAGCAAGCAATACAATCAATGCGGCTTGGCGCATGTAGGTACTCTTTCCACCCATATTCGGACCTGTAATAATCAACATTCGTCTTGTTGGTGAAAGGTGCAGCGAATTGCGAATAAACGGCGTTTGTAGCACTTGTTCAATGACAACATGACGTCCGTCTTGGATCTCAATACCTGCTTGTGTTGACAATGTTGGACGTTGATAATTGAGCGTTAATGCTCGCTCGGCAAGATTAGTTAAAACGTCAAGTTCCGCAATTGCTTCTGCGCTGGTTTGCATATCAGCTAAGTCGGGCATTAATAGATCAAACAGTTGTTCGTAAAGTTGTTTTTCAAGCGTTAATGCTCGACCTTTTGAGGTAAGTACTTTATCTTCGTACTCTTTCAGTTCTGGAATAATATAACGCTCTACATTTTTCAGTGTTTGACGTCTTGTATAATGAATCGGTGCAAGGTGGCTTTGTCCACGACTAATTTGGATGTAATAGCCGTGAACGGCATTAAATCCGACTTTTAATGTATCAATGCCGAGTGTTTCTCGCTCTCTTATTTCAAGTTGTTCAAGGTAATTGGTTGCGCCATCGGCCAGATTACGCAGTTCGTCTAATTCGCTATGGTAACCTGTTGCAATCACGCCACCATCACGAATAATCGCCGGTGGCACTTCAACAATTGCGTTATTTAATAATGTTGCAATATGATCAAATTGATTAATGTTGGCACGTAACGCCTGTAAATAAGGTGAATTAAATTGTCCTAATAAAAGATGTAACTGTGGCAATAAGTTATATGCATCACGCAAACGCGCAAAATCCCGTGGGCGAGCCGTGTGTAGTGCCAATCTTGCTAAAACACGTTCAAGATCGCCCATTTGTTTTAATAACGGTAATGCGTCATCAATATGATGTTGTAATTCGGCAATGGCATCTTGGCGGTTTTGCAAAATCTTAATATCACGAATGGGAGAATGCAACCAGCGCTTAAGCATTCGACTGCCCATAGGGGTTTGCGTTTTATCTAGCACGTCAGCAACAGTATTAGATGTACCGCCCGATAAGTTTTCGGTTATTTCTAAGTTATGGCGTGTTGCGGCATCTAATACCATAAAGTCATATGCTGATTGTTTAATAATTGAACGTATATGGGGTAGTGCAGTGCGCTGGGTATCTTTAACATATTGCAATAAGCAACCGGCCGCACAAAGAGCATAATTGCACGCTTCTACACCAAATCCAACTAAATCGTTAGTGCCAAATTGCAAATTAAGCTGTTGTTTTGCCGTTTCAAGATCAAAGTCCCATTGTGGACGGCGACGTAGACCATGGCGATGTTCAATTAATGGCATGGATTGAAATTCTTCTGGATATAGCAATTCAACAGGATTCGTGCGTTGTAATTCAGCTTGCATTGCTTCGAAACTATCACATTCAAACACATAAAAGCGACCAGAACTAATATCAAGCGTGGCGTAACCATAATGATTTTTATGTTGCCAAATTGAAGCAAGTAAATTATCTTTGCGATCCTCTAACAATGATTCATCACTGACCGTGCCCGGCGTGACAATACGCACAACTTTGCGCTCAACAGGTCCTTTGCTCGTTGCCGGATCGCCAATTTGTTCACAAATAGCCACCGACTCACCTAGCGAGATTAACTTGGCTAAATAACTTTCAACCGCATGGTACGGTACACCCGCCATAGGAATCGGTTCACCATTTGACGAACCACGCTTTGTGAGCGAAATATCTAAAAGCTGCGAGGCACGCTTGGCATCATCATAAAACATCTCATAAAAATCACCCATGCGATAAAAAAGCAAAATATCCGGGTTTTCAGCTTTAAGTTTTAAATACTGCTGCATCATTGGGGTGTGGTTGGTTAAGTTTTCGTTTTTAATCATGGCGATATTTCTATATATTGTTTTATTTCAAATTTTTATGTTTTAATGCTTACCTTATTAAGTATCATAAAATTGCATTTAAACGCAATTATTAGTATGACTAAAAGTATGAGTTAATGATTTTTTTGTATAATTAACAAGTTGGTCATACTAACATGTGATTGAGCCATTATAACCGATTATTGTTTTGTAGCAGAGGCAATTTTATCTTACTTAATATATTGAAGATCGTTTTACTAGTGAAGGAAAACTAATAAAAGGTGCTCGTAAGCCTAAAGGTCAAGATGAGGTAAGACGCACTTTGTATTCAGATCCAGTAAAACATGGGGAAATATAGTTGCGACCGATATTTCTGGGCAAGATGTGATCGATCTCATTATATCTATTTATTCATATTACCACATTGGTTACCTCATGATTTACGACGCACTGTACGCACAGGATTATCTCGATTACAATGTCTGAGTGAGGTCGCTACGGCTGTATTAGGGTATTCACGTAAAGGTATTGAAGGTACTTATTCTATATAGTTATGATAATGAGTGTAAAGAATAGTTACAAAAGTGGGGCGATTATTTAGATGAATTACAGCAAAATTCAAAGTAAGAAAGGATATTTATAATGAGCAAATATTCACCACCTTATAATATTACGCCTGCAATTATAAATTCTATTTCTGAAATAAGTGAATTATTAGGGCATTGGTCTGCAACAGGTAGGCTTGCATCACCACAACTACGTAAAGAAAACCGTATCAGAACTATTCAAGCATCTTTAGCAATTGAGCATAATAGTTTATCCATAGAGCAAGTTACCGCTATTATGGATGGTAAGCATGTTTTAGGTCCTGTGCGCGATGTTCAGGAAGTTCGTAATGCAATACTTGCTTATGAAAGACTTCTACAATGGAATAGTGGCAATATAAAACATTTTCAACAAGCACATAAGCTACTTACTAAAGGTTTAGTTGAATATTCAGGGAATTGGCGTAATAGTGGTGTTGGGATCTATCGAGAAAATCAGCTTATTCATATGGCTCCTCAGGCTGAGCGTGTACCAATATTAATGCAGTCGCTTTTTGATTGGTTAAATCAGACAGATATTCATCCTTTAATTAAAAGTTGTATTTTTCATTATGAGTTAGAGTTTATTCATCCTTTTTCAGATGGTAATGGACGAATGGGGCGTTTATGGCAAACATTGATTCTAAGTGAATGGCGTAAGGAGTTAGCTTGGTTACCTGTTGAAACATTAGTTTGTGAAAATCAAGAAAAATACTATCAAGTACTTGGTGAAGCAGATCGAGCAGGTGATTGTACTTGTTTTATAGACTTCATGTTGCAAACTATTGCGAGTAGTTTAAAAGCAAGTATTACCGACACATCTAATCAGAATAATGTCGGAGAAAATGACGGAGAATTGTCGGAAAAAAATAATACTATTAAGATTACTCAAACAGCTAAAAGTATATTAAAGATACTAAAAAATGATTCAACAGCAACTATCACGGATCTATCAGCACAATTAGGTGTGAGCACTAGAACGATTGAACGTAACCTCAAACAGCTTCAGGAGCAAGGATTATTAAAACGTTTAGGTAGTGCGACTAAGGCTGGCTATTGGAGTGTTGTTTCTTTAGAATAATTTAATATGAGGTTTTCAATAAAATCAAAGGTTGATACCACTTTGACAAAGTGCCGAAAACTAATAAACCAATAAAACCGAAAATAGCATGCCCCTATAATAGTCATTTAACCCACAAAAACAGGTCAGAAAAGGTACTGATTTTATTGATGTTTTTATTTGGTGGTTTTTAGCCTAAAATCACCATCAAAACCCGTTCCCAGCAGTATGCCAACATAGGTTGACTCAATCATTAACAAAACCTTACAAATTTTTAACGGAAAAACTAGCGCATTATTAATCAAGCGGTTATAATTTAAGCGCTTTCAAAGCAAGGAAAAGCTCGTTAGTCGAGCTGTTAGTTATAAAAATTATAAATAAAACAATAAATTACTTGACAGGATTATCGAAATGCGCTACCATGCATGGCATCTGGCATCTGGCATCTGGCCTGCCAAACCTATGCCCTAAATCTTTTTAATTTTCACGGTATTCAAAACCGGACTCAATTCTTATTTTCATCACCGAAGTCATTTCGCGTAGCGAAATCGACGCCGTCATCGAGGTCTTTACTGGCGATGTCTTCGGCGGACTCTTCGATAACATCTTCGACAAAATTATCGTCGATATCCAAGTGGTTATTAAGGCTGCCATTACTATCCAAACCGCCAGTATTGTTTAGACCTTCATTGTTATCTAAATCGGCATTGTTCTTTGCGGCATTGTTGTTATTGTCCTATACGCAGGGTACAGAGGCGTTAACGGCAAATACAACCAATACTATTCACGGAAGTGGGCCATATTTAACATTTGATGGTGGTCGAACAAAGGCAACGGATACAGATAGTTTATTGTCTATTAAGTTGCAGGATGGTCGGGTTATCAGGCCATCAACTAATACATCGAGTTCAACAAACCCGATAATATTACCTAGTGGTAATTTTACTTTTAATGATATTCATATGGTAATACCGTCGGGTGCAACATATACCACTTTAAGTCGTCTAATTAGCCAAATGAGTTGGGGAGATGATGATGGAGATGGACAGGGAATTAATGGAGTAACTGCATCAGGGATTATATCGTTAGCAATAAAGGATAAATATGGCACAACTGTTAGTCGTGGTGATGCATTAAGTAAATGTAGTGCACCTTATAAGGTAACCTTAAGTAGTGCAGGGGGAAGTATAACTACACAATATGGTGTGCCGAACAGTAACAATTTTAGTGGAGGTGCTGCGACGTATTACATAGAGCCGAATTCTTCTGGTAGTTGTTACTTTGTCCAGTACGCAAGGCCGAATCTTGAATATGGTGCAGACAAGTACGCAGGTCCATCTGGCATGTGGGATTCTACTAAGGGTTTTTTAACTCAGTCTAATGATTCTTCATCTTACGACCAAAACTTTCCAACTACAGGTTCAGATGGATTGTATTTTGATTTGCTCATAGATGGAGTTGATGCAAGTCAGTTGACGTGGTCTCCGGTCACTCGTGGTAATATAACAGCTACTGTGACAAGTGTAGCAGCTAATGATGGTTGGATTCTTAGTGCTGATAGAGGAAAAGTTGTTGCACGTGTTAAGTTAAGCGGTCCTAGGGCAAGTAGTACTCAAATAAGCTCAAGTAGTCCTAGTAGACTTACCGTACCATCTTTGCCACAGACCTTTGAGTTGGTGGGTAGGGATAGTAGTGGTAATGAGGTGAAGTATGGATTTGTGTTAAAGCAGTGGTTCGTCAATCGGAGTTATATAGCTGATACTCTGTCTAACCAAATATATTGGTGTAGTCGTTTGGGTTATCGGATGCCTAGGGTAAGTGATTTAACCAATGCAGCCAATCCTACTATTTCTGGCGCTACGCCTAGCTCATCTGATAATAATTACATGCGTCATATAGGTGCAGGATTTTTTACGGAGTGGGGCGTCATGTACAACTACGCTGATGCGGGCTTCGCCAACGCCAGCTATTGGTCAAGCGACGCGACAGGTAGTAATGGCTTTACTGTCTACTCGTCCCACGGCCATGTCGGCGGCGATGGTGCTAACAAAAACTTCTCTGGCCTTTGTGCCGCACCTTAGCTTTTATATCTTAGTCCTTAATCCTTGGACCGCGGGGGCGGCCCTTATGGTGCCTGAGAGGACAATCTAACAAAGAATAACGCCCCTGCGTAAGTTGGGGCATATTCCCTTAGGGTTGCGCTGTTGCGGCGAAGCCACAATCGCACCGCCCCCGCCGCCGACGACGCTGAAAGTGTTGATGGCGGTGGCTCAGGGGTAAAATCAAATAAATAAAGAGAAGTCATGTAATGGAAATAGAACAAAAATTAGCATTAAGTGAAAATCCGATACATTTTTTGAAAGAAGGTCTTTTTTTAAAGGCTTATAACCAGTCATTTTACGTAATGAGTCAATTATTAGGATTTAACCTAAAGCCGATAATCAAGCATATTAAAAAACTCGACCAAATTATTGTATGTGGTGGATTTCCGGCTAATGTCATCAATAAACGTTATCCTAATGTGTTTTTGGGTTGGTGGATAAAATGAATTGAGTGCAGTGGTTTCGGACGTTTTGACCTTTTATGTACAAAATAGTTATCGTGATCACGTCCGATTTAGGGGATTTTGAACTGCACCCCAAAAGTTGTACAAAAAAACTAAGCTGCTGGAAAATAATACTCCCGATATTGAACAGGACTCTTTTTGTCCAAGCTTAATTTAATTCTTCTATGATTATAATAATGGATATATTC
>NZ_JBXSQG010000026.1:0-11633 GCF_057063545.1 Gilliamella sp. X-23
ATCTGGAGAAAAATACCTTGGTTTTGTGACGGGTTTTAGTCCTTCAATGCCTTTTCTTTTATATAACTTTACCCACGACTCCACTGTACCGACAGGCACTTGAAAGTGCCAAGCGGTTAAACCATAATCATCATTACTCTTAAAATAATGTTCAATGACTTGTTTTTTAAAATCGAATGGATATTTTTTGGCCATAATTTTGTTCCCAAAAGTAGATTTAAACAATCCAACTTTTGGGGGGCAGTTCAGAATTCCCTAACAACCCGCGCTTTGGCTGCAGAATGTGGCCTGCGGCTCCCCTCCGCCGTCGCTCGGTCTTGACGCACCGTTTGTGGACGCGCTCCCGCGCCCACAAACTCGCCAAACATCCTTGTTTGGCGTGCTAACCTCGCTCTGTTGTCGGCACATTCTGACGCCCGAATAAGACAAACAACATAACCATCCTTATTTGGAAAATATTATGTTTTTATAATTATATGATTGATTTTATTTGAATTAAACGCCTACACGGCGTTAAGGAAGCGGGCATTGAGAACAGCTAAAACCGTGCATTTCTAAACCACCTACACGGCGTTAAGGTAGAGCTCAAGATTTGATAAATCTTGCTATATAAAGATAAACAACAATTTCATCTTTGAAAACCCTTTTTTTGAACAACCTATTAACATATTGATTTTATTTAATTTTAAATTATCGTTAAAAAAGGGTTTGGAGCGGTTAACTTGCTGTTATTAGGGCGCTATTCGTGGTTTTGTTGATTTGTTGTATGTCGGCGCTTTGCTTAGGTTATGTAAGCGGTTGATTTTCCTTGAAAATACAAAAATAAAAACTTCAATAAAATCAATACCTTTCCTGACCACTTTTTGGATGTAATTGCATTGTTTTTTACAAAAAACAATTCACCAAAAAGCACCTAAGATTATGTTGTCTGTCTTATTCCGGCGTCAGAATGTGCCGACAACAGAGTGAGGTTAGCACGCCAAACAAGGATGTTTGGCGAGTTTGTGGTGCGTCGGGAACGCGTCCACAAACGGTGCGTTAAGACCGAGTGGCGGCGGAGGGTAGCCGCAGGCCACATTCTGCAGCCAAAGCGTGGGATTGCAAAGGGAATTCGCTCTAATTCCCTTTGCTCGGACGTGGTCACTGTGGCTGTTTTGTCCACCCAAGGTCAAAACGTCCGAAACCTTGCCGTACTATAAATAGACCACGAATTTAAACCGCCACAGTGTAATCACTAGGATTGCCAATCACGCTTTCAGCATCGGCGGGGGGGCGTTATTCTTTGTTAGATTGTCCTCTCAAGCACCATAATCGCCCCCGCGGCCCAAGGATTAAGGATTAAGGACTAAGAAATAAAAGCTAAGGTGTGGTGCAAATAGCAGGAAGGTTGTAGTCGCCGCTGTCGGCGTTGCCGCGGTCAACGTTGCCGTAGTACGAGCCGACAACGAAGCCATTGCTACCTGTTACGTCGCTTGTCCAGTGGCTGTAGCTGACGAAGCCCGCATCAGCGTAGTTGAGCATGGAGCCCCACTCCGTGAAAAACCCAGCACCTATGTGACGCATGTAATAATCACCAGATGAATGAGGCAAGGCGCCATCTATGCCATTTATACAGGGGAACCAAGTTTGATCTGTACCCCAACACTTCGCGTTAGTTAAATCCCTAACCCCAGCAAGACGATAACCCAAACGACTACACCAAGTGGATTGGTTAGACTGAGTATCAAATTTATTACTCCGATTGACGAACCACTGCTTTAACACAAATCCATACCTCACTTCATTACCACGACCATCCCTACCCACCAACTCAAAGGTCTGCGGCAAAGATGGCAACGGAGTAAGCGGACTAGGATTATCTGACAATATTTGAGTGTTATCCGCCTTAGGACCGCTTAACTTAACACGTGCGACAACTTTTCCCCTATCAGCACTAGGAATCCAATATTCATTAGCTGCTACACTTGTCACCGTAGCCGTTATTCCACCACGCGTGACCGGAGACCACGTCAACTGACTTTCATCCACTCCAGCAGGCATCTCTAAGTCAAAATACACCCCATCAGCACCCGTTGTCGGAAAGTTTCGGTCGTAAGATGATGAATCATTTGACTGAGTTAAAAAACCCTTTGTAGGACTCCATATGTTAGATGGGCCGGCAAAGCGAGGGTCGTCGATATAATTGATGCCAGTAGTACCACCCAATAACAAATTCGGCCTTGCGTGACTCACAAAGTAACAAACACCAGAACCACTGTCATACGGATTAATATAATAATCCACCGTAGCTCCACTGAAACTAGTCCTATTAGGAACTCCGTACCGGGTCTGTAAATATCCCCCTGTACTACTTAATCTTACCTTATAAGGAGCATTACATATACTTAATGCATCACTACGATTAACTCTATTGCCTTTTTGTCCGTAAACGATACCGATATACTCCCCGATACACCATTTACAGCCGGCTCATCTCCATCATCATCTCCCCAATTACTCTGAACAACCAAATCATTCATACTAATTGAACTCTGTGACGACGGAACGACCATTGCTATATGATCTAAGTTACTCCCCACATACGGCAAACTTATCGGATTTGTCGCACTTGATGTATTTGTCGACGGCGTGATTACCCGACCATCCTGCAACCAAATAGACAACAAACTGTCTACATCTGTTACCTTTGTCCGGCCACCGTCGAACGTTAAATACGGTGCACTACCTTCTATTTCCTTTGATGTATTTGCCGTCAATGCCATAGAACACTGCGCATACGACAATAAGAGTAGTGGCGCAAAGAACAACGTGGATTTTGATAATAACGAGAATTTAGATAACCATTTGGAAATCGGCAATAGCCTTACCGATAAACTCGACGAGTTCAATAAGCTCGATAACTTCGATGATAAAAATAAAGCTCCTGAGGAATCTTGATGACTGTAGTAACTTTGATACCCCAAAAGATACATCAAATAATTACAATACATAACAACCTACCTTTTAAATAAATTTTTTATGGGAATTTCAAGATTGTTACTCAATGATTAGGACTTTTATCTGGATGAAAGATTGTATTCTGCCACAAAATAAAGAACAGCTTTTTTTTGTTTATTTTTGTAAGGTTTTGTTAATAGAATAATGTCTTGGAAACGTTTTTGGCAGTTGTTCGGATTAAAAACAGCAAAACAAAAACATCAATAAAATCAATATCTTTTCTGACTGATTTTTGCTAAAGATGATCTCTCCTTTTTCAACATAGAAAATAGTGTATATTAGGTTTAAGTTGAATATAACCATTTTTGAATCACGAAACAATGAATATAAAAAAAACGCTCGCAATTTGTGGTTACAGCGGTAGCGGTAAAACAACCTTGTTGGAAAAGGTTATTCCGTTACTTGTTGAGCAAGGTTTTAAGGTAGCAACTTTAAAACATGCACATCACGATATTGAATTTGATACTCCAGGAAAAGATAGCTACAAATTACGTAAAGCAGGATCGTTACAAACAATTGCCGCATGTGATAATCGTTATGCTTTTATTTGCGAAACCCCTAACAAACCTGCTGATTTGCAGACTTTAGTTAATCAATTTTCTGATGTTGATGTTATCTTAGTTGAGGGATTTAAAGATGAGCAAATCCCTAAAATTATTTGTCATCGAAGCCATGTTCAAAAACAGTTTTTCATCGATGATTTTACTTTGGCTATTGCTAGTGATGAGCCTTTAGATACGAATGTGCCAAGATTTGATATTAATCAGCCAATTCAGATTGTTGAGTTTATAAAAAGTTATTTATTAAAACGTTAATATATCGTATCTTATTTGCTAATTTTTTACGTTACTTTACCTGAATCAGCATGAAGCCTTTATTCAAAAAATTTTTAAACATAACTAAAAAAGTGATAATTGGATTTGTGCTATTGTCCGTTTTGCTTGTTTTATTAATGCGTTGGGTCGATCCTTTTGGTTCTATGTTGATGGTAGAAAGAAAAATCACTCATTGGAATATTACTCAACAACGCACATGGAAAGATTGGGATCAGATCTCTAATAATATTAAAATAGCAGTTATTGCCGCCGAAGATCAAAACTTTTCTAATCATTGGGGATTTGATTTTAAGGCGATTAATCTGGCTTTACAATATAATCAAAATAATAAAAAAATTCGTGGCGCCAGTACCATTACGCAGCAAGTCGCCAAAAATATTTTTTTATGGCCATCGCGCAGTTGGGTTCGTAAAGGGTTTGAGTCGTGGTTTACGCTTTGGATCGAGCTTACTTGGTCTAAACAGCGCATACTTGAAATTTACTTAAATAGCGTTGAATGGGATGAGGGCGTTTTTGGTGTTGAAGCGGCTTCACGCCACTATTTTAACGTTAGTGCTAGCCAATTAACTCCTACTCAAGCAAGTTTACTGGCTGCTATTTTACCTAATCCAAGAAAATGGAGTCCTGTTAACCCCAATAGTAATATTCAAAGAAAAGCAGAATGGATTCGTACTCAAATGAATAATTTGGGTGGTAAGTATTATTTAGATAAGCTCAAATGATAGCTAGATCAGTGTCGCTATAAATTTAGGTACCACTTTACTTGCTGGCCCGTAAATTTTGGTTTGAAATAGACTTTCACCTAGACTTGGCTCTAAATTAAGTTCAATCGATTTAGCACCAGCTTGATTAGCTATTTGTACAAAACCAGCAGCAGGATAGACATTGCCTGATGTGCCAATGGATATAAAGTAATCTGCTTGCGAAAGTGCATCATAAATTTGTTCCATTTGTAGGGGAATTTCACCAAACCAAACTATATGTGGACGAATTAATTTGTTTTGTTGATAATTCACATCGTTAAAGCAATCAATTATCTGTCCTGTTTTTTCATTACGCACTTTTAATAACTCACCATGCATGTGTATTATATTTTTAGATCCAGCTTGTTCATGTAAGTTATCCACATTTTGTGTCACAATTAAGACGTTATCAGTGCCTAATTTCTGTTCTAACTCAGCTAGCGCAAAGTGGGCAGCATTAGGCTTTACGTTTGGTTTTTGTAATTTACGGCGCAACATATTATAAAAATCATGTACCGCTGTTGGGTTGCGCATATAACCTTCGTAAGTTGCTACATCATTAACATCATAACCTTCCCATAATCCATTTTGGGCTCGAAACGTTGATAAACCCGATTCGGCCGAAATACCAGCCCCGGTTAGAATAACTATTTTAGGTATCGTCATAATGCATTGCACCTTTATAATTTAACTAAGGTTATTGAAAGTAAAATATTAACCAGTTATTGGCTGTATTCGGTAGTAAAAATATGCAAAGCGGGCTTGCTGAGTTTTTGATATTGACTGTAAGCACTTGCCACTTTTAATCGAATATCAGCCTTGGATTCGCCATTTAACCAACTGTTAATCATTGCATGTACACTATAAGCTTCTGGCGCCATACGATGCAAAGTTAAAATGAGCGGCGTAATACCTAGGCGCGATAGTGGTGGTGTAAAATATTGTTGGCTTTTGCAAGCAAATACCGCTGCATAACGTGATTTTTGTTTTTCTTGTTGTTCTTTTGATAATGTATCCCAGCGCCAGCTATCAGGCAGATACTTCTTCCATGACCATTCCATTAATGAATCGTGGCCAATATAGACAACCAGATTAGCACTGCCACCTGCCATGATCGTTTTATCGCTTAATTTAAACGCTTTTACCTTTTTGCCTGCTGAGTAGTCAATAAAATCATCAACAGTATCGTTAATATATTTGCCATTATACGCCTGTGCAATTAGATAGACATCTTTGTCTTGGTGTTTATAAATAATTTCTTCTAATATTATTCCTGATTTGGGTCGATTAATTTGTACAATTTGCCACTCTTTTTGCTTAGCAAAATAGGTTTTAAAACCATAAGCCGCCCCCCAATAAAGGTTGTTTTTGGGATCTTGACCATTACCTATCGCCTTTGGAACAGGTGCAATCTTTTGATATTTGTTATCACAAAGTGCCACCAAAACATGGATCACTTTGGGTTCGGCAAAGCAGGGAAAGGAGAGTATAAAATAAATAGTAGTTGCAAACCATAACTGTGATTTTATTGCCTTCATTAATCTACTCTTTATCTGTATATTCTAATATATCACCCGGTTGGCAATCTAGATGTTTGCAGATTGCCTCGAGCGTTGCAAGTCTAAATCCTTTTACTTTGCCTTGCTTAAGTAATGATAAATTTTGTTCTGTAATACCTATCGCCACCGCTAAGTCTTTGGATTTTATTTTACGTTTTGCTAGCATTACGTCTAAATTTATTATAATTGGCACATGTGGCTCCTTTTAAATAAATTGTTTATTTTCTTCAGCTAGTTGGCAAGCCTTTTTTAGTATTTGACCTATAAGCATAATACTCATGGCAGGAAATAGCGTTATAATATCATCACTAGAAAAAGAAATAGAAAAGTAACGTGCTGACGACTCTTGATTATAAGTTAAGATCATTGTTAATAAAGGTTCAGATAAAAAACTTATAACCACCCAAAAAACAAGCAATTTGCCAAATACGTAACAACGGTTAGCTGATTTTACCGAAAAATACTCTGATTGACTGTAATAAATAAACAATAATCTAAGTTGATAAAACGCATAAGCTAAAATAAGTATTAATGAAGTATCAATTAACGTTGCGATAGTCGCTTGCCATCCAGATAACGATTTAGGATCAACATTATCAATCCCACTTTGGATAAAAGAAAACCCTCCAAATTCAAGCCCAATATTTTGCATATCAAAAAAATAATACAAGAATGGGCATATTGAGCTAATTAACATAATTAGAATAGGAATTAATGTTAATAATGCCATGAAGCGACAATATTGATTCAATCGAGAATGTGTTTTAGTCATATCTGTGTTCATCTTTATATCCTTTCTTTTATAAAACTGTACACAATATAACATAAATAAAGCATAAAACAATAAAAAATTAAAACAAAACGATAATTTTTTATTGTTTTATTAGGTTGGAGTACAAAAAAAAAAACCTTACTTTTTTATCAGTAAGGCCTAAGAAGTTAACAATAACAAATCAACTATGCTTCAATAGCAACTCGTAATTTTTTCATTGCATTTTTTTCGAGTTGGCGAATACGTTCAGCTGAAACACTATATTTATCAGCTAAAACTTGTAATGTAGACTTACTATCATCCGAGTCTAACCAACGCGCTTTGATGATATCTTGGCTACGTTCATCCAATTTTAATAATGCATCATGTAACTTATCTGTTGCATCATTTTCCCAATTGTCATTTTCAATTGATTTTGAAAAATCAGAATTGCTATCTTCTAAGTAAAGTGCTGGCGCAACAATTGAATTATCATCGTCATCACTATCTATATCAAATGACATATCTTGTGCTGACATGCGTGATTCCATTTCAAGTACATCTTTACGGCTGACACCTAACTCATCAGCCACCATATCAACTTCAGCATTATTAAACCAACCTAAACGTTGTTTGGTCTTTCTTAGGTTAAAAAATAATTTTCTTTGTGCCTTAGTCGTGGCCACTTTAACAATACGCCAATTTTTTAATACGTATTCATGAATTTCGGCTTTTATCCAGTGCACAGCAAATGAGACTAGACGCACACCCATTTCTGGATTAAAACGACGCACAGCTTTCATTAAACCAATATTACCTTCTTGAATTAAATCAGCTTGTGGTAAACCATAACCTGAATACCCACGAGCAATGTGCGCAACAAAACGCAAATGAGATAATATCAATTGTCTTGCTGCATCAACATCGTCATGATAATAAAGTTTTTCACCTAATGATTTTTCTTCTTCTGCTGTTAGCATCGGATAGGTATTAACTGCGCGAATGTACGATTCAATATTACCTTGTGGAATTAAAGCACCTACTTGCATTTTTATATCAGTACTCATTTAACTCCCCCTTTAAATTAACTAGTTGTTGCTACATAGATAAAATGCAACAATTAAAAACGTTAAACTAACGTTCACTTATTAATTAGACCTTCAAGTTGTAAATTAGTTCATATTTTTTATTTAAAATTACTAAAAGATCTTGCTAGGCTCAATACTTACCAAAACTAATATACATTTTAATTAGTTACGTCAAAATAGCTAGGTAATTTGTGTCATTTTTAAATATTTTTTAGTCGCAACTAACGATGAAAGCCATCCAATAATGATAGTAATAAGTATAATTAATAAGCTTTCATCCCATAGTAAGCCTTCAATATGAATAATTGTTCCAAAAGCATCAGAAACATTCAATATAATTGATTCTATTTGAAAGATAAATATTTCCGATAATACCAACGAAACAACAGAGCTAACAAAACCAATAAAAATACCGCTATATAAAAAAGGACGTAAAATAAAACCTTCTGTTGCACCAATTAATTGCATAACAACTATAGTTTGTTTTCTAGCAAAAATAGTTAAGCGAATACTATTACCTATTACAAGTGATACAGCAATAATCATAAATATCGAAATAATCCATACAACAGATTTGACCATATTCGTTAACGCAGTTAATCGGGTAAACCAGCTATCATCTAATTTTATATCATCTATGCCATCAAGATTAAGTAATTGAGCTTGTAACTGATGCAATATGGCTGTTTTTTTTGCTTCTTCTTTCGGTACAATTATTGCGACAGCGGGTAATGGATTTTCATCTAATAAATCCAATGCACTACTAAATCCTGACCATGTTTTAAATTCTTCAATTGTCTTTTCTCGAGAAAGATAATTCACTTGTTCAACTTCCGAATAAGACTTAAGTTTAGCGATCAATTCAGTTGTTTGTTCAGGTGTTAATTCTTTATTAATATAAACCGTTAAATTTGGCGTTGGATACCATTGTTGAGCTGTTTGATTAGCATTTTTCCAAAGTAGATAACTAATAGTAGGTAGAGTAATTGAGATAGCAATAACAAAAACGGTCAATAATGAGGCAAAAATATGCTGAGAAAAATCATTAAAAGTATTACGCCAAGCATAGCCAATTTGTCTTTTCCAACGTGAAAAAAAACTATTGCTGTCTTTTTTCTTTAATTTAGTCGGTTTAATATTAGCGTAACTCATTAATTTTTAACCTCTAAAAACCCTTGATTTAAATGCAGTATTCGATGATGCTTGCGACGAATAAGCCCCATATTATGGGTTGCCATCAAGACTGTTACGCCTGCTTGGTTAAATTCTTCAAAAAGTTTTAAAATATCCTTAGACAGTTTATCATCTAAATTACCAGTCGGTTCATCAGCAAGCAGGACAGTTGGACGATTAACAATTGCTCGAGCTATCCCCACTCGCTGCTGTTCACCGCCGGATAACTGTATTGGATAAAATTTCATTTTATTTAGTAATCCAACTTTATCTAAAGAGGCAGACACGCGCCTTTTAATTTCCTCCGCCGGTTTACCTAAAATAATTAATGGAATAGCTACATTATCATAGACGGTATGATCCATCAGTAATTGATGATCTTGAAAAATCATGCCAATTGTGCGACGCAAAAAAGGCATATCTTGTCGCCTTAAACTAGAAACATCAATACCATTTAGTAATACTTTGCCATCATTAGCTTTTTCTAATCCACAAATTAATCGCATCAGCGTACTCTTACCTGCGCCAGAATGTCCTGTTAAAAATGCCATTTCTCCAGACAACAGGGTAAAGCTTATATTTTGTAATGCCGATTTACCACCAGAATAAACTTTACTTACACGCTCAAATTGAATCATGATTTCTCTCTATTCTTATGTTTCATCAAACAAGGCATTGATAAAATCATCTGCAACAAAAGGTCTTAAATCTTCAATTTTTTCACCCACACCAATATAACGGATAGGGATATTAAACTGATCTGCAATACTAAAGATAATACCACCTTTTGCTGTACCATCTAATTTAGTCAATGTCATTCCTGTTACACCGACTGCTTCATTAAATAATTTTGTTTGGCTAATAGCATTTTGGCCAGTACCTGCATCAATCGTTAACATAATTTCATGAGGCGCTGTTTCATCTTGCTTTTTAATCACTCGTACTATTTTTTTTAACTCATCCATTAAATGAGATTTGTTTTGTAATCGACCAGCAGTATCAGCAATCAATACATCGATTTTCTTTGCTTTTGCTGCTTGTATTGCATCAAAAATAACAGATGCCGAATCTGCATTGGTATGCTGTGCAATAACGGGGATATGATTACGTTCCCCCCAAACTTGCAATTGTTCAACAGCAGCAGCACGAAATGTATCGCCAGCAGCCAGCATAACTGATTTACCTTGTTGCTGAAATTGACGGGCTAATTTACCAATTGTCGTGGTTTTACCTACACCGTTAACACCAACCATTAAGATAACAAATGGATTATGGCTATTAGTATCAAGAGGTTTATCAACTCCATCTAAAATAGATTTCATTTCTTGTTTTAACAGCTCATGCAAAGCATCTGCATCTTTTAATTCTTTTCTTGATGCTTGCTTTGTTAAGTTGTCTATAATTTTTTGTGTTGTATCAAAGCCCACATCAGCAATAAGTAACTGTTCTTCTAGCTCTTCAAATAAAGCATCGTCGATCTTTTTTCCTTTAAATAGACTTAAAAAACCAGATCCAATATTCTGCTTAGTCTTAAAAAGACCTTTTTTTAAACGGGAGAAAAACCCTTCTTTTTTTTGTTCAATCATAAATAATTTATCCCACGATCATTTAAAGATCATTGTATCTTATTTTAGAATAAAGCCCAATCCATTCGATCTTTTAAAAAGATTGTAAAAGCAATATTTTGTGATCCATCACCAATAAATAACGCTGATTACAAATAAAGATCTCGAGTTGTGATAAATCGCCATTCACTTAATGGTAATTGGTGAGTAAATAGATTATATTTTCCAATCTGCACACGCACTAGGCGTAAACAGGGAAATCCGACCGCAGCACACATCCTTCTGACTTGTCGATTTTTTCCTTCTGAGATTGTCATACTTATCCATGAAGTAGGTATTGTTTTGCGTTCTCTAATAGGAGGATCTCTTTTCCATAGCTGCAATGGTTCATCAAGAAAGGTTACTGTGGCTGGCTGTGTGTAAAATTCTTTTAATTGCACACCAGTTCTTAGCTTATCTATAGCCTGTTGATTAATAAGACCTTCAACTTGTACCCAATAAGTTTTTGGCAATTTAAACTTTGGTGAACTAATTTTAGATTGTAATTTACCATCACTAGTTAACAATAATAACCCTTCACTATCGGTATCTAACCGCCCAGCAGGGTAGAAATTAGGTAAATTTATAAACTCTTTTAACGTCTGATATTTTTCATGTGGCGAAAATTGAGTCGTCACATTAAACGGTTTATTAAAGGCTATTAAAGTGTTCATTTCTGACATTTTTTACCATTTATATTAATAAAATAAAACAGCAAAAGCAAAAAAGCCCAGCATGACTGCTGGGCTCTCTCTAATTTAAAAGTCTGGCGGCACCCTACTCTCACATGGGTAATACCCACACTACCATCGGCACTACGGCGTTTCACTTCTGAGTTCGGCATGGGGTCAGGTGGGACCACCGCGCTATTACCGCCAGACA
>NZ_JBXSQG010000027.1:0-1784 GCF_057063545.1 Gilliamella sp. X-23
CCCTTGAGACAGCAAACTAAAGCGGTAAAATGTTTGGTTAATATAAAAGCTGTCAGCTCTTTAAAAAGAAGAAACAGACAATCTGTGTGGGCACTTGCGAGACGAAGAATGAAAAGTCTACGGACTTAAAAATTAAGTCTTGATAAGTGACACTGAAGATTCATTTGAATATGTCAGAGACAGTTATTGAGCATCAAACTTTAAATTGAAGAGTTTGATCATGGCTCAGATTGAACGCTGGCGGCAGGCTTAACACATGCAAGTCGAACGGTAACATGAGTGCTTGCACTTGATGACGAGTGGCGGACGGGTGAGTAAGGTATGGGGATCTGCCGAATGGAAGGGGACAACAGTTGGAAACGACTGCTAATACCGTATAATGTCGTGAGACCAAAGCATGGGACTTTCGGGCCATGCGCCATTTGATGAACCCATATGGGATTAGCTAGTAGGTGAGGTAATGGCTCACCTAGGCGACGATCTCTAGCTGGTCTGAGAGGATGACCAGCCACACTGGAACTGAGACACGGTCCAGACTCCTACGGGAGGCAGCAGTGGGGAATATTGCACAATGGGGGGAACCCTGATGCAGCCATGCCGCGTGTATGAAGAAGGCCTTCGGGTTGTAAAGTACTTTCGGTGATGAGGAAGGTAGCGTATCTAATAGGTGCGTTAATTGACGTTAATTACAGAAGAAGCACCGGCTAACTCCGTGCCAGCAGCCGCGGTAATACGGAGGGTGCGAGCGTTAATCGGAATGACTGGGCGTAAAGGGCATGTAGGCGGATAATTAAGTTAGGTGTGAAAGCCCTGGGCTCAACCTAGGAATTGCACTTAAAACTGGTTATCTGGAGTATTGTAGAGGAAGGTAGAATTCCACGTGTAGCGGTGAAATGCGTAGAGATGTGGAGGAATACCGGTGGCGAAGGCGGCCTTCTGGACAGATACTGACGCTGAGATGCGAAAGCGTGGGGAGCAAACAGGATTAGATACCCTGGTAGTCCACGCTGTAAACGATGTCGATTTGGAGTTTGTTGCCTAGAGTGATGGGCTCCGAAGCTAACGCGATAAATCGACCGCCTGGGGAGTACGGCCGCAAGGTTAAAACTCAAATGAATTGACGGGGGCCCGCACAAGCGGTGGAGCATGTGGTTTAATTCGATGCAACGCGAAGAACCTTACCTGGTCTTGACATCCACAGAATCTTGTAGAGATATGAGAGTGCCTTCGGGAACTGTGAGACAGGTGCTGCATGGCTGTCGTCAGCTCGTGTTGTGAAATGTTGGGTTAAGTCCCGCAACGAGCGCAACCCTTATCCTTTGTTGCCATCGGTTAGGCCGGGAACTCAAAGGAGACTGCCGTTGATAAAGCGGAGGAAGGTGGGGACGACGTCAAGTCATCATGGCCCTTACGACCAGGGCTACACACGTGCTACAATGGCGTATACAAAGGGAGGCGACCTCGCGAGAGTAAGCGGACCTCATAAAGTACGTCTAAGTCCGGATTGGAGTCTGCAACTCGACTCCATGAAGTCGGAATCGCTAGTAATCGTGAATCAGAATGTCACGGTGAATACGTTCCCGGGCCTTGTACACACCGCCCGTCACACCATGGGAGTGGGTTGCACCAGAAGTAGATAGCTTAACCTTCGGGGGGGCGTTTACCACGGTGTGGTTCATGACTGGGGTGAAGTCGTAACAAGGTAACCGTAGGGGAACCTGCGGTTGGATCACCTCCTTACGAAGAGCTCGTAAGTGTTCACACAGATTGTTTGTTTAGAAGAG
>NZ_JBXSQG010000027.1:2250-5597 GCF_057063545.1 Gilliamella sp. X-23
TAAGTAAATAGAAAGATAAAGCTCTTTAACAATTAGGAACAAGCTGAAAGAAACGAGTTCTCGTTCTTGTGTAATGCATTTATTGAGTTATTTGATTAAACGTTAGCGATAACGATTAGTTAGATTGAATTAATAAAGGTAGAGACATAAAGAAAGAGAAAAAAGCGTAATTAAAACCAAGACAACTGTGAGTTGTAAGGTTAAGAAATTAAGCGTACACGGTGGATGCCTAGGCAATCAGAGGCGAAGAAGGACGTGTTAATCTGCGAAAAGCGACGGTGAGCTGATAAAAAGCGCTATAGCCGTCGATGTCCGAATGGGGAAACCCAGTGTAGGAGACTACACTATCATATAATGAATTCATAGTTATATGAGGCGAACCGGGAGAACTGAAACATCTAAGTACCCCGAGGAAAAGAAATCAACCGAGATTCCCTAAGTAGCGGCGAGCGAAAGGGGAGTAGCCCAAGCGGGTAGCATATAGTATTAGTGGAAGCGTCTGGAAAGTCGCACGATAGAGGGTGAAAGTCCCGTACACGAAGGTGCGATATGTGGAAGCTTATAGAGTAGGGCGGGACACGTGATATCCTGTCTGAAGAAGGGGGGACCATCCTCCAAGGCTAAATACTCCTGATTGACCGATAGTGAACCAGTACCGTGAGGGAAAGGCGAAAAGAACCCCGGGAGGGGAGTGAAATAGACCCTGAAACCGTGTACGTACAATCAGTGGGAGCTGCTGCCATTAGGTAGTAGTGACTGCGTACCTTTTGTATAATGGGTCAGCGACTTATATTCTGTAGCAAGGTTAACCGAATAGGGGAGCCGAAGGGAAACCGAGTATTAACTGTGCGTTAAGTTGCAGGGTATAGACCCGAAACCCGGTGATCTAGCCATGGGCAGGTTGAAGGTTGGTTAACACTAACTGGAGGACCGAACCGACTAATGTTGAAAAATTAGCGGATGACCTGTGGCTGGGGGTGAAAGGCCAATCAAACCGGGAGATAGCTGGTTCTCCCCGAAAGCTATTTAGGTAGCGCCTCATGAGTAACTGTTGGGGGTAGAGCACTGTTTCGGCTAGGGGGCCATCCCGGCTTACCAACCCGATGCAAACTCCGAATACTGACAAGTTTAATCATGGGAGACACACGGCGGGTGCTAACGTTCGTCGTGAAGAGGGAAACAACCCAGACCGCCAGCTAAGGTCCCAAAGTCATAGTTAAGTGGGAAACGAAGTGGGAAGGCTTAGACAGCTAGGATGTTGGCTTAGAAGCAGCCATCATTTAAAGAAAGCGTAATAGCTCACTAGTCGAGTCGGCCTGCGCGGAAGATGTAACGGGGCTAAAACTATGCACCGAAGCTGCGGCAGTGCACGTAAGTGTATTGGGTAGGGGAGCGTTCTGTAAGCCGTAGAAGGTGTGTTGTGAGGCATGCTGGAGGTATCAGAAGTGCGAATGCTGACATAAGTAACGATAAAGCGGGTGAAAAGCCCGCTCGCCGGAAGACCAAGGGTTCCTGTCCAACGTTAATCGGGGCAGGGTGAGTCGACCCCTAAGGAGAGGCCGAAGGGCGTATCTGATGGGAAACGGGTTAATATTCCCGTACTGGCTATAACTGCGATGGGGGGACGAAGAAGGCTAGGTTTACCATCTATTGGATGGTGGGTTAAGCATGTAGGCGTGTGATTAGGCAAATCCGGTCACTAAGACGCTGAGGTGTGATGACGAGCTGCTAAGGCAGTGAAGTAATTGATGCCCTGCTTCCAGGAAAATCCTCTAAGCTTCAGGTTATAGTTAATCGTACCCGAAACCGACACAGGTGGTCAGGTAGAGAATACTCAGGCGCTTGAGAGAACTCGGGTGAAGGAACTAGGCAAAATGGTGCCGTAACTTCGGGAGAAGGCACGCTGACGGTAATTGAAATCCCACGCGGATGTAGGTGAAGTCAGTCGAAGATACCAGCTGGCTGCAACTGTTTAATAAAAACACAGCACTGTGCAAACACGAAAGTGGACGTATACGGTGTGACGCCTGCCCGGTGCTGGAAGGTTAATTGATGGGGTTATGCGTAAGCAGAAGCTCTTGATCGAAGCCCCAGTAAACGGCGGCCGTAACTATAACGGTCCTAAGGTAGCGAAATTCCTTGTCGGGTAAGTTCCGACCTGCACGAATGGCGTAATGATGGCCAGGCTGTCTCCACCCGAGACTCAGTGAAATTGAAATTGCCGTGAAGATGCGGTGTACCCGTGGCAAGACGGAAAGACCCCGTGAACCTTTACTATAGCTTGACAGTGAACATTGAGCCTTAATGTGTAGGATAGGTGGGAGACAAAGAAGCATGCACGCTAGTGTGTGTGGAGTCGTCCTTGAAATACCACCCTTTAATGTTTGATGTTCTAACCTATACTTCTGAATCGAGGTAAGGGACACTGTCTGGTGGGTAGTTTGACTGGGGCGGTCTCCTCCCAAAGAGTAACGGAGGAGCACGAAGGTTAGCTAATCCTGGTCGGACATCAGGAGGTTAGTGCAATGGCAAAAGCTAGCTTGACTGCGAGAGTGACGGCTCGAGCAGGTACGAAAGTAGGTCATAGTGATCCGGTGGTTCTGAATGGAAGGGCCATCGCTCAACGGATAAAAGGTACTCCGGGGATAACAGGCTGATACCGCCCAAGAGTTCATATCGACGGCGGTGTTTGGCACCTCGATGTCGGCTCATCACATCCTGGGGCTGAAGTAGGTCCCAAGGGTACGGCTGTTCGCCGTTTAAAGTGGTACGCGAGCTGGGTTTAGAACGTCGTGAGACAGTTCGGTCCCTATCTGCCATGGGCGTAGGAAAATTGAGAGGGTTTGCTTCTAGTACGAGAGGACCGAAGTGAACGCACCGCTGGTGTTCGGGTTGTGATGCCAATTGCATTGCCCGGTAGCTACGTGCGGAATAGATAAGTGCTGAAAGCATCTAAGCACGAAACTAGCCTTGAGATGAGTTTTCCCTGAAGAGATTCAGTAAGGTCCGTTTGAGACTAAGACGTAGATAGGTCAGGTGTGTAAGTGTAGTGATACATTGAGCTAACTGATACTAATGAACCGAGAGTCTTAACCTTACAACTCGGAGTTGTTTTGGGGTTACGCGATTGATAGAATAAAAGTTGAAATAACAGTTTGTTCCGGATTGAGCGATTGGTGCTGATATGAGATAATGTGCCAATTGAAAAGAAGACAGGATATGTCTGGCGGTAATAGCGCGGTGGTCCCACCTGACCCCATGCCGAACTCAGAAGTGAAACGCCGTAGTGCCGATGGTAGTGTGGGTATTACCCATGTGAGAGTAGGGTGCCGCCAGACTTTTAAATT
>NZ_JBXSQG010000028.1:0-2206 GCF_057063545.1 Gilliamella sp. X-23
GTCAGAAAAGGTATTGATTTTATTAAAGTTTTTTTGGCTGTTTTTTATCCAAAAAACCTCACCAAAACCATTCCCCAAAACACGCCACCAAAAGCTCAACTTTATACGCTTAACAAAACTTTACAAATATTTAACAAAAAACCTAGCGCATTATTACTCAACCGGTTATAATTTAAGCGCTTTTAAAGCAAGGGAGTGCTCATTAGTTGAGCGGTCAATTATAAAAAATTCAAATAAAACAAAAATTTACTTGACAGGATAATCGAAATGCGCTATCATAATCGGCATCTGGCATCTGGCATCTGGCCTGCCAAACCTACGCCCTAAATCTTTTTCAATATCATCGTAGTCAAAATCAGACTCCATTCTTATTTTTATCACCGAAATCATCTAGCTTAGTGAGCTCGCCGAGTTTATCGGTAGGGTTGTTGTCGAGGCAGAGATTCAATCTTTTATCGTTCATATCAAAGTCTCCGTTATGGATTGCGGCGTTATTGTTTTGGTTGTGTTCATTTGGTGCACAGGCCTTAACAGTGCAAACCTCAAGGGTCATTGAGGGGAGTGGGCCGTATTTAACATCTGATGGAGGCCAAACCAAGGTAACAGACCTTGAATCGTTGTTCTCCATTACGTTGCCTTATGGTGCAAAGGTCACGCCGTCAACGAATACATCAAGTAGGACAAATCCAATAGTATTATCAACATGGCGTACTTTGGGTGAGATAAAGACTATTTTTCCACCATCGATCACTTTTGTGCGTTTAAATGATTTAGTCAATACTTATCATTATTGGGGAGATGATGATGGAGATGGACAGGGGACTAATGGTGTAACGGCGACAGGGACTTTATGGCTTTCATTAGAGGATAAGAATGGAAATACTGTACGTCCTAATGATACATTAGATGCATGTAAGGCGCCTTATAGGGTAACAATAGGTTTAAATCCCGATGGTGCTAGTTTAACTACACAGTATGGCGTGCCAAATCGTCGTGTATTTTCAACCACTAATGACAGGGAGTATTATTATTTCAAACCAAATGCAAATTGTTTGGTTTTTATGCAGTCGGCAAGGCCGAATTTGTTATATGGTGGTACTACTGGCATCGATTCTATCGACAATCCTCGCTACGCAGGCCCATCTAACATATGGAGTCCTACAAAGGGTTTTTTAACTCAGTCAACGCGTTCATCATCTTATGACCAAAACTTTCCTACAACGGGTGCTGATGGGTTGTATTTTGATTTGGAGTTGCCAGCAGGTATCGATGGAAGTCAGTTGAATTGGACAGTTAACACAAGTGGCAGTCTAGGTGCGACGGTGAGTTGGACAAGGCCGCGTTCTGGTACATTCACAGACCCTGCAGGAAGAACTGTCCAAGCCGATCAATGGATTACTGATAAATCCAAGAATGTAACACGGGTAACGTTAAGTGGTCCTAGGGCAAGTAGTAGTCAAATAAGCTCAAGTAGTCCTAGTAGGCTTACCGTCCCTTCTTTGCCACAGACCTTTGAGTTGGTGGGCAGAGACGGTCGTGGTGATGAAGTGAGGTATGGATTTGTGTTAAAGCAGTGGTTCGTCAATCGAGGTAATGTACTTGATAATCGGTCTAACCACTCCACTTGGTGTAGTCGTTTGGGCTATCGGATGCCTAGGGTAAGAGATTTAACCAATGCGGTTTGTTCTGGTTGGAATTCTGGTTCATCTTGCCAAGGTTCTGTTGGCGCCACACCTAGTTCATCTAATAATACTTATATGCGTCACATAGGTGCAGGGTTTTTCACGGAGTGGGGCAGAATGAACAACTACGCTGGTGCGGGCTTCGTCCTCAACGGCTATTGGATAAGCGATGCAGCAGGTAGCGGTGGCTTCTATGTCTACTCAGGCATCGGCAACGCCTACATAGTCAGCGCTAGCGACCGTGAGTATGCTGTTTGCGCCGCACCTTAGTTTTTAGCGTTTAGTCCTTAATCCTTGGTCCGCGGGGCGGTTATGGTGCCTTAGAGGACAATCTAACAAAGAATAACGCCCCCGCGCAAGTTGGGGCGTTTTCCCTTAGGGTTGCGCTGTTGCGGTTTAAATTTGTGGTCTATTTATAGTATGGCAAGGTTTCGGACGTTTTGACCTTTGGCGAATAAAATGGTTACAGTGATCACGTCCGAGTCAGGGAATTAAAGCGAATTCCCTGACAACCCACGCTTTGG
>NZ_JBXSQG010000029.1:0-1287 GCF_057063545.1 Gilliamella sp. X-23
ATGGCACTATCGTTAGTCGTAGTGATACATTAAGTCTATGTAAAGCGCCTTATAAGTTAACTTTAAGTAGTACAGGGGGGACTTTAGAGACTCGTTATGGTGTGCCAAGAGGTGGTCGATTTTACGGAGGGACGGCGGAGTATTATATCACTTTGTCGTCACAGCCGGTTATTTGTTCGGTCAGGCCGAATTTGTACTTAGGTGGTACTGGTGATAATGTTTCTTCCCCTTGGGGTCGTACCCGTGACGATTCCAAGTACGCAGGCCCAGCTAGCATATGGGACCCCAAAAAGGGTTTTTTAGTTCAGTCAACAAGTCCATCATCTTACGAGTTAAACTTTCCAACTACAGGTTCAGATGGATTGTATTTTGATTTGGATGTTGGTGGAATCGATGCAAGTCAGTTGAGTTGGACAGTTAACACAGGTGGTAGTATAAGGGCAACGGTGAGTTGGACAATGCCGCGTTCTGGTACATTCACAGACCCAGATGGACGTACTGTCCAAGCCGATCAATGGATTAGAGATAAATCTAGTAATGTAACACGGGTAACATTAAGGGGTCCTAGGGCAAGTAGTTCTCAGATAAATTCAAGTAGTCCTAGTCGGCTTACTCCGTCGCTATCTTTGCCGCAGACATTTGAGTTGGTGGGTAGGGATAGAGGTGGTAATGAGGTTCGTTATGGATTTGTGTTGAGGCAGTGGTTCGTCCATCGGGGTTATAAAAAGGATACTCAGTCTAATCAAATATCTTGGTGTCGTGATTTGGGTTATCGTCCTGTTAGGGTAAGGGATTTAACCAATGCAGTCAGAACTGGTAGTTATCCTATTTCTGGCGCAGTACCTAGTTCATCTGGTAATCATTATATGCGTCACATAGGTGCAGGATTTTTCACGGAGTGGGGCAGCCTGAACAGCTACGCTGATGCGGGCTTCGTCGCCCACTACTACTGGACGAGTGACGCAGCAGGTAGCGATGGGTTCTCTGTCAACTCGCACAACGGCGACGTTGGCAGCGGCAGCGTTTCCTACAGTCATTACGCTGTTTGCACCGCACCTTAGCTTTTATTTCTTATTCCTTAATCCTTAGGCCGCGGGGGCGGTTATGGAGCCTGAGAGGACAATCTAACAAAGAATAACGCCCCCGCGTAAGTTGGGGCATTTCCCTTAGGGTTGCGCTGTTGCGGCGAAGCCACAATCGCGCCGCCCCCGCCGCCGGCGACGCTGAAAGTGTCGATGGCGGTGGCTCAGGGGTAAAATCAAATAAATAAAGAGAAGTCATGTAATG
>NZ_JBXSQG010000030.1:0-1151 GCF_057063545.1 Gilliamella sp. X-23
ATGTCTAAAGAAAAATTTGAACGTACAAAACCCCACGTTAACGTTGGTACAATCGGCCACGTTGACCATGGTAAAACAACTTTAACTGCGGCAATTACTTCTGTACTTGCTAAAAAATACGGCGGTCAAGCGCGTGCATTCGATCAAATCGATAACGCACCAGAAGAAAAAGCACGTGGTATCACCATCAACACTTCACACGTTGAATATGACACACCAACTCGTCACTACGCACACGTAGACTGCCCGGGCCATGCTGACTATGTTAAAAACATGATCACTGGTGCGGCACAAATGGACGGTGCTATCTTAGTCGTAGCAGCAACAGATGGTCCTATGCCACAAACTCGTGAGCACATCCTTTTAGGTCGTCAAGTAGGTGTTCCTTACATCATCGTATTTTTAAACAAATGTGATATGGTTGATGACGAAGAGTTATTAGAATTAGTTGAAATGGAAGTACGTGAACTTCTATCTCAATATGATTTCCCAGGTGATGATACACCAGTTATTCGTGGTTCAGCGCTTAAAGCGTTAGAAGGCGATGCAGCATGGGAAGACAAAATTGTTGAATTAGCTGAAGCATTAGACAGCTACATTCCAGAGCCAGAGCGTGATATCGACAAACCATTCCTATTACCAATTGAAGACGTATTCTCAATTTCAGGTCGTGGTACAGTAGTAACTGGCCGTGTTGAACGCGGTGTCATCAAAGTTGGTGAAGAAGTTGAAATCGTTGGTATCAAACCAACTGCTAAAACAACTTGTACTGGTGTTGAAATGTTCCGTAAATTGCTTGACGAAGGTCGTGCGGGTGAAAATGTTGGTGTATTACTACGTGGTACAAAACGTGAAGAAATCGAACGTGGTCAAGTACTTGCAAAACCAGGTTCAATCACTCCACATACTGATTTCGAATCAGAAGTGTATATCTTAAGTAAAGATGAAGGTGGTCGTCACACTCCATTCTTCAAAGGTTACCGTCCACAGTTCTACTTCCGTACAACTGACGTAACTGGTACTATCGAATTACCAGAAGGCGTAGAAATGGTAATGCCTGGTGATAACATCAAAATGACAGTATCATTAATTCACCCAATCGCGATGGCAGACGGCTTACGTTTTGCGATTCGTGAAGGTGGTCGTACTGT
>NZ_JBXSQG010000031.1:0-1015 GCF_057063545.1 Gilliamella sp. X-23
AGCTCGGTCAATATCGCTTCGCCAGTGGTAAATTTAAAGGACTTTGGTAAGTGGCAATGCGTTTGCCAATAGCATTGGTATAATGTCACTAAATCATTAAATATTTTAGGTTGAACAAAAGTTGATTTAATAGGATTAGGCAATTCATTATGCATAATAACCTCACAAAACAATTATTAAATGCAGCCACACAAACCGCACAAAGTTTACAAAAATCTTTGTCATTTTTAAATATTGCCGAACTGTGTAACGAGTTAGCAAACGATGTACTGAACCAAAAGTACCAACCAAGCACCTATACACGTTTTGCCGTTTGCGACCCAAAGCTACGCGAAATCTATGCACCTGCTTATCGTGACAGATTATTGCAATGTTGGTTAGTAAACCAAGCTGAGCCAATTATTAGTCCTCACTTTATTGAAGACTCTTACTCTAATCGTATTGGTAAAGGTACTTTATATGCCGTAAAGCGAGTACAACAATTAATGCGTAGACCCAATAATACTTACTATTTACAGCTCGATATTCAAAATTATTTCAACTCAATTCATCGCCCAACATTACTCAATAACTGGTTAACCTTATTAAAAAAACATGCACCCCATAACCAATCATTAATTGCCTATGTATCAAGTAAAATATTACTACAAAATGTCGCACAATCTGCTTATGTTGTTAGCGGTAGCAGAGCATTATTAGAAACCATTCCCAAACATAAGCGATTAGCGTCATCTCCTCCGGATACAGGGATTCCGATTGGTTCAGCAAGTAGCCAACTTTTTGCTAATTTATATTTAAATCCGCTTGACCACTTTATAAAACATCAATTAAAAATAAAAGGTTATGTGCGTTATATGGATGACCTTTTTATACTCGGCAATTCGGCTAAACAATTATTAGCATGGAAACAACAAATTAACCAATTTCTTACCACACAGCTAAAATTACAACTTCATCCCAGAAAACAACATTTACAACTATGTCGGCAAGGTGCTGATTATTTAGGTTATAAGGT